>NZ_JBIWFQ010000014.1:0-129625 GCF_044763105.1 Lysinibacillus sp. NPDC096212 | reverse complement strand
AAGTATCACCAGAAAAACTAACAGAATCATTAAACTATATCAACAACCGACCAAGAAAATGTCTTGGTTGGAAAACTGCAAACGAGGCTTTTAATGAGCAATTGTTGCACTTAATTTGACAAATCATCAAATGAATAAACGATATAAAAGCCCCTCCTAATCACTCGGCTATCGAGCGATTAGGAAGGGCTTTGATTATTCTCATTTTTGGAACAATGCAATAACCACTCCGAAAAACGTTTAGCGGTTATTACTCATGCGAATTAACCTTGCTGCGTTCACTCGCCTGGTCCTGTGCCGTTTGCTCCGACTGTGCCGGTAGTTCCGACTGTGCCGGTAGTTCCGACTGTTCCGACTGTTCCGACTGTTCCGTTTGCTCCGATTGTGTCGGTTGCTGCTCAGACTGCTCTTTCTTCATTCCGAGTTTTTTGCGAATAAAGCCCCAAATTGCGCCTACAGCCAGCACAAGCACGATCCCAAACTTCTTCAATAGAGGGATGAGCACTGCAAACAAGCTCGCTTTTTTGGCAACCGCTAGCCCCACGCCTCCAAGAATTAATCCAGTCAAGCCGAATTCAGCTACCTTATCGGTTTTTTTGTCAAAATCCTCATAGCGCTGACCTTGCTTTAAGTTAAACTGCTTTAGGATCTTGTTGTTAAACACTATACGATCAGCCTGCAAATTCGCCGGATCTGAGACGAGTATCGCTGAGATATAGCCTTTGCGGGATAGAATTCGCACATTGTAGTTAATAACACTGTTGTTCTGATTATCATGCGCCAATAAAGACCACGACAAACTATGTAATTGATTGTCGTAGAATGGAGCAACATCCCATTTGTCAACGAATATCTGATTTTCAGGGCTTGACTCCTTATTCATTTCTTTCGCACCTTCTTTGTAGCTTTCCAACAAGGCATCAGCATCGATTTCCGTTTTCTCGTCGTCTTCTATATGTCCAGGTTCTTCATATTCGAAATAAACGGCCCAAGTCTGATTTTCATCCTTTGGGAAAACCACACCGATTTCTGACCCGTTTGGTTCCATTCCGCCCTGAGTTAGATACTTTTTCGTATCTTCGGCATTAAGAAAAAGAAAATCACTGCCTAACTCCAGTTCCGCTAAATTGGTCCCTACGTCGACTTTCTGTCCACCTTCTACCCAATTCAGCTCCTCTTCGGCGTATGCGGGAACCGCACACGCCATTATAATAAGAATCATAACTGTTACTGATTTTAATAGTTTTGCAATCAATGATTTCAAAAATAGCTTCCTCCCAAATCTGTGTTCTTACGCTGCGGACGACTTGTCCTTATTTCCTTTAAATAAATGAATGCCTACTAGGACGGCGCCGATACCTGCAAAAGCAATTTCAACAAAGGTTTCGCCTCCGCCAAAAATTTTGCCAAAAACGGTAAATAATTTGAATTGTATACCGAATAGCGGCAGTATGAATGCACCTAACCCTAAAATTAAAAATATAATACCAGTACGTAACATAATTAACCTCCCCTTAATAATAAAAAATACTTCTGTAGACTATCATATAAACCAAAATGTGGCAATAATGTAAATAGTCATATAACTTCTGTAGTAATTATGAATCATTAGAAATAAAAGGTTATTTCTGGAGATTACGGATTTTCTATATAAAAACGATTTACCAACCAACTAACTAATATTAAAATCCGGTCGCATTGTTTATCTGTTCGAAAGCGAAGTAAGAGGAACAAACGTTTTCTGTAGCGAAAGCAAAGCGTCAGCTACAATTACGTTAATGTGAAATCGACAGCGATTTTTCGGAATTGATTGACAATAGTTCGGTTTTTATTGCTTTATTTTTGTGTTAACCTACTTTTAATTATAGTTAGCGCACAAGACTAGGACATTATAGGTGCTATTATATTTTAATTGGAGCAACTGGTTTACTAGTATACGTATATTGAGGATGAACTAGTAAGTTATAAATGAGGGTGGTATTGAAAAATGTCAATTGAAGTTATTTTTAAAGGTGTAGAAAATGGATCCAATGTAGCTCGACTGGGCGGATATAGCTTCTTGCCTGAAAGTATTGATTGGCCATTAAATCCAGATGGAGATAAATTAACACTTGTATTATGTTTACCGACGGATTTTCTTAATGAAACTCTAAATGTAAACTTACCAGAAGAACAAGTTCTATCCGTTTTTACAACGTATAAAAAAGATGATTACTTTTTAGATTCAATCACTTTTCATGGAGATGAAGAAGAGTTAAAAAATATTAAAAAAGGATATACAAAAGTTTTATTACACAAAGCAGGTGATGTTCGAAATGAATCAGACTTTCTAATACCAGCACAAGAGTTCGTTTTTGGAGATGAAGTAAATTTAGATTTAGAAGAAGTTGATGAAGAAGACTTTGATGATATTGAGATTTACTGTGGTTCGTTGATTGGCAATAAACCATCTTTGTTACAAGTAGAAAATATGGGTTTGGATGATTATCAATTTTGCCTACAAATTTATGGTGGTGATTTTCCTGAAGGATATCAAGATGTGTTTAGCCTTAGTGACTCGGTCGGATATTTGTTTTTAAATGAAAAAAATGATCAAAATCATGCAGGTGTTTTCTTTACACAATGTAGTTGAGCAATAATAAAAGTCGAAATAAATTAAAAGGGGAAGTAGGAAGTAGACTTAAATGAACAAAAATTCTAAAGGTAACATTAATGATTTTCTGAATAAAGATATTTTGTTTGAGAATTCTTGGAAGGAAATATCGACTTCCGAGATTAATGAAATTGTATCTGACGACTTTCCAGGAAAAAAAGATTTTATAGAGTTTTATCATGCTAAAAATGGAGGGATGTTTACTAAAGGGGCATACATTTACCCTGATCATTTTTATGAAATATTAAACAACGATTTTTTCTCGATAGAAATTGGTAGTTTTTTTCATATTCCATTAATCGAAGATAAGGATGATGATTCTAATTACACAATGTCTATTGAAAGAGCAAAAGATAGAAGGATAGATTACTCTGAGGACTTTGAGAACTTTGTTTTGTTTCATATCCCATTTGCTGATAATCATGCAGACAATGATTTTTGGATTGATATCCAAACAGGAGAAATAAAATATATGGATTACGAAGAAAGTTACGACCCTGATGATGCAATCGTTGTAGCACCGTCGTTTTTGGAATTTTGCAAACACATCCAGGCACAACCTAGGGAATTGAATTAGAAAGATATGTGGAGATAATAGGGAAATGGGTTCATCGACTCTATTGATAGCTAAAGAAAGATAGATGATCCATTAAAAAGATTTAGAGTAAATGCAATGGGGGATGATGAAATTGAGGATCTTTGGAATTATGCCTGAAGATAATGAAGCTGCAGAATTTGGCAATGCTCGATACATTAATCTAGCAATTGAGGAAATAAATAAAAACAATGAATGGTTAAAGAATAGCGATAAACCATATCAAGCAATGTTAACGCATATTGATATTTTAGTAATGCTCGCAAAAAGGTTTCCTGTTAATGCAAATTTATTGATTAAACAATATCAGACGAAGGAATGGAGAGAAACATTTAACGAATGGTTTAATAGGTGTGAAAAAAAGATACCATCTAAATATAGAGAAGGCATTAAAGCAAATGGGATGAACTCTTTACTGAATTAGAAAAATACGGCAATAATTTACGTTATTGATGCTATTACTAAAAAATAGTATTACAAAAGACGATCGGTATAAAAAAATTTATTTTTAGTGGAGGGTTAAAATGAATTTTATTAATGATAAACAGCTAATAGCTCCGTTTTTTTGGGTAGATCGTAGTAGTAGCTCGGCGTCCTTTTGTTTATATGTTGGTGAATATAAGCAAGAGATTTTTGATACACGAGCTGATGAGGGATTTGAAGGAGGAGGTTATGATTGGGAATCTTTAGCGATAGTCTTTCTTGAAGAAAAAATGCCTGAATTAAAAGGTATTGTCAATTTTGATTCCGAAGCCAGTATGTTTTGTGCTTATTCCTCTGATAAAAAAGCATTAGAGAAGTTTGCTATTTCATTTAAAAATACATGTGAAGATGAATCGACTATTACGGATTTATTTTCTCGTGCAGAATTAGATTGAAGGTATTATTTATAAACTTTTTCGGGCGAAACACATGCCAATAAACAATATACTCAATGCTATTTTTGTTTTCAGAAGAGGAAGCTCGAGAGAAACCTTGTCTTGGAGTTTAATAGGGGGAGTCTAGATAAAAAGGGGTGTAAATAATGAGAAGCTATGCATTTAATGATAGTATTGGCTATTTTGAGATAAACCCACTTTTCCTTGAGGAAGGTATACAGATTGCTGAGAAGGAAAATTACCATGCAATTCGAATCCGTAATTTGAATCTAGATGCAGATTTGAAATGTCATTTAGATTTTTCATCTTTCAACAACAAAACATTCATCAATAAATTACTAATTAACGATAATTTTAAATTATCCAAGTATCAAAATATAGAAGCATTATCTACATTAACTAATCTTACAAAAATCACTTTAGCTCAACCGATAAAGCTTGATTTGAACTATTTTAAAAAATTAGAGGAGGTTGTTGTTCGAAAAGATTACTATCTAAACTTAGATAAACTAGTAAATTTAAAAAGCTTATACGCAATTAAATATATTAAACCAGATTGTAAAGAGTTTTGTTCACTAAAATCATTAGAATTTTTGCGTCTTGACACCTCGACTAAGCTAAAATCTTTGTCTGGGATAGAGGATTTAGATTCCTTGAAATGGTGTTGGTTCCAGTATATAAATAATCTAGAAGATGCACACGCGCTTAGTAAACTAAAAGGACTTGAAAGACTTCATATCGAAAAATGTAAACAACTTACTGATCTAACATTTTTGGCAGGAAATAATACTATAAAAGAATTACAGGTTTCAGATGTTGATTCTCTTGAATTTGTGAAATCTATGAAAAATTTGCATAAAATAAATTTTTGGAACTGTAAAAGTGGAGATTTATCACCATTGTTAGAATGTCCATCACTAAGAGAGGTTGCGTTTCATCCTGAAAAGAGACATTACTCTCACAAAAAAGATGAAATAAATAATTTGTTACAAGAAAGAAAGTCCATATAATGGGCTAAAGGATTACGATATGAAAAAGTTGGATTTGCAGAATGAAAGAAGGACTGCTCAATGAAATTTTCATTTATTAAAGATAATAGTAGTCTTCAGTTTCCCTCAATAAAAAGTGATGAAATTGAACAAGTAGAAAGTGAACTAGGTATTATTTTTCCAAAAGAATTAAAGTTATTTTTGATGGAGATCGGTTATGGATCCTTTGTCGGCGAAGAAGAACTAGATGAAAATTGTGTTTTGAGTCCGTCGGCAATTAGAGATTTTCGATTAAGACAAGGTTCTTTTGAAGCTTACCCAAACTACGATGAAGAAAATAAATTAATCTTCTTTATTGGATGGGAGTCAGTGCCTTTTTCAATCGGATTAACAGATGGGGAACAAAATGCTGTCTATAATAACGAGAAGAAGATTGCAAGCTCTCTTGAAGAATTTTTAACAAAGATCATCGAAGATCCTGAAAACTTCCAACAGGATTAGTGCTAAAGATTAACATGGTACAAATGGTGAAAAAATCATTGTCATTGTGTAACGTAAAGAACTGTTTTAAGTATTGTTGAAGCTAAAATAGAAAGGTGATAATATATGGAATTTTATGAGAAAATCGAACAAGTAACTACAAAAGATCAATTTTTGGAGTTTTTAAATTTACTTACAAAGGATTTTAAACATAATGTTGATGAATGGGAAAATAAATCTATTGATAACTATCTTGAAGCAATTGAATCATGGATAGAGGTCATGGAAAGTTTCTATAAGAACAGTGATTTACCAGTACCAAATAACATCGATTGGAACTTCCTAGCCCAAATTTTTTATGTAGGTAAAATTTATGAATAACAACATGCTTCAATAATCAATGCGATTTTACATATGTGTGAATTGAATTTGCTTTTCCATAGAGTGGTAGAATATTTTAAGTGAAAGGAATGAGGGGTAAATATGGGAGAAACATTTGCGATTTTTGAAAAAGAGGGTATATTCTGTCCTACTTATCTAGAGGGAATAATACATACAGAGTTCTTTGAAAATGATCCTTTTGAAGCAAGAGACTCTGATGCTGGTGAATGGAGAAACTCAAGAGATAATATGACAGAGATGCCAGAAGAAGTATGGTTTGTTACAAAAGATATAAAATATAATTTTGATTTACGATTGGAGAGGGGGGATTTTTTGTATCGTTAGAATTTCTAAACCTATTACAGAAATTTGGAATCAACAATTTTCAATACACTAAAGTATATATGGTGAATAGGCATAAAAAAAGCATATCGTCAAAGGAATATTTTTATGTGCGATTTTTTGATAAGTTAGAAGATGAGATAGATATGGAGAAATCAAATATTGAATTCTATAAGCAAAACGGACGTATTAAAAAAATATGGGATTTACAACTGAAAAAATCAGATAATCTCCCAGATGTTTTTCTACTAAATAATACTAAGCTTTCAAGTATATTATTTTGTTCAGAAGAATTTAAAAAAGAAGCTGAAAAACTTAAATTGAAGGGCATTATTTTTGTCCCTTCTAATGAAGCTGATGTGTATAAACCTTAATATTGTATCGATTATTATTCATTAAACAGCGAACGATAAGTTATATTTTTTAAAACTTTTCTTTGAGTGGGAGGGGACATCAGAGGATGGTATTTTCTCTTTTTAAGAAAAAGAAAGCGCCACAGCAATTGAAAAATAGAGTTGAATTTTGCATCACAAACTTATCACTTGGAGCGGCAGATGCCTATGATATATTAAATGAAAGATCCGATATTGAAATTGAAGAATCGGGTTGTACATCACATTGTGAAATTTGTGAGCAAGGTATCTTCACCATCGTCAATGGAGAAGTTGTAACTGCAGATGATGCAGAGACATTAGTGAAGGCAATTGATGAAGAAATTAAACAAAACCCTCTTTATTGAAATGAAAACAGCTTGTTAGCATAAATCAACAAGCTGTTTTTTATATTTTGGTGAAGAGCCACTATACAGTTTACCAGCCTCGTACGTATTGCACTGGAGGTGTAACTTCTTCTCCCAATTCCTTAGCAGCATGAAGTGGCCAATATGGCTCGCGTAAAAGAACACGCGCTAGGAAGATTAAGTCAGCACGATTATTTTGTAAAATTTCCTCTGCTTGAATGGCTGTCGTAATAAGGCCGACTGCTCCAGTTGGAATATCAGCACCATGTTTAATCGCTTCAGCATGAGTTACCTGGTAGCCTGGAAAAACATTAATACGTGCTTGCACGACACCTCCTGTAGAAACATCCACTAAATCGATACCTTGTGATTTCATCCAACGACTGAAGACGATAAAATCATCCATTGTTGTACCATCTTCTGCATAGTCCTCAGCGGAAACGCGCACAAGTAAAGGGCCTTCCCAAACACTACGAATAGCATCGATGACTTGACGTAATAATCGATAACGATTTTCTTGAGAGCCGCCGTATTGGTCATTTCGTTTATTCGTTGCTGGTGATAAAAATTCACTAATTAAATAGCCATGTGCTCCATGGATTTCAAGAACATCAAAGCCTGCTTTAGCTGCCCGTACAGCTGCGTTTTTAAATGCTTCTACAACATATTCAATGTCTTCTAATGTCATTTCAGTTGGCGTTTTATAAGCATCGCTAAATGCAATGGCTGATGGCGCAAATATTTCTCCATCTACAGCTGCTTTACGTCCAGCGTGTGCAAGCTGTATGCCGGTGTTTGCTCCGTATGCTTTCATTCCTTGAACTAATTGACTTAAACCTTCAATATGAGCGTCATCCCATATGCCAAGATCGTTACTAGAAATACGACCCTCTGGTACAACACCAGTAGCTTCGACAATAATTAAACCAACTTGACCAGCAGCCCGCGTTGCATAATGTACTTGGTGGAAAGGTGTTGCAAGCCCATCATCCTGTGCCGAGTACATACACATCGGTGCCATCACAACACGGTTTTTTAAAGTGATATTTTGTAATTGATAAGGTTCGAATAATTTAGCCAATTTAAAGCCCCCTAATCCCTAGTGATATACTTTACCCCGCTTTAACGGGCAGTGATACTCCCACCTTTAATATTTTAACAAAAGTAAGAAGTTAGGTGGGAGATAAACTGCCCGTAAAAGCCCGATTCGTTCAACTAATAATCATTGGGGATGAAGAAAATCCCCAATGATTAAAGTTTCACTTTATTTTGCACACATTATTTACTATTTGCAAGTGATCGAGATCGAGCTTCAGCTTCTTTAATGCATGCTTCGATGGCTTCATTAAATCGATATTGTTCAAGAGCTTTAATTCCAGCTTCTGTTGTACCACCTGGACTTGTTACTTTCTGGCGTAATACATCAGGCTCATCAACGGATTGCTTCAGCATTTCCGCAGTACCAGCAAGTGTTTGCGTCATTAATAGTCGTACTGTATCCTTCGAGAGACCAACCTTTGTACCAACCCGTTCAAATGCCTCCATTAAATAATAAATATAAGCTGGCCCACTACCGGAAAGAGCGGTTACAGCATGTAATTGATCCTCATCTACCTCAATAACTGAACCAACCGCCTCTAAAAGCTGTAAAAAAATAACGCGTTGTTCTGCTGTCACTTTGTCATTAAAGGCAATCCCGCTCGCAGACATCCCAATAGTGGCAGAAGTGTTAGGCATAACGCGTGCGACTGGACGAGCACCTAAATGTTCTGTAATAGTAGTAATGGCAATACCAGCTAAAATAGAAAGAACGGCTGATTGCTCTGTAATTTTAGGCTTTAGCTCACGCATCGCTGCAACGGCATCTTTTGGTTTCATCGCTAAAATGATTAAATCAGCCTGTTGATAAATAGCATCATCAAAATTGCCATTCACATCATATGTGTCGTGTAAAAATTGTAAGCGTTCCTTGTCTGAGCGATTGGTGACGTAAATTTCTTGTGCTGTAAATACTTTTTGTTTAATCCAGCCTTGAATCAATGCCTCTGCCATAGAGCCTGCGCCAATAAATAGTATTTTTTTCATGATAAAACCTCCAGTTCAAATTCAATTTCGCCTTGGCGTAATTGCGTCCGGATTTTGAAAATCCGTGACATCCGCCGGAGGCTTTATCTTCATTCAGCTGTCGCTACCAAAACATTTGTAGCAGCCGGCTACTAAAACATTTGCTGAATGAAGATAAAAAAAGCGCTCCCGTCCTTATAAAGAAGGACGAAAACGCTGTTGTTTCCGCGGTACCACCTTTGTTTGCCAATTGGCACAACTCATAGCCCTTTTATCGCAAGGGAAACGGTTATGTTTTCATAACTGCTCAGAAGTAGGTTCGGTAATGGGAGCGGTGATGTCACTTTCAGCAAATGTAACACTCTCTAAGACACCTTCACCAATTACGTACTTGGCTTCATCAATGCACAAATATAATTAGATTATTCAAAATTATATTAATAATACGTCATCCTGTCAACAGGAGGGTGACGAAAAGAAGAAAAACTTGTAAAATAGAATGAATAGGTATTCACTAGTCGCATTAAAGGGGGAAACAGCTTTTGTCTATATACAAAATAGAAATACCAACACCCTATGAAGTAGGAGATGTGAATGCATTTGTTGTAAAAGGGGATGCATTGACCATTTTTGATGTTGGTCCAAAAACAATGGAAGCCTATGATGCGCTTAAATGGGGTATTCGAGCAGCTGGCTTTGATATGCGAGATATTGAACAGGTTGTGTTAACCCATCATCATCCAGATCATGCAGGTTGGGTGGATGCCTTTCCAAACGCAGAAATTTTAGGGCATGCCTATAACGATAAATGGCTTCGTCATGACGAGGATTTTTTACGTTACCATGTGCAATTTTACAGTGAGCGCTTATTTGAGCACGGAGTTCCTCAAGAATATATCCAGCCGAGTGTACATGTCCGCCGTGAAATAGAGCTTGTAGGTGAACGACCTTTAACACAAACTCTTAACGATGGGGATGAAGTGCCAGGACATCCTGGATTAAAGGCTATTGAAACATTAGGACACGCACAAAGTCACTTAATATTCTGGGATGAAAAAACTCATGATGTAATAGGTGGAGATTTATTACTTGCAAAAATAACGCCAAACCCATTAATTGAGCCACCACTAGACCGTACATTAGGACGTACTAAATCGTTACTACAATATAATGAATCACTAGAAATATTACGACGATTACCCGTAAAAAAGATGTATACAGGACATGGTGCTGAGTTAGAGAATATTCCTGAATTAATTGATAAACGATTAGAACGCCAGCATCAGCAAGCTTTGAAGGTTTGCGAATTATTTGGTGATGAATCATTAACTGCTGTACAAGTAACGAAGCGCTTTTATCCAGCAATTTTTCAACGTCAGCTTGGTCTGACACTGTCTAAAACGCTCGGTTATTTAGATTACTTAGAGGCCAACAATTTGATTACATCCACAAAATCTGAAGAAGGTATCTATTTATTTCATAGAAAGTAGGTGTAAATATGAGCGTGAATAAAAAGACTATCTTCGTGACAGGTGCAACAAGTGGTGTTGGACTGAAAATAACAGAATTATTAGTAGCACAAGGCCATTCGGTTTATGCTACAGGGCGTAATACAGTAGCATTGAAAGCATTAGAACGCGTAGGGGCAAACGTGATCCAAGCAGATTTAACTGATTTAGCTACTATTGATGAAGTATGTGCACAGCTACCGCCTCTCGATGTAGCCATTTTATCTGCCGGGGTAGGTAAATTCGGTATTGCACCTGAATTAACAGATGAAGCTATTAGACAAATGGTAGAGCTAAATGTTAGTGTGCCGATGTATTTAGCAAAACGTCTAGCAGCACCTATGATACAACGTCAGCAAGGTCAGTTAATCTTCATCGGCTCACAGGCAGGAAAGGTAGCGACACCTAAGGCTAGTGTTTATGCTGCTACAAAGCATGCAATTGTTGGCTTTACGAATGGGCTTCGTATGGAACTGGCTCCGTATAATGTTAAAGTCACTGCGATACATCCAGGTCCAATCGATACACCATTTTTAGATAAGGCGAGTGATGAAAGTGGCTATCGAGAGTCTTTAGGAAGATTTTTATTAACAGCTGAAGAAGTGGCACGCGCGACGATAAAAACAATCGAGCGCCCTGTACGAGAGGTTAATTTACCACGAATCATGGGGTTATCAAGTAAGCTTTATGCAATCGCACCTGCAACCGTTGAATTTTTAGGGAAATCATTTTTTAATAAAAAATAGGTATTTAACTGTAAGCATATTCGGGTAAAAATCGAGTATGCTTACAGTTTTTTTATTTTTAAAAATCCATTTCGTTGACAAAATCATTTATCTTCATTAATATTTAAGTTAGATAAAATATTAAGAAGAATAAATATTGTTTTAATTGAAAAGATTTTTGTTAGGTGAATTATTTGTTTAGTTTTGGAATTAACATATTTGAAATTTTATAGGAAGAAAATTAAACGATAAAGTGGGTGCAAAAATGGCTAAAAAGAAAAAAGATTGGATATTTAGAATTGGAGTAGTAGATGTGGATAAGGATCCTGAAGTAAAAGAAATAACGAAAGAGTTGGATGGAATTATTGATAATGTTGGGGAGATAGTTAATTCATTTAGGACAACTGAAACAGTAAAAAATGAAAATAAGTAGACAAAACACTTCGTTTGGTTAATATTTAAGTTAACTAAAATATTAAGGTTGGTAAAAATGACTGAGAAAATTAAGCAAATTGTAGATGACATTAATCAATATACTTATGAAATGAATGTAAAATTAGCGAAGGCTCAAGAAGCTCTATTTACAGATGATTTATCGATGAAACAAACGATGGTCATTGATTTTGTACACAAGCATAAAAAGTGTACAATGGGCGAAATCGCTCACTATATGGAAATCTCCCCGAGTGCAGTGAGTCAAATAGTATCGAGACTTGAAAAAGAAAACTATTTAAAACGCGATATTAACCCTAACAATCGCAGAGAAGTGGTTGTTATGTTGGCTGAAAACGGAGATGCGTATTATCATCGCGATGAGCAAATTAATGAACTCATTATTGAAAAGATTTATAGCAAAATGCCGGTGGAAGATTTAGAACAATTGCGTAGCTTAATCCAGCGCTTAAATCGAATTGTTGAGGAGGAAATTTCAAATGGATTGGAATAAAGTGAAAGAACAGCTTGATGATACGTTTAATGGTACTGTGTTGCTTGCACAAGATGAGACAATTCTATTACAAGGTGCCTATGGAGAGGCTTCGGTTCAAACACACGCACCAATGCAACTTCATCAACGTTTTAACTTAGCTTCTGTATCAAAACCTATTACAGCCTTGGGAATTTTACTTTTAGTACAAGAAAAGAAAATAACATTCGATGATGATATCAACAAATGGTTTGATCATTTGCCTTACACGAATATAACTGTGCGTGATTTATTACATCATACATCAGGTTTGCCTGATTATATGGCATTGTTTTCAAATTGGGATGAAACAACAGCTGCCACAAATGAAGATGTTCTGCAGCTATTAATTCAATATGCACCACCGCGACTTTTTGAAGCAGGTGAGCGAATGGAATACAGCAATACAGGTTATGTCTTATTAGCTCTTTTAATCGAGCGTGTGACCAATAAAAGCTATTCTGAATATATGGATGAAGCTATTTTTAAACCATTAAATATGATAAACACAACGGTAACATCAACTACTTTTACTGAACAATATACGAATGAAATTGCACAGGGCTATGTGTTTGATGTGTATACCGGACAATATGTGGACCCTTCAGAATTTGAAGAAACGAAAAGTACTACTTGTTTGAATTATATTACTGGCGATGGTGGAATCTATTCAACGGTAGAGGACTTATGGAAATTAGGGCGTGCTGTTATTCAAGCACAGCTTTGGGATGAAGCTTTACTTGAGCAAGCCTTTACTTCCTCAACGCTTACGGCGGAACAACCTTTTTCTTACGGGATGGGTTGGATTATTTCCGAGGATGAACAACTTGGGAAATGTGTATGGCACAATGGCGGTTGGCCAGGGTATGCAACTACATTTAAAATTTACCCGCAGTCTAAGACAATCTTTATATTTTTACGCAGTAAAGAGCAAGAATTAGATTATGAAATAGCGATCGGTGAAGCAATTGAAAAAGCAATAACGACACATGAGTTCCATTTGCCAAAAAAGCCTGAGCAATATAAAGCTGTGCATTTACCAGTCGAAATTTTACAGAACTATGAAGGTAAATACCAACTCCAAGAACAACCTGAACATGCTGTGGAAATAGCATTGCAAGAGGGTAATCGCTTATATATTTTCCTACCTGCTACAATGCCACTTGAGTTACATGCGATAAAAGAAGATGAATTTTTCTTACGTAGTTTAGGCGTTTTAGTAACAATAAAGCAAGATATATTAACAGTTAATAATGAAGGTCAAAAAACGATCGCTAAAAAAATAACCGACCCCATGCTTAAAGGAAAATAACATATTTCTGGAGTTTAATAATTTGAGAACAAATAAAACCGTTGTGCATAATGAATTCACATATTGTAGACGTTTAGCTTTTTTAGTTTCCATAAAACTGAATTGTAGTCTTAACAATGAGTACTTTGTGATGGGTGCCGAACTATCGTGTTTCGTTTTCCAGCCAAACTTGAGGAAAGCGCCAACGTGGAGTGAAAAATCTGCCTTTGCTTATTTATACACATAAATTAATATTTATCTTTTTGTTGTCATGAGAACTCATTTTACACAATGGGTTCTTTTTCATAGAGTTTAAAAACAAAGAATTATAGAGACAAGATAAGTGAAGCGGTTGATTGGAGTGGAGGATGGGCGACTCCTTCGTGACCAACAGCAAATGTTTTCTGTAGCAAAAACAAAGCCCAGTCGGAACGGAAATAACCCCCTCGTTTTGCAGAAGTGCCATTTACTATCCCGAAATTTATACTATATACATTCAAGTTACGAGTAAAAAATCATTTTTTTGAGTAAAAATATTCATAGTTTATACAAGCGCTAAAAGTACCGTAATGACACACTTTTTACAATAAACATAAAAGTCTATAAATTTATAAAAATACACTTGCACTTATTTTTATAACGTGATACTATTCGTGTATAAACTTTTAAACGAATGTATAAACATACATATCTTATAGATTAATTGGAGGCGCATTTTTTATGGCGAATAAAAAAGTAGTATTAGCATATTCAGGAGGACTTGATACTTCTGTAGCAATTCCGTGGTTAAAAGAACAAGGTTGGGACGTTATTGCAGTTTGTCTTGACGTTGGTGAAGGTAAGGACCTTGAATTCGTAAAAAATAAAGCTCTCCATGTAGGAGCAATTGAATCATATATGGTAGATGCGAAGGATGAGTTCGCTGAAGAATATGCATTAATCTCATTACAAGCTCATACTTGGTACGAACAAAAATATCCATTAGTATCGGCACTTTCTCGTCCATTAATTTCTAAAAAATTAGTGGAGATTGCAAACCAAGTAGGAGCGGACGCAGTAGCTCATGGTTGCACAGGTAAAGGTAATGACCAAGTTCGTTTCGAAGTTTCAATTAAAGCGTTAAATCCAGATTTAGAAGTGTTAGCACCTGTACGTGAGTGGGGCTGGAGCCGTGATGAGGAAATCGAATATGCTATGAAACATGATGTACCGATTCCTGCAACGTTAGATTCACCATTCTCTATCGACCAAAACTTATGGGGCCGTGCAAATGAAGCGGGCGTAATGGAAGATCCATGGGTATCACCACCAGAAGAAGCTTATGGTTTAACAGTTTCTGTGGAAAACGCTCCAAATGAAGCGGAATACGTAGAAATTGAATTCGTTGCTGGTAAGCCAGTATCGTTAAACGGTAAAGAAATGAAGCTTGCTGATTTAATCCAAGAATTAAATGCAGTAGCTGGCGCACACGGTGTTGGTCGTATCGATCACGTAGAAAACCGATTAGTTGGTATTAAATCTCGTGAAGTATATGAAATTCCAGGAGCTAAAGTGCTATTAACGGCTCATAAAGAACTTGAAGACTTAACGCTTGTAAAAGAGTTAGCACACTTCAAGCCAGTCATTGAGAAAAAATTATCTGAATTAATTTATGATGGTTTATGGTTCTCTCCATTACGTGTAGCACTGGAGTCATTCCTTGCTGAATCACAAAAGTTTGTGAACGGAACTGTGCGCGTGAAGCTTTACAAAGGTCATGCAATTGTAGAAGGACGTAAATCCCCAAATTCACTTTATAGTGAAAAGCTAGCAACATATTCTAAAGAAGACCAATTCAACCATGCTTCAGCAGTAGGCTTCATCGAATTATGGGGTTTGCCAACAGTGGTTAACTCTTCAGTAAATAAAAAATAATCTTTTTTGACAGCAGGGTGTAGTGTAGCATTAAACGCTGTACTACACCTTTTTTAAAAAGAATTTTTAAGGAAAAGGTGAGCTGTTATGACAAAACTTTGGGGCGGACGTTTCCAAAAATCAGCAGAAGCATGGGTGGACGAGTTCGGCGCATCGATTGGATTTGACCAACAGCTTGTTCTAGAAGACCTTGAAGGTAGCGTAGCACATGTTACGATGCTTGGCGCAACAGGAATTTTACCAGCAGCTGACGTAGAGGCCATTCTTGGTGGCCTTGCACAATTACAAGAAAAAGCAATCGCAGGGGAGCTTGAATTTACAGTTGCTAATGAAGATATTCACTTAAATCTGGAAAAAATGCTCATTGATTTAATTGGTCCTGTAGGTGGTAAGCTTCACACAGGCCGTAGCCGAAATGACCAAGTAGCAACGGATATGCATATTTTCTTGAAAAAACGTGTGAAGGAAGCAATCGGTTTAATTGAGATATTCCAAAAGACATTGCTTGAAAAAGCTGAGGAGCATGTAGAAACAATTGCGCCAGGCTATACACATTTACAACGTGCCCAACCAATCTCATTTGCGCATCACTTAATGGCCTATTTCTGGATGTTAGAGCGTGATAAACAACGTTTTACGGAGTCGCTTAAGCGTATCGATATTTTGCCTTTAGGTGCAGGTGCCATGGCGGGGACAACTTTCCCAATCGACCGCTTAAAATCAACGGAGCTTTTAGGCTTCAGCGAGGTTTACGCAAACTCGATGGATGCAGTAAGTGACCGTGATTTTATCGTTGAATTTTTAAGTAATTCATCATTATTAATGGCGCATTTATCTCGTTTTGCAGAGGAAATTATTTTGTGGTCGACAGATGAATTCAAATTTATCGAATTAGATGATGCCTTCTCAACAGGTTCTTCTATTATGCCACAAAAGAAAAATCCTGATATGGCGGAGTTAATCCGTGGAAAAACGGGACGCGTTTACGGTAACTTAATGGGCTTATTAACTGTTCTGAAAGGAACACCGTTAACATACAACAAAGATATGCAAGAAGATAAAGAAGGTATGTTCGATACAGTCCATACAATTCTTGGTTCACTAAAAATCTTTGAAGGTATGATTCGCACGATGACTGTCAATACAGAGCGTTTGCACCAGGCAGTACACTCTGACTTCTCCAATGCTACGGAGCTTGCAGATTATCTAGCAACAAAAGGTATGCCTTTCCGTGAAGCACATGAAGTGACAGGAAAACTTGTATTCACATGTATTCAAAAGGGTATCTACTTATTAGATTTACCGCTGGAAGACATGAAAAAAGAAAGTGAGCTTATCGAAGCGGATATTTACGATGTATTAGCGCCTGAAGCAGCCGTTCGTCGTCGCCATTCTTTAGGTGGTACAGGATTTGATCAAGTAATCATCCAAATTGAAAAAGCAAAAGCTTGTCTCGTTTAACCATAACTTAGCGTGCATGTCCTTGTGACTTTTGCATAGATATTCATTAAAGCTGTCCAGTGAGGCACTATGAAAAACCATTTTCCTTTTTCGTTAGAGCCAGAGGGTGAAACGAAAAAGAGCCCCTTACATAGGTGAAGGACAATCCCCAATTCTGGAGACGCGGAATTGGGGTTTTTGTGTAAAGAAATAACAATGGGAGGGATTACAATGAATGAGCGTTTTACAAAGGGATACGAAACAATTAAACAGTATGTAACAAAGGAAGAAGCGGCAAGAATGATTGAGGCAGATGCACTAGCTGATTTAGCACCAGATTTACGCAAAATGATTATTGAATTTGCCTATGGTGATGTATATTCACGACCAGGGCTAGATGCAAAAAGCCGTGCACTTGTTGTCATTACAGCAGTAGTAACTCAAGGTGCTGCCCCACAAACAAAGACACATATTAAACGTGGTTTACATGTAGGATTGACACAGACAGAAATTGTGGAAGCATTATTACAATTAGTGCCTTACATAGGCTTTCCGCGTGTGCAAAATGCTTTAACGATTGCGCAACAAGTCTTTAAAGAAGACGCCTAAAATAAAAACGCTGCATTTTCGTGGAGTTCTATTCTTTAACAAGGTACTTTTGATAAAAATGCGCTTCACATGAATAAACACTTGTGAAACGGTTCATATTAAAAGAGGAATCACTTATTAATCTAATATGATTAGGAGGATGTAGAATGAGTAGTCAAACACCCAAAGACCAGGAATCTCAGGAAAGTCCGCCACAGTTGTATAGGGTGAGCTTCTAAAATCTTAAGAAAAAGGTGAGGCAGAGGATATTCTGTTTTGCTGTTTCTTAAGAAGAAGCAAAAACCGATACAGATATAATCAATAGAAATAAGTGTTCTTGGATCCAGAATTTTCCTGGGTCCTTTTTTTTTGCATTGATTGCCCTAAAGTCTGTTAGACCAGTGATGATGAAGAAGATTTCCTACTAATTTAATTTTTACTTTATAGAAAAATTTGACTTTTTCAAAAATCTGTACTACTCTAAGTATGACAGATTTCTGTTTGGTGATAAGCGGTACAGATTGGAGGGGTAAAATGAATATTCATTTAGATCCAAGCAGTGAATTACAGCTCTACAAACAGTTAGCAAATCAGTTAATTGAGTTAATTGCTAAGGGAGAGCTAAAAAATGGTGATACATTACCTTCAGTTCGTTCAATGGCTGCAGATTTAGGGATTAATGTCAGTACGGTAAGTAAGAGCTATCACGAACTCGAAGAAAAAGGGTTAATCGAATTAAAGCCGAAAGCAAAGGCTCTCATTATCGGTGGTCAAAAAAAAGAATTGCAAGAGACGGAAGTTGAAAAAGTAGAAAATGCATTAAAACCAATTATGGCAGAGGCCTTTGCACGTGGCCTTGAAAAAGATCAAATGACAAGTTTGTTTCATCGAATTTTAAAACAATGGAAGTAGGGGAAATATGCTTTTTATAATAGGCATTTTTATCTTTGTAGGGGTACTGGAAACAGTAACACCATATTTGTCGAGAAAAACAACAGTGTTTGGTGTGTCAATTCCAGAGCCCTATGTGCAACATCAGCAATTACAACTATTTAAAAAGCACTACAGCATGTTTGTAGGGAGCATCGCAGCTGCATTTCTTTTAGGCCAAATTTTACTATTATTGACGTCCATTCAGGAAAAGAAATTTGTTTTACTATCCTTTATATTCCTATGTGTCATGTTTCTCCTATCAGCTGCTCTTTCTATGTCTTATCATATAAAAATAAAAAAACTAAAAAAACAAGAAAATTGGGAGGCACATGTCAAAACTGTTTATGTGACGGATCTATCTATACGTGATAGAGATGAAGTACTTTCACCTGTATTTTTCGCATTACCAATTATTATCACGTTAGCGTTGATTACCTTTACCTATATGAATTACAATGCCATTCCGGATGTGTTTGCAACCCATTGGAATGCAGCAGGTGAGGCAGACGGTTGGACTGAAAAAACGTGGATCTCTGTAATTGTCATGCCACTTATTTTACTAGGGACACAAATTAGCTTATTCATTATAAGTTTTGGTATGAAAAGTGCCAAAATTCAATTGAGCGCACAGGCGAAAGAAGCTTCGGCCAATAGAGAGCTTACTCAGCGTAAATATGGCAGCTGGTATTTAGCGGCGATTAATTATAATATGACCATTCTTTTTGTTGTTTTACATTACACGACAGTGATTTTAAAAGATCAAACAGCTCCTTATTTCTTCCCTCTTTTTATTGTATCTATGATCGTTTCTTTAGGGGGACTTATCCTCTTCAATTGGAAATTAAGTAAAAGTAATGAGCGCTTTGATGATTTACATACAAACGAAACAGCTTCAGCCGATGATCGATACTGGAAATGGGGTATTTTTTATAGTAATAAAAATGACCCTTCACTATTAGTAGAAAAGAAATACGGTATTGGTTGGACTGTGAATATGGCGAATAAATGGAGCTATATCATTTTACTTGTCATATTTTTATCAATCTTGTTAGTCATTTTCATATAGAGGGAGAGATTTTATGAAAAAACTATTAGTTTTATGTTGTGCACTTTTATTATTAACAGCATGCGCTCAGAAGGAAGACAACACAAAAGGGAAAGAGACGAAAGGGGACAATAAAATGAATGAACAACTAATAGGTAAATGGGAAGGGAATATTGAGACACCGAATGGAGCATTTCCAATTATTGTTGATTTGCAAAAAGATAACGGGAAACTATCAGTACCTGGGCAAGGGAATTATCCATTTAAAAGCATTACATATAATGGAGATCAAGTGAATGTTTCGATCAACTTAAATGGCTCTGCAATTGAAATTAAAGGCACATTAAAAGATGGGCAAATAGAAGCAACATTCCAACAAAATGGTGGCAAATTCCCACTTGTCTTAAAGCCATTCAAAGAACAGCCAAAACAACCAGTTACGTATGAAACGTTAAAGGTTCCCGTCAAGGATGGTGAGTTAACAGCGGCTCTTCAAAAGGCTAGCAACCAATCATCTCCAGTTGCGCTTATTATAGCAGGCTCTGGTCCAACGGATAAGGATGGAAATTCAGCCTTAGCTGGTAAAAATAATAGCTTAAAAATGATTGCAGAAGGCTTAGCAAAAGATGGTATTGCAACTGTCCGCTATGATAAACGTGGAATTGGCGATAATCAATCCCTTTTAACAAAGGAAGAGGATTTAACGATCGACCAATACGTAGATGACGCAGTTCAAGTAATTAATACCCTGTTAGCCGACAAAGCTTATTCAAGTGTTCATATTATTGGTCATAGCGAAGGCTCACTGATCGGTTTGCTAGCCGCACAAAAAGCAAAGGTAGAGTCCTTTGTTTCCATCGCAGGCACTGGAAGACCAATAGATGAAGTTCTGTTAGAGCAAGTAAAAGGTCAGTTTACACCAGCCCTTCTAAAAGAATCAACAGATGCTCTTGCATCCTTGAAAAAAGGCGAGCTAGTGAAGAACGTTTCACCAGAATTACAATCTCTCTTCCGCTCTTCCATTCAACCATATATGATTTCATGGTTAAAATATAACCCTGCAAGTGAGTTAGCAAAAGTAAGTAGCCGAGTTTTAATTATTCAAGGAAAAACTGACTTACAAGTAGTTGCAACGGATGCGGAAGCATTAAAGAAAGGTAAACCAGATGCCGAGCTTGTATATATGGACGGCATGAATCATGTGTTAAAAAATGCTCCAGCAGATCGCGCGAAAAATTTAGCGACGTATTCAGACCCATCATTACCACTTCATAAAGAATTGTTGCCAGCCATCCAGCAATTTATTAAGAAATAGAGACTAGGAATGGAGACAGGTCTGATTCTACAAAGGAATCGATAGTGAAAGTTTTGATATACAATTAGGCGAAATTAAAAGTGCGATTATATTTTCTTCACCAATCCAAAGCGGTATAAGAGAATGCGCTTTCAAAGGTGAGGAAGGACTTGAAAGATGGTCTGAGCATAAAAAAAAAATAGAAAAGAACTTGGTTTACTTTCAATCATAGGAAGTAAGCCAAGTTAAACTATAAGTTCTGAATCTAACTGTACTTTGTGAGCATAAAATAGAGAATCGTAGAGGTCAGAACGAAGACTACCAGAAAGCCATTTAGCAACAGTCCACTTGAAAAATTAGAGTTTGCAAAGCTCCCATTCAAAACCAATAGTAAGTAATGATACCCCCTATTCTGAAGCAAAGTTCCAGATGGATTTAAACTTCAAACATTTGATGATAACCACTTTTTTCATTTACTTGTGATGATTTCCGTGAAAGCTTTACGAAGGTCATTAGCGAGGTTGTAAGTAATCGATCGGTAATAATAAGGTAAGGAGATGAAAGAATGGGAATCCTAGATATTAAAAATTTTTCAAAAGTGTATAAAGGTGAAAAAAAAGCTGTCGATAACATTAGTTTATGTGTTGAAAATGGCGATGTTTTTGGATTTATAGGTCATAATGGAGCAGGGAAAAGTACAACAATCAAATCAGTAGTAGGAATCCTAGATTTTGAAGAAGGCGACATCTACATTGATGGGCATTCTATTAAGAAAGAGCCGCTTGTATGCAAATCAAAATTTGCTTATATTCCTGATAGTCCCGAATTATATGAACATTTGACAGGAATCCAGTATTTAAATTTTGTAGTAGATATTTTCGGAGTTCCGGAAGATATTCGAGTAAAGAGAATAAAAGAATATTCTGGAATGTTTGGAATAACAGAAAGTCTTGGAAATCTAATATCCTCTTATTCTCACGGAATGAAGCAAAAGTTAGCAATAACTGGGGCTATTATTCATGAACCAAAGCTTTTGATTCTGGACGAGCCATTTGTAGGTCTTGATCCAAAAGCAGTAGTTGATTTAAAAGAGATAATGAAGAAAATGACTGCTAAAGGGAATGCAATATTTTTTTCAACACATGTCTTAGATGTTGCAGAAAAGCTTTGTCATAAGGTGGCCATGATTAATCGTGGAAAGCTAGTTTATAGTGGTACGATGGATGACATAATACAAAATCAAACATTGGAAGAGTTCTTTATGAAGGAGTTAAAAGATGAAACACTTATCGATTCTTCTGAAAATTAGGATTATTTCACTAGTGAGACTTAATACCCTAAAAGGTAAAGCCAACTTTGGTGATAAAATGGCTATTGTTGGTATATTTCTTGCGTCTGCTTTCGGGCTAGCGTATATTACAAGTCTTGGATATTTGCTGAATGAATATAATATGAGAGAACACATACTTGCATATTCATTTTTAGTGAGTACTCTTATATCATTGTTTATAGCATTTTTTAGTGCTAGTGATGAGTTTTTTGGAAAAAGAGATTATGACACATTAATGTCACTTCCTATTAAAACATCGATAATAGTAGTAAGTAGATTCTTATATATATATTTCTTGAATACGGTAGTATCTTTAATAATCATGCTTCTTATGGGAGCAGTATATTTCTTTACAGGAACAGTAAGCGGCGTTTTTTGGATAAAGATACTGATTGGAATACTTACAGTTGCATTAGTGCCATCAATTATAGCATCAATTGTTAGTATAGTAGTTTTAGAAGTTTCATCGAGAGCAAAATATTCTCGTGCGGTTTCTTCATTTAGCTATATGTGTATTATTTTATTTTTAGTATTAGCACCAACATTGAGTAGTTATAAATTAGACCCAAGCGATATGAAATTGATCTTAACAAATATATTGAATCAGGCTAACCAAGTGTATCCAATGTTTTATTTGTTTAATAAAATACTGGTAACAGGAAAAGTGGGAGATTTTCTTATATATATAGCAGTTTCAATAGTGTTAACAGTGATTTTCATTATAGGTCTCTCGTTTGTATACAAAGGACTAAATACTAAAATTCGATCAATGAGTAGTAACAAAAAATATGAAATAAACACATTAAAAAGATCAAGTAAATTAAAAGCATTATATGTGAAAGAAATCAAACGACTATTTTCGTCCACAACGTACTTAATAAACACAACATTTGGAATGATCATGATGGTTATTTTTACGATTTCTTTAATGATTTCAATTACAAAAGTGATGGAAAATATGCCGATAAATACTATTAATACAGTAGAGACTCTGTATGGCGTAACACCGTATATAATGTCATTGATGGTATGTCTTTCAAATACAAGTAGCGTGTCTTTTTCACTTGAAGGTAAAAATATTTGGATAATCAAAACTTTTCCATTGTCGAAAGAATTGGTTGTAAAGAGTAAGATACTTGTTAATCTTACGCTTACAATACCTCTTACGATAATAAACGGATTAATAATCGGAAGAGTGTTTGGAGCAACATTATTTCATTCCATCACATTAGTACTTCTTCCATGTGCATTTGCAGTATTTTCAGCAATATACGGAGTCGCTATTAATTTAAGATTTGTCAATTATAGTTGGCAATCAGAACTCCAAGTAGTAAAGCGGAGTATATCAAGTGTATTGGGGTTTTTCGGTGCAGCGATTCTGGTATTCATTGCAGCAGTTCCAAGAGTACTATGGTTAGGTTCGATAGTAGGTATATATGATGTTATTATTATTTCATGCTTGGGCATCGTAACTAGCATGTTATATGCAAAAACAATAAATGGTGAGCCTATTTAATTTGGGAAGAGTAGTGTGAAGATGAAATTATTAAATATTATTGAAAAAAGTAAGCTAAATAAAGACTGGAATTAATTGAAAAATCGAAAAATAGAGTGTTCCGCTCACTCGCTTTCATTACTGTTTGTATCGTGAAGCGGACAAGGGAGAGAATGGAGATTATTATGAATACATCTAAAAAGTCAGTACGTATAATTCCTTGGATATTTTGTGCCTTGTTTTTGGCGTTTTCAATTATTGGTGTACAAAATATATCGGATGAGATTCCTATTACCTTCAACATAGCCGGTCCCAATTTAAACGGCAGTAAGTATTTTATCTTTATATATCCTGCATTGTCTTTATTTATAGGGATTACTGCGTTAGGTGGAGTAGGGAAAAAGAAAAATACTAAATTACAAGGAAACTTACCATTTATAATTATTGGGAACTTAATAGTAGGTGGATTTATGGTTTATACAATCTTATCAAATTGGAATATGTAATTCCTCTAGCAATTCTAAGCTTCTTTGCATTTTACTTGTTGAAAACCCAGTTTTCACATTAGAAAAATTTGATATAAATTTTCCATTTTTCCACCCTCTGCGCCATCCATTCTGATAGTCTTCAACTAATCTATCATATTATGGATAAGTTTACCCGCGGAAGCAGGGCAAATACCCGTACGAAACAAATTAGTATATAACCAAAAGAAGTATGCTCAAATCAAAAAATGATGAGCATACTCTTTTGTTTTTTGAGCAAGTTGTCGATGATATTTGTTAAAACGTATACCATGTTAATAAGTTCATTATAGTGAAACATTTACTACTACTTTATCGTACAATTACTAAGCAAGGAGAGGTTTATTTTAATTCATTTAAAATGAATGACATAGCACATGCAACTATTTAAAAAGAAGGTGTTTTTATGTATAGCATTGGGAAATTTTCGAACCTGTGTAATGTTCCTGTAAAAACTATTCGTTACTATAGTGATATTGGATTACTCGAACCATCTTTTATAGATGAAGTGACCGGCTATCGTTATTTTGATTACGATAAAATGAAAGAACTGAATACGATTCAGGTACTAAAAAATTGTCATTTTTCATTAAAAGAGATTGAACAGATTATGAAAGGAAAAAATGATTGGCAAGATTTAGAGCTAAGATTACATAAAAAAGTTCAGGAATTAGAGCATCAACAAGAAGTAATCGCTGAACTAATTCAAAATATTGTCCAAGTGAAAAATTCTATAAGGAACACTGAAACGTTTAATCCAAAGCCAATATTATCAAGTTGTTACATAGAAGAACGACCAAAAACACAGGTGCTTTCCATCCGTGAAAAGATACATATTATTGAAATGGATAAGCTAGTTCAAAAATTATTTGAACGAATCTATGCGTATCAATTTGAGAAAGATGGGGAGCTTGTTGCAATTCTCCACCAACAGGACAGGAACCAAAATATAGCAGATGTTGAACTTCTGTTACCAGTAAAAGCAACTCAACAAGGGGAGTATATTAAAGTAATACCAGAAGGCAAGTATGCTTGTATAAATGTAAAGGGACCGTATTCAGAGTTACATTTTGGCTATAGTCGCTTGCAGGAATGGCTGACTGAGCAATCCCTCCAAGCAGAAGGGACTTTTATGGAGCAGTACATAAAGGGGTTAATACCAACTGAAGTAGTTAATCCAATTAATATTAAACCAAATATTGAGCTACATCCAAATGATTTTTTGACAAAAGTATTTGTGAAACTAAGAAACTAGCTAAACTCTCCAGTAGATGGAGACTTTATTCTGTATTTAGCAAGGTAAGAAATGTCTTGCTACTAAAATATAGAACGGGGTATATCGATGAAAACAAATACAGGACAGTTTGCATTTCTTAAAGGTAGTTCATATGAGATTGGACAATCACAAGCGAGAGAATTTCAAAATAACCCTTTTGCAAAATCGCTATTCTTTACGGAAAATTTAACTTCTGACAACGCTTATTTTGAAATGAAAGCACAAATAGAGCAGTATTGCCCAGGTTTAAATAAAGAATTAGAAGGCTTTGCAGAAGGTTTTGGTTATGCGCCTGAACAACTAAATTTTTATCAAAATGCGTGGTTAATTCCTGGGGGATGTAGTTTAGGGGCTATTTTACCTGGAAAGATGGTAGATGGTAAAACATATGTTTTAAGAAATTATGATTTATCACCTGATATTTCGGATATGCGCTTATGTACTACTCGTGTTGAAGGGAAATATACTCATACAGGATTTTCTGTTTCAACATTCGGTCGAAGTGAAGGCTTAAATGAGAAGGGGCTATGTGTTGCATATGCATCATGTGGTATGCCTATTGGTAAATATCCTGGTATGAGACCACCAGTAGTACCTGGGTTACAGTTTATGGTTATTGTTAGAGCCCTATTAGAAAACTGTAAAAATGTCGAAGAAGCAATTTATATGGTTAACAATATGCCAGTAGGAACGAATATGAATTTACTTTTGGCTGATGCAAATGGTGACGCGGCTTTGATTGGAACATATGACGGCATTAAAGAAGTAAAACGTGCAGAACTTGATTATCTTATTGCAACTAACCATGGCCTATTTTCCGCAATACAAGAAATGGAGCCAGGGAAGCTTGAGCATTCTCAATTAAGGTATGATATTTTAGAGGAGAAATTTAAGGAAAGTGGAAAAAGATCTATTGATGAAATCCAAGAACTTCTTTTAACAGAGTTTCCAAGTGGATTATCAGTTCATAATTATAAAGAAAGCTTTGGAACAGTGCATTCAATTTTGTTTAACCTTACTGATTTACAACTGGAATTTTCATTTGGCTCACCATTACAAAATCAGGTCAACAAAATAGACGTTGGTGAGAATTTAGTGAAAACACAAACATCTGTTGAATTTAATAATAAAAGCTATGGAACTGAATTTTGGAAAATAATAAAATCTTAAACAACAAAAAGACCTTTCCTTTGTGAGAGGCCTTTTTGTCGTGTCCGATTGTTAAAAAGAGAAAGAAATAAAACTCGCCAAATTTAACGCTAGGAGTTGACAATTACTAAAGCGTATTAGCTCGATAAACTTTACATATTATCAGTAGAAAAATCACTATGAGTTGAAATTTTACTTTATGGATCAAATATATTCTGGGGGCTGAGCGAGCTATACAGTGGCTATTATTCGTAGTCAATTCTCTTTATAGGACATACTTGTTTATTAACTTAATTCGTTCGTTACTACTTGGATAAATTCATCTCGATATTGTGATTCAAAAATAGTAACACCTTTTTCTCTGGAAAGTTGTTGTAACTTTTGAATCTTTGCTTCATCTTGCTCTATAAAGGCTTTTTCTACATTTTGTAAATCTTGCAAAATATGATGTATAAATGTATCTCCTTCTCTTTTGATATCTATAGCAATAAAGTCAAAAGATAAAAATGTTTTAGTAGGATTGATAATTTTATCAAACAAATAATTTAAAGCTTTAAAAGGGACATAAGGAATTCCTTTCTTATACTCATATTTCTCAATAATAGGTAGAACCTCATCAATAAATCTTTGTATTTTTTCTATATCGTAAAGCTTTGTATCTTCTAAATCATGCTTCTCAATAATCTGTTGTAATTTATCATATTGATTTTGTTCTAAAAGTTGCTTCATATAAAGGAGCTCTTCTTTGAATTTGGATCGCCCTTTTTTACTTAATTGTCGATGATCAATAACAGCGTATTCGATTAGCTCCCAGTCTATCTCTGGACCAAAATGTGGCCCTAAAAAATACTTAAGTTCTTCAAAATCGCTCACTTCAGTAACTCCCTTAATTAGTATTCTATTAATCGTGAAGTAAAAACAATAGAAAATTTCGTCTAACCACTCATCGTGTTAGGGTGGAATACCTTTGTTTTTACTTAATTCCCAATAATTATTTATTTTACATAAAAAATCATTATATAGAAACATATAATTTTATTTCATTTTTTTAAAAAATAAAATGAACCTTTTACAATCCCCATTTGTATAGTCAGTGAACATATAAAAAGGGAGGGTTTATTTTGGAACTTATTGTGAAGGATATTGTGAAAAAATATAATGGTGTGAACGTTTTGGATGGTGTGTCAGCCACATTTAAATTGGGCTATTGTTATTTATTATTAGGTCAGAATGGAGCGGGTAAATCTACTTTATCAAAATGTATAGCTGGAGATGTAAAACCTGATGGTGGTACCATTCTATTCAATGATTCGTCTAAAAATGTACAAGAGCAAGTTGCGTTACAATACCAATTTTTTTCGAGTTATCAGCATCTTAAAATTCGTGAAGTGTTGGCTCTTTTTACTACATTGACGAACAATAAAAATGATTTGGGAGAGCTATATGAAATATTAGGATTGCCAACTTATGACCACATCTTGTTGAAAAATGCATCAGGCGGTCAACGTAAAGCAGTATCCATCTTCCTTTCTTTTTTATTAAATAAACCAATCATCATATTAGATGAGCCGTTTGCTGATTTAGATTTAACAAAGAAAAAACAATTGATGTTTTACTTACAAGATGAAATTCGTCAACGTAACAAAATGATTATTATTATTAGTCATGAGGTGGCAGGGTTAGAACCTTTATTTGATTATGTAGTGATCTTAAAAGAAGGGAAGCTTATTGAAAATAGCACACAGGATGAACTCTATAGAAAATACACTGACGCGAAATTACCTGGAATCGAAGGTATCTACTATGAAGTGACAGGACAAATTTTAGGAGGAAAAGCGGGATGACTAAACAAATTGCAAAAATGTATATGTTAGAAAGTATTCGCAATCCAGGAATGACTATTGGGAATTTATTACCATCCTTTATATTTATGTTTACTTCAGTGATTTGTAAAAATATAGTGACTGGAGATGCGATAGATTTTATGATTAAAGGTCAGTTTTTACCAATTTCAATTTTAATGTTAATTTTCTCATTTGCATTTTCTAGCGCAACAATATATTTGGCAGATATGAAGGCCCATAGAACGTTTCAATGGGTACAGCGAACAGGCGTTAAGCCACACACTTACTATATTGGGATGGGAATCGGTGTTTTTACATTATTAAATATATTTTTAGTGTTACTACTCATTGGCTATTCCTTCATCATTGATATTTCATTTTCATCTTTTTTTATGATTATTTTGATTAGTAATTTTGTTTTACTGGCATTATATCCATTGAGCTTTATATTGGCAGGTCTATTTAAAAATGAGAAAGTAGCTCAAAGCATGTTAACGCCAATTATGATTTTATTCATGTTTTCAGTAACGATGACAACGGTGTTTTTAACACTTGCAGGGAAAAATCCACATGATTATTATATTTTTCTAAGCTGGAATCCAATGCTTTATTTAAATGATAGCTTGCAAGTGTACTTGAATTTAATTAACGAAACATGGCTTCCGCAATATCAATATTGTATAATTTTAGCAGTTATTAGCTTGGCGTTAGCGGTTATTGCCAAAAAAGTATTTAGAATGAGGTAGGTGATTCCTTTGCCAATTGGATTTATTTGGTCATTGGTTGTTAGTGGAATAATGATGATAATAATATTAACGCTTATGATTCCTATGGATAGAAAATATATTGTTCGTGAACATGGAAAAATAAATTATAAAAAAACAACGATTTATTTGCGTTGGAATGTATTTGATTCGCTAACACTTTTTTTATCGGTTTATACAATTTTCTGTGTGCAGGCGTTAAACATATTACTTTTTTGTGGAAGAACAATTGAAAATTCTTATGTGCAATTCTTTACAAATCAATCACAAGTTTGGATCATTATTATAGTAATTTATTTGGTACTACGTATTTCCGTGACATTAAAATCCATTAAGGCTCATTGGGGGGATGAGCTAGATGATGAGTAATGAGGAGTGGATGGAGGCCTATAAAAACGGTGAAGTAGAGGGCTTTGAACAGCTCTATAATCGTTTGTATGAGCCATTGTACTGCTTTTTATTTCGCTATACTCGGGAAGATCAGCTAAGCATTGATATTGTGCAAGATACCTTTGAGCGTTTACAATATATAAAAACAGATTTTGACCAGCAAAAGGGAACGATTAAGGCGTTTTTATTTCAAATTGCTTATCGCTTAATGATTAATAAATTAAATCGGCGTAAAAAATGGCGCACGCTCTTCCCGTTTTTAGTACCGACGTCAAGCCATCGAATGTCTGCTGACGAGAAATTAACGATTCAAGAAGCGATTCTTCGCTTACCGGATAAGCAACGAGCTGTTATTTTGCTCGTTTACTATCATGATTTGCCACAGGAGGAAATTGCACAAATTTTGTCCATTCCACTTGGTACCGTTAAATCGAGGCTACATAACGCGATAAGGACTTTAAAGGAAGAGCTAAAGGAGGATTTCGATGCTTAAGGATGAATTTCAAAAGGAACAATGGTTAAAAGACAGCTTAGATGATGATAAAGTGGAGATTCCCCAGCAGTTGATGAAATATAAGAAAAGTCGCTGGCAACGTTTTCTTCAGTATTTAGCCTCACCAACGAAGGATCCGTTAGAGTCAATATGTACATCTTCAGTTGGCTACACCTCTTTGAAAATAGTGCCCATTGTCGCGGCAGTATTTATTACAATTCTCCAAATTTTATTGCAATAAATTTTATGACTTACGTTAAATAAAACATTTGTAGCTGACGTTTTGCTTTCGCTACAGAAAATAATTGTAACTGCCGTTTCACTTTCAGTACAATTTGCTGAAAGAAGTTAAATTTCTCACTGCCACAATCACCCGGTTGTGGTATTTTTAATGAATAAAATACTATTCATTGCCCATTTTAAGGAAATATTTGGATTATTTGGAGGTAAATGCTTTGAGGGTTTTAAAAATGATTCCACATCCAAACACGATAAAAGGTCAGCTTCATCGAGCACTTGTTTGGATTACTTTTATTATTGGTCTATGTATTTTTATTCCAACGCTTTATATTGAATATCGGCAAACTATTCAACATCAAAATGAAGAGATGACATATTATTTGGATACCCAAACATATTTTTTTGAAAGCTGGTTATCAGAGCGATCCAGTGATATACATACATTAGCTAACTTAGATTTTATAAAGGCCTTTAATTATAAAAAATCACAAGCTTTTTTTCAAGATTTTAAAGAAAAAACAGATTTTACAGACTTAATATTCGTCAATAAAGAGGGCATCGTGCAATTTGATACAGTTACAGAAAATAATACATCTGGTGTTAGTGTGGATGTAAATGATCGTAAGTATTTTCAAATTGCTAAAAAAACGAAACAACCATACATAACAGATATTTTAATAAGTAAAGTTACAAAGCAGCCTATTATTGCATTTGCTTCACCGATTCTTAATGCACAGCAACAATTCAATGGTGTAGTTTTTGGCGCAGTAAATTTAGACACCATCGATCAACTGCTGCAAGAATCCAGAGTGGGCTTTTTAGGTCATGCTTATATTATAGATCAAGAAGGTACTATGCTCTCTGAATTTAACAATAAAAAACAACGATCTTCAGGAAATTATTTAGTTGATAAGCATATCCTAAACGCAGCCTTAAAAAATAAAACAAGCGGTCTCGAGCTTTATAAAGACGCGAATAATAAGTGGATTCTTGCTAAGAGTAAGCCTATAAATGGAGGGAAATGGTTTATCATATCAGAAATTGGTCTGTTAGAGGCCTATAAACCATTAATCAATAGATTTTTATGGATAACCATTTGTTTAGTAGTAGGGTCATTTTTTATGATTAAAATGATGTTACATCTCTCGAAAAGAATTGAAGAACCTATCCAGCAGCTTCTTACAGGTGTTAGAAAGGTAGAACAAGGTTTTTATGAATATCAAATAGATGATCAACAGCTGACGCCATATGCGCAAGAATTTCAGGAGCTTTGTGCGTCCTTCAATGAAATGAGCGACAAGGTGAGAAAAGATACTATTTTGCTAAAAGAATTATCGATTACCTGTCAGTTGACGAAGCTGTATAATCGTCGTTATTTGATTGAACAGGGGGAGCTTGCTTTTCAGAAATGTTTAGAAGAACAAAACCATTGTTCGTGTATAGCGATTGACATTGATTTTTTCAAAAAGGTCAATGATACATATGGACATTTAATCGGTGATGAAGTACTAAAGCACGTCGCAAACACCATTACAAATTCTGTGCGAAGAATCGACATTGTTACAAGGTATGGGGGAGAGGAGTTTGTCATTTTATCTCCAAATACTACGCTAGAGAGTGCAGTGGAAATTGCGGAAAGAGTCCGGCAACATGTTGAAGATCATCCTTATATTGCGGATGATTTTGAAATCAATGTGACAGTGAGTATTGGCATCGCAGGATACGGTCATTCTGAAAATATTTCAACATTTTACGAGCTGCTTGACAAGGCGGATCAAGCACTTTATATTGCAAAGGAAAGCGGTCGAAATCAACTAAGAGTATATGATAATACAGGTATAGTTGATATAGGACAAATGCTTTAAAAATTACATTTGGAAGTGGTTTTTATATGAAGGAAATAATACTTAGTAAATTAAAAGAAATTGAAAATGAGTATCAAGTGAAAATTTTATATGCAGTAGAATCGGGTAGTCGTGCTTGGGGATTTCCTTCTAAAGATAGTGATTATGATGTTCGTTTCATATATATTCATCAACCTCAGTGGTATCTTTCAATAGACCCTCAAGGGATTGGGGCAAAGAGGGATGTTATTGAAGTACCAATCAATGATTTGTTGGATATTAGTGGTTGGGAAATAACAAAAGCATTAAGGCTATTTCGCAAAAGTAATCCACCTCTTTTAGAATGGCTACGAAGCAATATTATTTATGACCAACAATTTTCATTTATTGACAATGTACGATCATTAGAAAAAGAAGTATTTTATCCAAATGCAAGCTTATATCACTATTTAAATATGGCAAAAAACAATTATTGTGAGTATTTACAGGGCTCTGATGTAAAAATAAAAAAATATTTCTATGTCCTCAGACCAATTTTAGCATGTAAATGGATCGAGAAAAACAATACGGTTCCACCAATTGATTTTCAGGAATTGTTAAATGAAATCATTTCTGACGGCCCTTTAAAAACGGAAATTCAGCAACTTTTGCAGAGAAAGATGGCAGGTGATGAACTGAATATGGAGCCTCGAATTGAAAGTATTAATGAGTATTTAGATAAAGAAATAATGCATATTGAGACATACTGTAAAAATCTTCATGTTAAAGTCGATGATCCTACACAAAAATTAGATGCGCTATTTAGAAGTACATTGCAAGAAGTGTGGGGTTAATGGTGATAGAAAACTGAATAATATTTTATTGCAAGGTCATACTAAAAAAGGTTTCACTTATGAAATCTATATTGATGAGGAGGATGGCAAATGAGTAGGTTCGAACAATTAGACCCAAAATCTCAAAAAATCCACCGCAACTGGTCAAGGATTAAACGCTCAAAATCTCAAGTAAATGGTGAAACGGAGATTACCCTCCATAACCGTATCTTGAGAAGTGAAGCAAAAGCCCGTCAGTTTTAATCAGCTAGAAAAGTAAGTGTCATCAAGCCCAGAAATTATTCTGGGTTTTTTTATTTTTTTGGAATTATAAAAATGACCAATTATTATTCTATCTTCAATTATTTGTAATTTATCCGATATAGTCTTTAACACAAATAAAGGGGGGAGACATTTTTATTATGAAGATAACGTCCTATACTAATACGGTAAATTTTCTTCAATCAACGAATGTTCAAACTAAGGGGGGGAATTCTCGAACAGTAAAAAAAGAACAGGATGCTGTAACAATCGGAGCGGAAGCACGTAAATTATTCGATAATCAAATTCAATTGCAAGATGTACCAGACGAAATAGCTCAAAAAATAGCTTCAATTTTTAAGGATGGTGGGAAATTAAATTTTGTTGAAAGTGAGGAGCATCAAGCTATTCGTGCGGAACAGCAGGCGCGATTTGACGAAGCGATTGAACATAATGTTCTTGCTATAATTATTCCGCATATTCAAACAAATGAAAAGCTTGTCAATAGTTTAAATGGAGCGAGTCAGCAAGTACTTGATGCTACATACTCAACAATTTCTCAAAACTTTTTAGTGCACGATGTTGGCAATATGACTGAAGAACAACGTCAAGCTATGATTTCACTTGGTTTAGAAAAAGCACAATATATTGCAGATAACTATTTAACAGGGCAACAGGCAAAAGATTATATGGATGCCATGACAACGATTGCAAAATTTGCTGTCAATGGCGTTAAAAACGACGATGGCAAAGTAGTTTATGCGATCGAAAAGGGCCCTTTAGTACATGCACCTGATGATTATATTCATATCGATGATCTTGTGAAAGAAGCCTTCCCTGAAAAATGGCAGAGCTTTAAAGATAAAATAGTAGCAGCTACTGAAAAACAGGATCAAGACGCACTTCTTGAAGCATTCAAAGACTATAACCAACTAGTTAAATCCATTTATACAAATCAATCACATCTAGTACAAAAGAAAATTGAGAATTATAATGACTGGCAAGAAACAGTCAAAAATACAGTGATTTCAAATCATTTTAGTCAGTTAGATAAAACGTCTCTCTCTAATTTTGTTGAAGATATTATGACAAAAAATTCTTGGTTATCAAATGAATTTTTAGCGAAGGACTTAAAAAACTTCCAAAGATATCTGACTAGAAATCATTAAAATAGTCTCCTTGGGGTTCTCTACTTCTCCAAATAAGACTTTACGATAGACAATCGTAATTTCCGTTTATTAAATGAATTATCTAAAAAGGATTCTTAAGTATAAAAGGAGAGTGGGTTAATGATAGAAAAAATCAAAATTAGAGTTGCTTATCAAGAAGATGCTGAAGCCTTGTTGGAAATCCAAAAAGAAGTTTTAGCAGAAGAAACGTACTTAATCACTACAATTGATGAATTTCAGCGAACGATTGATGACCAAAGAGAGTGGATACAAGTGAAATTAGCAAATGAACGAGAAACAATTTTTATTGCACAATATCAAGAAGAAGTAGTTGGTTGGCTTGTATTTCAATCGCCACAAAGAAAACGATTAGCACATACAGGTACCTTTGGCATGATGGTGCTTAATAAATATCGTGGTCTAGGGATTGGCAAGCTCTTAATTGAAAAGTTACTAGAATGGGCAGAGCACAACCCTTATATTGAAAAAATTAGTCTTGGCGTATTTTCAACAAACGAAAGGGCTATTGCGCTCTATAAAAAGATGGGATTTATTGAAGAAGGAAGAAAAATAAATGACATTAAATTACATGACAATGAATATATAGATGATGTTTTAATGTACAGGATGGTATTAAAAAATTGAAAGGGAACTATGCTGACATGAAAAAATATAATTTCACACAAGAATTGGCCAATCAAATTAATAATTATCAATCGATAGATGCTTTTTATACGAAAATCATGAAAACGGTGGAACCTGCAAATATTGGCTTCATCTATATAGAGCCTGGTGGTGTTGTTGGGATGCATGAAGCGCCTGTACCACAGTTATTTATTGTGATTCAGGGTGAAGGATGGGTTTGCGGTGAGGATCAAGAGAAAGTAATGATAAAGTCTGGGGAAGGTGTTCTTTGGCAAACAGGAGAAGCACATGAATCCAGGAGTGATTCAGGCTTAACAGCACTTGTCATTCAATCCGAGCAAATCAATCTTGCATAGATTACATAAAAAATGTGTAACGGAGTAAGTTATAGCTCCGTTACACTAATTTATATTTAAGCCTAGTTTAACTGTTTTTAATAAATGACCATCAAATAACTCATCAAACTCCTTCAATATCTTGAAGCCCTTCGCTTGATAAAAGTTCATGCCAATCGTATTTTCCTTTTCTACACAAACTAAAAGTGATGTTAAATCTGGAAGCATTTTGATCACTTCCTGTAATAGGGCTGTACCAATTCCTTTGCCCTGAGTTTCAGGAAGTAAATATATTGAGTAAAGTTCTGCTTCACCATCTACAACATTTGAAAAATTCGCAAAGCCTACTATTGATTCTTCAAGTAAAGCAACTAAAAATAGACTTTTTTCTAAGCGACTTAGTAACCGATCACTACAATAAGCAGCTTCTAAAAAACGATCTTGAATCTCATTTGGGATAATGCCTTTGTATGTTTGATGCCAACTCTTTTTGGCAATTTCTTGCACAAAAATGATGCCATTCTTTTGCATATGCCGTATAATTGATATCAATACTTTTCACCTGCTATTCCAATTTTTCTATTTATTGTAACATCAAATCACGCGAAAGGGGATGACTTCATGCAAGTTGTTGAAAAGGCATTTGGCTATATTACGAGAGAGCATGAGGGTCAGTTACAAGTGCTAGTATTTGAGCAAAATACAGAAGGAGCAGGAATTCAAATTCCTAAAGGCACGGTAGAGGAAGGTGAAACGCCGCTAGAGGCAGTAACACGAGAGATGTTTGAAGAGACAGGTTTATCCTATTTAGAAGTGAAGGGGTTAATTGCCCAGGATTATTTTAATCATCATTCAGGGCTATTACAAAAACGCTATTTTTATCATTTAACGACAGATGAAAAACGAGATTCTTGGAAGCATTGCCCGACAGGCGTAAACGAAGCAGGCTTTGAATTTTCACTTTACTGGATAACAGATGAACAAGAAGTAACGTTGGCGAAGGGACATGGAGATTATTTATATAGAGTGTTAGCTCGTGTGAACAACTGATTGTTAAGCATAAACATATAGAAGGTACATTTAATGAACAAAACCGCGTTTCCGTAAATAGGAAACGCGGTTGTTTTGTTGTTTATATAGCCTTTGCGGCAATCACTTCCAATGCCTGAGCGAAATCGGCGATCAGATCGTCAACATGCTCAAGTCCCACTGAGAATCGTAATAATCCATCAGTAATACCACGTTTTGCACGCTCCTCAGGCTCCATTGCTGCATGACTCATTTTAGCAGGGTAGGATAAAATCGATTCAACGCCACCAAGAGAGACAGCGAAAACTGGAATTTTCATCGCTTCTACTAGCGCTTTTGCAGCTTCATAGCTTGGTAGGCGGAAGGATAGTACTGCACCTGCACTAGTTGATTGACTATGATGAATCTCATAGCCAGGATGTGTTGCAAGTCCTGGGTAGTATACTTGCTCAACAAGAGAACTTGCGGCTAAAAACTCCGCAATCTTTTGTGCCGATTCAGTAGAACGACTAAATCGCACATCTGTCGTTTTAATATTTTGCAATAGAGTAAAGCAGTCCTGTACACCTAAAATATTGCCAAATGAATTTTGGATAAAGTACAAATCCTGACCAAGCTTCGCGTCAGCTGTTACTGTCAATCCCGCGATAATATCAGAGTGCCCAGATAAAAACTTTGTAGCACTATGAATTACAACATCGACACCTAGCTCAAGTGGACGTTGGTGTAAAGGTGTCATAAACGTATTGTCTAAAAATGTTAAGCAATTATACTGCTTGGCAAGTGCTACTACTCCGCGAATATCAGTGATGCCAAGTGTTGGGTTTGACGGTGTTTCCATATAGAGTAGCTTTGTAGCTGGTGTAATGGCTGCTTCTACTGCCGCTAAATCTGTGAAATCAACGAAAGTGTGGGAAATACCGAAGCGTGGTAATACTTTGGAGACGAAGCGGTATGTTCCACCATAAACATCCTCCGTAATGACAATATGATCTCCCTGAGATAATAGCATTAATGCTGCAGATACAGCAGCAATCCCAGAAGAAAATGCATGGGCACGTACTCCGCCTTCTAGTTCAGATACTGCTTTTTCTAATGCATCCCGCGTAGGGTTGCCAGAACGTGCGTAATCATATTCACCGAATTCATCGATACTCTCCTGATGGAAAGTAGATGATAAATACATAGGCACATTGACTGCACCTTTTTTATTTTCATAGCCGTCACGGACACCTGAGTGAATGAGGCTTGTTTCAATATGCTGCTTCATTTTTAACCTCTTTTCTAAGGATATCAAATACTTGTTTTAAATCCGCAATTAAATCTTCAGCCTCTTCAACGCCAACAGAGAAGCGCAGTAATCGGTCACATACTCCACGTTCAATACGCTCCTCATAAGGCATATCTGCATGTGTTTGAGTAGCAGGATACGTAATAAAGCTTTCAACACCACCAAGGCTTTCAGCAAAAGTTATTAGCTTCAAGTTTCGAAGGAATGGGTCAATCCACTCCGCCCTTTCCAAGCGGAATGAAAGCATGCCACCTTTTCCTGTGTATAGCACGTCTGTTACAAGCTCTTCTTCCTCTAAATATGCGGCAATTGCTTTGGCGTTCGCATCGTGCTGCTTTAATCGAAGATGCATTGTTTTTAATCCACGAATAAGTAACCAGGAATCCATTGCACCTAAAACCATACCGCTACCATTATGAATAAAGCCAATGCGTTCGGCTAATTCAGCACCCTTTGCGACAACTAAACCAGCTAACACATCATTATGTCCGCCAATATATTTAGTAGCCGAATGAATGACAATGTCTGCACCTAATTCGATTGGACGTTGGAAATAGGGTGTATAAAACGTATTGTCGACAATTAACCATGCTCCATGCTTATGAGCTAATTCAGCATATACTTGCAAATCAAATTCCTGCATAAGCGGATTTGTTGGCGTTTCAATAAATAGAGCACGTGTATGATCATTGATTAATGCTTCTACCTGTTCAACTGATTCAAATTTTGAGTAGACAGGCTTAATATTATATGTGTCTTCAAAGAAATTAAAAAGTCGATATGTACCACCATATAAATCATCAGGCACCACTAATTCATCACCAGGCTTAAACAATGATAGAACTAGTTGAATAGCAGCCATCCCAGAGCTACAGGCAAAGCCCGCATCTCCGCCCTCTAAATCTGCAATTCCTTCTTCTAATAGAGCGCGAGTTGGATTTTTTGTACGTGCATAATCAAACCCAGTGGATTCACCGATACCTGTATGTTTGTAAGCTGTCGATAAATGGATAGGTGGGCTGACAGCGCCTGTTCTAGGATCACTTAAATTCCCAAGTTGTACAAGTTTTGTTTCAATACTTCTGCTGTTTGTCATGTCGTCACTCTTTTCTTCATCATAATAAAAGGGGAGTCTATTAAACCTTCTTTTCCCCATATTCTCAATAATTGTTACCAATTTAACATGTATACTAAAGAAGGACAAGATAATTTCAGAAAATTAGCGAGATTATTTATATTAAATCATCTAGGAATAGTAGGAGATAAAGGAGGGAAGAAAAGGTGGAACAGGAATGCTAAAAGATGTTTCTGTATGGCTTATACAGGAATTTGATAAATGAAGCTGAAAATGATTCGAAATTGTCACCTTTATTAGTTGACTATACTAATTTCAGATTTTTCGAACGGAAAAGCCCAATCCTTCAGGTGTGGGATGAGAGTGAGGTCGGATACGGAGTGCTACTAAAAAACTGAAAGGTTTAATTATGAAAAAGCTGAATCTGAAGAAGACTATTCTAAAGTTGCTGTAAGGGTACTGAATCAACTTAAAACATCTGATATATATTGAATTTCTTCTCGATTAAGATCATCTTTATTTTGGAAGTTCCTAAGATTTTTTACTTAAAATTTAACAGAACCTAAAAAGAATCTGTCTATTACCTCGGATAAGTAGTGGTAATTAGACAGATTCTTTTTAAGCTTGTTCTTTTTTTAATAAATCTCGAATTTCTTTTAGAAGCTCTTCTTTAGCATCCAATTCTGGTGCTGGTTCTTCCACAACAGCCTCTTCTTTTTTACGAGTTAGCTTTGTCATAAGTCTTAATGCCATAAATATTGCAAATGCAATTATTAAAAAGTCAAGGATTGACTGTAAAAATTCGCCTAATTTAACTTTCGCATCTCCTGAGCCAAACACAAAGCTCTCTGTTAAATCAATACCACCAGTTAAGACACCGACTAATGGCATTATGATATTTGCAACTAAGGAAGTAACAATTTTACCGAAAGCACCACCAATTACTACTGCTACTGCTAGATCGACAATATTGCCTTTCATAGCAAACTCTTTAAAGTCTTTCCACAAAATAAATTCCTCCTATTATTATCCATATAAAATAGTCGAATTATATTTTACTATATTTTTACCTTCCTTTTCAACTATTAAAGTAGTGGTAATTATATACTGAAAAATCTGCTATAGATTCGAAAATTTTGGTAATATAGAAATAGAATAAAAGATTAGGTGTGACATATGGCGAAAAAAAAGAAGAAAAAACCGATGCTATCGCCTTCCGCTCAATTAGGCATGATAGCTTTATTAATACCAATAGCGATAACTGTTTGTGTTTTCGCTTTTTTTGCATGGAAGGAGCTACAAACGTTACCTATATTTGAAAAATTAGCAAAGCAAAAAGAACTAGAAGAAATCCAACAAAATTTCGATATGAACATTCCTGAGCAATATATTCCCATCTATGTAGCAGCGGAAGAGAAATACGGCGTACCTTGGACTTTACTTGCCGCACATCATCGAATTGAAACACGATTTTCCTCAATGAAATCGCTCGTTTCACCAGCTGGGGCAGAAGGCCCTATGCAATTTATGCCTTGTACTTTTGTCGGCTGGCAACATCCTTCCTGCTCAGGGTTAGGAAAAGGGGATATATCGAAGGCTGAATTAATGAATCCAGAAACCATCAAAAAATATGGAGGATATGGTGTAGATGCAAATGGAGATGGTATAGCAGATCCTTATGATATTGAGGACGCTATATTTAGTGCCGCGAACTATTTATCGAAAAATGGTGCAGCAGATGGTCATATAAAGCAAGCTGTTTTTAAGTACAATCACAGTGATGAATATGTGAAAAAGGTGTTACATTATTTCAATTTGTATAATGACTATCATGATGAGTTAAAGGAAGCAATCGTTTATAAAGAAAAGTAAAATACTATAAAAAATATTGCAATTTGGCAAAGCGTGGGGTTGATTTCCGTTTCGACAGGGCGCTTTGTTGTTGCTGTCGCTACGCTTTCGCACAGAGCAAGCTTCCTGGGGGCGTCCGATGAGCCGCTTTACTCGCTTCAGGTCTCATCTGTGACGCTGATCCCTAAGGAGTCGCCCTGCCTTCACTCCAATCAACCACATCTCCTGGTATGTAATTTAAATTATTTGTAGTTATAAAAAGGAAATTCGATAATGGATATTTTACATGCGAAAAGGGACTCGACAAACTCATGTAAAGCGATGCCACATCAAAATATTTCCTTAATCATTTTATTTTCAAAAATATATGTAAAGAGCCATCAAAAATGATGGCTCTTTATTACATATTTAGGTTGCTTTACGCATACCCTTTAAAATAATGCTTACGATGAAGATCAGCACGACAGCACCGATTAATGCGGGGAATACGTAAAAATTACTAACTCGCCAACCCCAGTTGCCAAGAACCATACTACCGATCCACGAACCGACAACCCCTGCAACAATATTCCCAATGATGCCGCCGGGTACATTTTTACCTAAAATGACGCCAGCTAACCAACCTAATACTCCGCCGATGATTAAATACCAAATGAAGCTAATCATTTTTTTCATCTCCTTAAACTAAGATATAATGGCGATTATTTAGTTATGCCCTGAATGGAGTATATTACGCGTCTTGCTTCTTAGTAATTATTACAAATTCTCAATAAGGTTTTTATCTTCATTCAGCTTATGCTAACGCTTCGATTTTGCATAGACAAAAGTCATTTTCTGACGCTTCATTTTTGCGCAAAAAATATCTGTAAGTATTTTTTTCTGTAGCAAAGAAACTACAATGACGCCAAGGCAAATTGATTAATTAACAAACTGTTGCGCCTAATGTATGTTCAAAATGACGTAATGCCCATTCATGACCTGCAGCATCAAAACTTGCAACACCATCTGCATAAACAACAGTTGAAATGCCCAAATTATAAGCATCAACTGCTGTATGTAAAATACAAATATCAGTACAAACTCCAACTAAATGAATTTCTTTAATTCCTCGCTCATTCAATAAAATCGATAAATTGGTTCCGGCAAATGCGCTATAGCGAGTTTTATCGAGCCACAAAACTTTATCCTTGTGAAGGTTATAAATTTCGCCAACTTGCCCAAATAAATGACGTCCTTTAGTGCCACGAATATTATGTGGAGGAAATAGCTTTGTTTCAGGATGGAACGGATCATCTTCCTCATGTAGATCATTCGCAAAAACGACAAATTCGTTTTCAGTAATAAATTTTTGAATTAAGGATGAAATTTTTCTATCTAACGCTTGACCGGGCTCTCCACAAGTTAGTTTTCCATCAGAAGCGACAAAATCATACGTGTAATCAATGACTAATAAAGCCTTTTTCAACCTTTTCACTCTCCCTATAGGTATAATTTCACTTTTATCATGCCATATTTGGGCCTGTTTGTCAGAAAAATGATTCGATTTTAATATTACGAATAGTTTGAAAATTGATTTTTCTGAGAGTATAATGTGAAAAAAAGGAGAGTGGTCTATATGAATATGACAGCTATGAAGCGTTTAAATCGCCAAGGATTACTGATTGCAGGCTTACATCTGCTAGTATTGTTAAATTTAGCAGCGGATTTCATATTCTCCTCGTAATCTCTTAAAATAATAGAAAGGTGAGTTAAATGCTTGTCCATTATTAAAAACAACCGTGAAGGCAAATTTGATTACATGTCCACGGTTGTTTTTTATTGTCTAAATATAATTTTTAACAAGAATATCAAAGACAAAGTACAAATAAAGGAATGATAGCATGACCTCTAGATTTGATCACGCGTTTCATAAGCTTGAACGTCCATTTGCTTGGTTGGACTTTGATGCATTGGATCACAATATTTCAACCGTACACAATGCTTGTGGAGAGAAAAATATACGTATCGCTACGAAATCAGTTCGTTCTGTGGAGATATTACGTTATTTACAAAAAAGTCTACCCAATGTGACGGGATTTATGACGTTTACAGCGGCGGAAACAATATTTTTACTGCAACAGCATTTTGATGATTTATTACTAGGATATCCGGTGATGGAAGAAGCTGCTGTTCGTCAGTTATTACATTCCGTAAAGGCGGGAAAAACTGTCACTTTTATGGTGGATAAACGGGAACATGTCAATTTTTTGGCGGAGCTAGGGCAAGAGCTAGGCGTTCGTGTGCAAGTATGTATTGATATTAATGTATCCAATGATTTTAAGCTGCTTTATTTTGGTACGAAACGCTCTTCGCTCCATTCACTTGAGTCACTTACACCTTTCCTCGAATATATTAAAAATCAAGCATTTATTGAGGTAGTTGGAGCAATGGGCTATGAGGCTCAAATTGCAGGAGTCGGTAATCGTCCAGCCAATGCTGTTAAAGGAAAACTGATTGAAGTAATGCAATTGCAAGCTAAAAAGCAAGTTACCCAGTTTCGTAGATTAGCAATCGCGCATATTAAAGCATATTTTCCGAGCTTGCACTTTGTAAATGGTGGTGGTTCAGGAAGTATGGCATACACGGCACAACAGAAGGAAGTAACAGAAATTACAGTTGGCTCTGCATTTTATGCACCAGCTTTGTTTGACCAATTTACACATCTACAGCTAGAAAAGGCAGCTGGATTTGCTTTACGTGTAACAAGAAAGCCAGAAAAAAATATTGTTGTTTGTCATGGTGGCGGTTATACGGCGTCTGGGGCAATTAATATTGATCGATTACCAGTATTCTATGAACCTACCTTTTTTTCATATCTTAGCCTAGAAGGAGTAGGAGAAGTTCAAACACCTGTTAAAGTAAAGCGTAAAAAAGTTAATGTAGGGGACACGCTATATTTTCGACATGCGAAGGCTGGTGAACTTTGTGAAAGATTTCAACAACTACATGGGATTAGAGGAGACAAGTATGTAGGAGCTTATTCAACCTATAGGGGGGATGGTCAATGTTTTCTATAGATAAGTGGAAAAATGGTGAGAAGTGGACAAACTGGGCCGGTAATGTCATCTCATTTCCGTCTGAGATGTACTTGCCCCGATCAATTGAAGAGGTTACGGATATCGTGAAGCATGCACGTGAGTCAGGAAAAACGATTCGTGTCACAGGTGCAGCTCACTCTTTTAGCGCTGTGGCAATGCCTGAGCATATAGCACTTTCTTTACATAATATGCGTGGGCTCATAGCTGTGAATGAGGAGAAGCAAGAGGCGACACTTTGGGCCGGAACGTATTTATATGAAATAGGACCATTGCTTGCGAAGCATGGATTTGCCCTTATAAATATGGGGGATATTCAGGAACAGACGATTGCAGGAGCAGTGTCAACGGGTACCCATGGAACAGGTGTAACACTCGGTTCGTTATCCTCTGCCGTAACAAGGTGGGGTTTTGTAGATGGTACAGGTACTTATCGTGAGCATGTGAGAGGAATGGATGATTTATCTGAAGCTTTGCATGTTTCGCTAGGGATGCTGGGTGTGCTTGTAAAAGTAACGATTAAGGTGATACCTCTATATAGCTTACATTATGTGAGCACAAGAGATACGTTAGAAAATGGGCTGGCGATATTTGCTGAAAATATTCGACAGAATCGACATGTTGAGTGGTTTTATTTTCCGGGTAGTGAAACCATTCAAGTGAAGCGTATGAACGCTATAGCGCCTGTTTATCAGAGTAATTGGAATAAGAGAATCGAAACATTGAAACTTCAAATAGTAGAGAACGGTGCTTTTTTTGCTATGTCCGAGCTATGTAAATGGAGACCTTCGTTAAGTGGCGCTATGAGTAAATTTGCAGCAGCCAATGTTGTGGAGGGGGAGAAAACGGGAATAAGCTATGAAATTTATCCGTCTCCACGTAGCGTCAAATTCCAAGAAAGTGAATATGCTATTCCATTAACGCAATTTAAGGCATGTATGGAGGAGATCCACGCAACCTTTAAAAGTGGAATTTTTAATGTACATTTTCCGATAGAATGTAGGACGACAGCGGGAGAAGCAGGTTTTTTAAGTCCTACCCAAGGACAAGAATCAGCGTTTATTGCCTTTCATATGTATAAAGGAATGCAGGAAGAGCCTTATTTTGAATGGGTCCATACGATGATGAAGAAATATAAAGGACGACCGCATTGGGGCAAGCTAAGTCATTTAACTGCTAAATATGTCTACGAGCTATACCCAGATATCGAGAAATTTTTAGCCATTCGAAGTCAATTCGATCCTGATCATGTGTTTTTGACAGGGTACTTTAGAAAATTATTTACATTGTAAGGAAATAGCTATTCACTTACTTTTGAAGGATTTGGAAATATTATTAATGGATTATTAAAAAAATTAAAATTTGAACAAAATGTCAAAATATTCTCCAAAGCGAGATAAAAGTGATACTTAATGAGCATGAAAACGATTTCAAATTTTGTAAATTATTTAAATTGTTCAAACAATTCTAAAAATACTGTTGACTAGACCTTTTTTTCGTACTATGATTACAACAATTTAACACGTTCGTTACAGCAGTTAGTAATCTTCTAAGAGATTAACATATACGCAAACGGAATAGACAGAACATTTCGTATATAGCAACGAACATAGCAATAAAGAGGGGCGTTTAAAATGAGAAGTGACATGATTAAAGTAGGCGTAGATCGTGCGCCGCATCGAAGTCTTTTATATGCAACAGGCAAAGTAAAAGCGAAAGATTTAGGCAAGCCATTTATTGGGGTTTGTAATTCTTATATCGACATTATACCAGGTCACGTTCATTTACGTACATTTGCTGATGTTGTCAAAGAGGCCATTATTGAAGCGGGTGGTATTCCATTCGAATTTAATACAATCGGTGTAGATGATGGCATTGCAATGGGGCACATTGGTATGCGTTATTCTTTACCGAGTCGTGAAATTATCGCAGATTCTGCTGAAACAGTTATTAATGCACACTGGTTCGATGGAGTATTTTATATTCCTAATTGTGACAAAATCACACCGGGAATGTTAATGGCAGCAGTTCGTACTAATGTACCGTCAATTTTCGTATCTGGTGGTCCAATGGAGGCTGGTACTTCTGCTACAGGCAAGCAACTTTCATTAACTTCAGTTTTTGAAGGTGTAGGAGCTCATAAATCAGGCAATATGTCAGCTGAAGAGCTGTTAGATATTGAAAACAATGCATGCCCAACATGTGGTTCATGTTCCGGGATGTTTACTGCAAACTCTATGAACTGCTTAATGGAAATGTTAGGAGTAGCTTTACCAGGTAATGGAACAATCGTCGCTACTTCTGAAGAGCGCCATAAGCTTATTAAAGAAGCTGCTAAACAATTAGTCAGTATGATTAAAGAGGACATCAAACCTCGTGACATTATTACTAAAGAAGCAATTGATGATGCATTTGCACTTGATATGGCGATGGGTGGTTCGACAAATACAGTCCTCCATACATTAGCAATCGCCAATGAAGCTGAAATCGATTATAACATTGAAGATATTAATAAAGTCGCAGAGCGTGTGCCATATCTAGCTAAAATTATGCCTGCTTCAGATATTTCAATGGATGATATTAATAAAGCGGGTGGCGTTAGTGCCATTATTAATGAATTAGCATCTATCCCAGGTGCCATTCACCCAGATCGACCAACAGTTGCTGGAGTAACAATGGGTGAGCTTGTAAAAGATTATCATATTACAAATGCTGAAGTTATCCGTACGAAAGACAATCCGTATAGCCCAGTTGGTGGTTTATCGGTGTTATTTGGTAATATCGCGCCAGATGGTTCTGTTATTAAAGTAGGAGCTGTAGACCCTTCTATTAAAGTATTCAGAGGCGAAGCAATCGTCTTCGAATCACAAGAAGCGGCACAGGAAAATATCGATAACGGGACAGTTAAAGAGGGCCATGTAGTCGTCATTCGCTACGAAGGACCAAAAGGTGGCCCAGGGATGCCTGAAATGCTTGCACCAACGTCCGCGATTCAAGGTCGTGGTCTTGGCACAAAGGTTGCGTTAATCACAGATGGACGTTTCTCAGGCGCATCTCGTGGTATTTCAATCGGACATATTTCACCAGAGGCAGCAGAAGGCGGTCCAATCGCTTTAGTAGAGAACGGTGACATGATCACAATTGATCTACCAAACCGTACTATCAATTTAGAAGTTTCAGATGAATTATTAGCTGAACGTCGTGCAAAACTACCGGAATTTGAACCGAAAATTAAGCGCGGTTGGCTAGCAAGATATTCAAAATTAGTAACAAGCGCCTCTACAGGTGGCGTTATGAAAATTTAAAAAGTTAAAGCGTTGATGAGGTTAAAGGTTCTAGAGCCTTGTATTTACCAGAGAGCCGGTCGTGCTGGAAGCCGGCAATACAACTAGATCCGACATCCCCTCTGAGTGAGCTATTAAACGCGTATTCGCCATTAGATAGCTCCGGGCATAATCGAAAGTGCTCGTTATTAATGAATAAATAATTTATGACACCGTATTGGATGCGAATGATCTCGCATTGGTTCATAAATGCTAATATTTATTCACGAGGTAGCAATTATTTGCTATAAAAAAGGGTGGTACCATGGAAAGTCTTTTTCATCCCTACGTAAGGTAATTCTTTGCGTGTGGAGAAAAAGGCTTTTTATTTTTTTACGGCGTAAGAAAGAGTCTGTTATCTCTTTTCAAGGAGATGATCAGCTTGTAATACTTCAATGATGCGCATTACTAATGTGAAATTGAATGATAAGAAGGAGGCATATTTGATGAGTACGAATGTTTCTATCAATGAGAAAGAAGAATTAGCAACAGTAGCAAAAGTTGAACAAACCTATCAAGCGAAAGATGGTGCTGATGTATTAGTGCAAGCACTGCATGAACAAGGTGTTGAAATTGTTTTTGGTTACCCAGGTGGAGCGGTACTACCAATCTATGATGCGATGTATAAAAATCCGATTCGTCATATTTTAACTAGACATGAACAAGGTGCAATCCATGCAGCGGAAGGTTATGCACGTGTTTCCAATAAAACAGGTGTTGTTATTGCGACAAGCGGTCCGGGGGCAACAAACTTAGTAACTGGTATTGCTGATGCGATGATTGACTCCATCCCATTAGTTGTATTCACAGGTCAAGTTTCAACATCTGTGATTGGGACAGATGCTTTCCAAGAAGCGGATATTATGGGGATTACGACACCAATTACGAAGCACAATTATCAGGTACAGGATGTTAATGATATCCCGCGTATTGTTAAAGAGGCTTTCCATATTGCAAGCACTGGTCGGAAGGGTCCTGTTGTAGTAGATTTCCCGAAAAACGTTTCTCAAATGTTATTTGATGTGGAAAATCCACCACAGGCTCCTGATGAAATATATTTACCGGGTTATCAACCAACATATAAACCGAATTATTTACAAGTTCAAAAGGCCATTCAAGCGATTTCATTGGCCAAAAATCCAGTCATTTTAGCTGGAGCTGGTGTCCTCTTTGCAGACGCAAAAGAAGAGTTAACAGCATTCGCTGAAAAATATCGAATTCCAGTAGCAAACACTCTACTAGGACTTGGTTCAATCCATGGAGAGCATGAATTATTCCTTGGTATGGCAGGAATGCATGGAACCGCAACGTCGAACACAGCTATTACAAAATCAGATTTATTGTTGAATATCGGAGCTCGCTTTGATGACCGTTTAACTGGTAATTTAGCAACATTCGCTCCAAATGCAACAATCATACACATCGATATCGATCCAGCGGAAATTGGAAAAAACGTGCCGACAGATATTCCGATCGTTGCAGATGCTAAAGAAGCATTAAAAGCATTATTGAAAAAGGACTTCGATGGCCCTGATACAACAGAATGGCTAGCGTTCTTAAATAATCATGCAAAAGAATATCCATTATGGTACAGCAAGGAGTCAGCGGACAAAGAAGTTTTACCGCAGGAAGCATTAGAGCTTGTGCATAAAATTACAGAAGGTGACGCGATTGTCACTACAGATGTTGGTCAGCATCAAATGTGGGCTGCACAATATTATCGCTTAAACAATGATCACGGATGGGTAACGTCTGGTGGACTTGGTACGATGGGCTTCGGCTTCCCAGCTGCAATTGGCGCCCAGTTTGCGAAACCAGACAAAAAAGTTGTTTCCATTGTAGGTGATGCAGGATTCCAAATGACTGCACAAGAGCTTTCTATACTACAAGAATTCAACTTACCGGTAAAAGTAGTGATTATAAATAATAGCTGTCTAGGAATGGTACGCCAATGGCAAGAAACATTCTACGAGGAGCGTTATTCATCTTCATTAATGCCGATCCAACCAGATTTTGTTAAATTAGCGGATGCATATGGTCTTAAGGGCTACCGAATTAACACAATCGATGAAGCGGAAAGTATTTTCCGCGAGGCACTACTTTCTGATGAGCCAGTGTTAATTGATTGTCGTGTTAAACAGAGCCAATGTGTTTACCCAATGGTAGCACCAGGTAAAGGCCTACATGAAATGATTGGGGTGAAAAAGAATTGAAACGAGTAATTACAGTAACAGTGATTAACCAAAGCGGTGTATTAAATCGCGTAACAGGCTTACTTATGAAGCGTCAATTTAATATTGAATCAATCACAGTTGGTCATACAGAACAGCCAAACTTTTCGAAAATGACTTTTGTTGTAAACGTTGAGGATGAGCGTAAAATTGAACAGCTAGTGAAGCAGTTATCGAAGCAAATTGATGTGTTAAAGGTCAATGACATTACAGATAAATCAATCGTGCTACGCGAGTTAGCGCTTGTGAAGGTAATTTCACCACCAAACTTACGATTGGAAATGAATTCAATAGTTGAACCATTCCGTCCACAAATTATTGATACAGCGAAAAACGTTGTCACATATCAAGTAGTAGGCGATCCAGATAAGATTGATGCCTTTATTGAACTAATTCGACCTTATGGTATTAAAGAATTAACGCGTACAGGGGCTACTGCATCTGTTCGTGAAACACAAAAAATCTCAAATACGCAGCTCTCTATTTTAAAATAGTTTGCATATAAAATTCACAGCTTAGGATGCGTAGCCCTTGTTGGCTTACTTGCATCCGAGGTTGAAAAAACAAACCCAAAATTAGGAGGAAACAAACAATGGCTACTATGTACTATGAACAAAACATCAACGAGGAAGTATTAAAAGGGAAAAAAATCGCAATCATCGGTTATGGTTCACAAGGTCATGCACATGCATTAAACCTTAAAGAATCAGGATTCGATGTAGTAGTAGGAGTTCGTCCAGGCGGATCATTCGATGCAGCAAAAGCGGATGGAATAGATGTAAAAACTGTTGCTGAAGCAGCGCAAGAAGCAGATGTTATCCAAATTTTACTTCCAGATGAGCGCCAAAAAGCTGTATATGAGGCTGAAATTGCTCCACATCTTGAAGCTGGTAAAGCACTTATGTTTGCACATGGCTTTAACATTCATTTCGGTCAAATTACACCACCAGCAGATGTGGACGTATTCTTAGTTGCGCCGAAAGGTCCAGGACACTTAGTTCGTCGTCAATTCCAAGAAGGTGCTGGGGTACCAGGATTATTCGCAATTCATCAAGATGCAACTGGTCAAGCAAAAGATTTAGCTCTTGCATACGGTAAAGGAATCGGTGCAGCTCGTGGCGGTTTACTTGAAACAACATTCAAAGAAGAAACTGAAACTGATTTATTCGGTGAGCAAGCAGTACTTTGCGGTGGTGCTACACAATTAGTAAAAGCAGGTTTCGAAACATTAGTAGAAGCTGGCTACCAACCAGAATTAGCATACTTTGAAACGCTTCACGAACTAAAATTAATTGTTGACCTAATGTTTGAAGGTGGTATGGCAACAATGCGTTACTCAGTATCGGATACTGCAGAGTGGGGTGACTATGTGGCAGGACCACGTCTTATCGACGACTCTGTAAAAGCTCGTATGAAAGATGTATTAACGGATATTCAAGATGGTACATTCGCTCGCCGTTGGATTCAAGAAAATGAAAACGGTCGTCCAGAATATACAAAATTCAAAGAAGCTGGTGCAAACCACCAAATCGAAGAAGTTGGTGCTAAATTACGTGCTATGATGCCATTCATCAACGAAGGTAAAGAAAAGGTTGTAAGAGAAGTGGCTGCAAGTGCGAAAAATTGATATTTTCGATACAACACTTCGCGACGGCGAACAATCTGCTGGTATTAATCTAAACACAGCAGAGAAGATTGAAATCGCCAAGCAACTAGAGCGCCTAGGAGTGACAATTATTGAAGCAGGTTTTCCTGCTTCGTCACCCGGTGACTTTGAGGCGGTAAATCGTATTGCAGGAACAGTGAAAAACTCGATCGTAACAGGCTTAGCTCGCTGTATACAAAAAGATATCGACACAACTTGGGAAGCCATTAAAGTGGCCGAACAACCACACATTCATATTTTCCTAGCAACATCTCCCATTCATATGGAATACAAACTAAAAAAATCACCTGATCAAGTGGTAGAACAAGCGGTTGAAGCCGTAAAATATGCGAAAAAATTCTTTCCGCTTGTACAATGGTCTGCAGAAGATGCATTTCGCTCAGATCGTGATTTTTTAGTACGTATTATGAATGATGTTGTTGCGGCAGGTGCAACTACCATTAATGTACCTGACACAGTAGGATATGCATCACCACAAGAATATGGTGCATTATTTAAATTCCTACTTGAAAACGTAAAAGGTGCTGATAAGGTAAAATTCTCTGCGCATTGCCATGATGATTTAGGTATGGCAACCGCTAACACGATTGCAGCCATTGAAAATGGTGCCTCACAAGTTGAGGGTACGATTAACGGTATCGGAGAGCGTGCTGGAAATGTAGCGCTTGAAGAAATCGCAGTTGCCCTTCATATCCGTAAAGATATCTACCCTGTAGCAACAGGTATTCATTTACAAGAAATTAAGCGTACATCTCAATTAGTCAGTAAACTTACGAATGTGGTTATTCAGCCGAATAAAGCGATTGTTGGTAAAAACGCATTTGCACACGAATCTGGTATTCACCAAGATGGTGTGTTAAAAAATCCTGAAACGTACGAGATTATTACACCTGCCCTTATTGGTGAAGGGGAGGTACCACTCGTTCTAGGTAAACACTCAGGCCGCGCAGCATTCCGTGACAGAGCGGAAACAATGGGATTCAATCTTTCGGATGAAAAACTAAATAAAGCATTTACTGAATTTAAAAAGCTTGCTGATCGTAAAAAAGAAATTACAGAAGAAGATTTACTAACGCTTCTTACTGAGCAACAAGTTCAAATAGAAGATGTTCCACTCTACGAATTAAAGATGGTACAGGTACAATATGGTACAGAAAATATACCAACAGCAACAGCGATTGTTTTAACACCAGAAGGTTTGGAAAAGACAGTTGTGGCAACAGGTTCTGGCTCAGTTGAAGCTATTTTCAATACGCTTGAGCAACTTGTTCAAGGAGATATTCATGTGGTTGATTATCGAGTTAAGTCTGTTGGTAAGGGACGAGATGCATTAGGAGAAGCTGTGATTAATATTCGATATGATGGCATTTCAACAACCGGACGAAACTCATCACAGGATGTTTTAGAAGCATCGGCAAAAGCTTATTTAAATGCGATTAACCGTCATTTAATACAAGCAAGCCTTCGTACACAGCCTGTAAGTTAATCGATCACCCAGCTTTTTATGAATTTAGTAGATTTAACGGTAGTGAATTGAGTCAGCATCATTCATATCCCAAAGGCAATGTGCCAATTTCGTGTAGTCGTAATATTGATGACCTCACCTATTAATATAGGTGAGAGTCTTACTAAAATAGCGTAGTTCAACGCTATACAAAGAAAGGTGTTTTGACGATGGAGAAAAAAATTACAGTACTTCCTGGTGACGGAATTGGGCCAGAGGTTGTTGCTTCTGCTGTACGTGTATTACAGGTGATTGGTAAGCGATTCAACCATACATTCCATTTAGGTTATGCAACAATCGGAGGCGCTGCCATCGACCAACACAATAATCCACTACCAGATGAAACAATTGAGATGTGTGAAAATAGTGACGCAGTTATACTTGGTGCCGTTGGCGGCCCGAAATGGGATAATAATCCACCTGAATTACGTCCAGAAAAAGGATTACTACGTATTCGCAAACACTTTGACTTATTCGCAAACCTACGTCCAGTAAAGGCGTTCCCGAGTTTACTAGATGCTTCACCATTAAAGCGTGAAGTAGCCGAAAACGTCGATTTAATGATTGTACGTGAATTAACAGGCGGCGTATACTTCGGGGAACCACGTATGCGTACTGAGAATGGCGCGATTGATACAACTGTTTACTCAACTGCAGAAGTTGAGCGTATTGTTGAAAATGCCTTTGAATTAGCACGTTTACGTGGAGGCAAATTATGCTCAGTTGATAAAGCAAATGTACTTGAAACAAGTCGTTTATGGCGAGAAGTTGTTGAAGCGAAGAAAAAAGAGTATCCAGATGTACAGGTGGAGCACAATTTAGTAGACTCAGTTGCGATGAAATTAATTACTAACCCTGGTCATTATGATGTGGTAGTTACTGAAAATATGTTTGGAGATATTTTAAGTGATGAAGCATCTGTTATTACAGGCTCTTTAGGCGTATTACCATCTGCATCCATTCGCGGAGATAATTTTGGTCTATATGAACCAGTACATGGCTCAGCACCAGAAATTGCCGGTCAAGGCGTTGCAAATCCAGCCGCAACCATTCTTTCAGTGGCCATGATGTTACAATATTCATTTGGCTTAAAAGAAGAAGCAGCAGAAATCGAACGTGCTGTAAGTGCAGTATTTGATGATGGCTATTTCACAGCAGATCTTGCGCGTGATGGTAGTCGTATACTATCGACGAATGAATGGACAGATAAAGTCATTAACGAGATTGATACAAGCTTTGTTTCAGAAAGCATTATGACAACATACATTTAAGAAATAGGTGAAGATAATGGGCAAAAATATAATTGAAAAGATTTGGGATAAACATTTGGTTTATCAGGAAGAGGGCAAACCGGACCTGTTATATATTGATCTCCATTTAATTCATGAAGTAACTTCTCCGCAAGCCTTTGAAGGTCTACGAATGAACGGACGTCAAGTGCGTCGCACGGATTTAAGCTTTGCGACAATGGATCATAACGTGCCTACAAAAAATCTACCAACGATTCATGATCCGATTGCGCGTAACCAAATCGAAACGTTAGCTAAAAATGCTGAAGAATTTGGCGTTGAACTTGCGGGAATGGGCCATCCTGACCAAGGAATTGTTCACGTAATTGGACCAGAGCTAGGTTTAACGCAGCCTGGTAAAACGATTGTCTGTGGTGACTCCCATACGTCTACACATGGCGCGTTCGGAGCGATTGCTTTCGGGATTGGTACATCTGAGGTAGAACATGTATTGTCAACACAGACATTATGGCAAAATAAGCCGAAAACAATGGAAATTCGTGTAGAGGGTGAGCTTCCTGTAGGTGTAGCTGCCAAAGATATTATTCTAGCGATTATTTCGAAATTCGGTATCGGTGTCGGCACAGGACATATTGTGGAATTCACTGGAGAGGCTATCCACAAGCTTGCTATGGAAGAACGGATGACAATTTGTAATATGTCAATCGAAGCGGGTGCAAAGGCAGGGCTAATTTCGCCTGACCAAACGACTGTTGACTATATCCGTGGTCGTAAACATGCACCACAAGGAGAAAAGTTTGAGGAAGCAGCAGATTATTGGTTAAGCTTAGCATCCGAAGAAGATGCAACATATGATACAGTTCGTATCATTCAAGCTGAAGAAATTGAGCCAATCATCACTTGGGGAACGAATCCGTCAATGGGTTCAGGTGTTTCAAGTAATGTTCCAACACAGGCCGATTATGAGGATGAGTCAGATAAAGCTGCTCTTCGCAAAGCACTTGCCTACATGGGCTTAGAGGAAGGTCAACCATTAACTTCAATCGATATTCAACACGTATTTATCGGTTCTTGTACAAACTCACGCATCAGTGATTTACGGGCAGCTGCAAATGTCATCGAAGGGCGTAAGGTACATGAAAATGTAACAGCAATCGTTGTGCCAGGCTCATATTCGACGAAAAAACAAGCAGAAGCAGAAGGATTAGATAAAATCTTTACAGCTGCTGGCTTTGAATGGCGTGAGACAGGTTGCTCAATGTGTCTGGCAATGAATGATGATGTAGTACCAGCTGGTGAACGCTGTGCATCAACTTCAAACCGTAACTTTGAAGGACGCCAAGGAGCTGGTTCTCGTACACACTTAGTATCGCCACCAATGGCAGCAGCTGCAGCAATTGCTGGTCACTTTGTAGATGTTCGTGAATTCGTAAAGGAAACTGTGTAATTTCCATTTACACGGAAGGGATGATTGCAAATGGAACCAATTAATATCGTAAACAGTGTGATAACACCACTCGATCGTAAAAATGTCGATACAGACCAAATTATTTCAAAAGAGTTTTTAAAGCGTATTGAGCGTACAGGTTTTGGTCAGTATTTATTTTACCATTGGCGCTTTGATGCAGAGGGCAATGAAATGAAGGATTTTGTATTAAACAAACCTGAATTTAAAGACTCTAAAATTTTAGTAGCTCAAGATAACTTCGGCTGTGGTTCATCTCGTGAACATGCACCGTGGGCAATCTTAGACTATGGCTTCAATGTAGTAATTGCACCATCATTCGCAGATATTTTCCATAATAACTGCTTCAAAAATGGGATTTTACCAATCAAACTAACTGCAGCAGAGTGTGATGAAATTTTAGCAAAAAGCTTAGAAAATCCGTACAAGATGGAAGTCAATTTAGAAGCACAAACAGTAACGGGTGAAGATGGTACAGTTTATAAATTTAGCATCGATCCTTACTATAAAGAAACATTGCTAAATGGTTGGGATGAGATTGCTCTAACCTTTAAATACGAAGAACATATTGCTGCTTACGAAGCACAGCGTATTGTATTTTAATAGATTGAGCGCTGACCTTTTGACTGAAGACATATTAAGTTGTCTTCAGTTTTTTTTGTTGCTTAAAGAAGGGGGGCTTTGATTGAAGTGGAAATTGCTCAGGTAACAGGGAAACCTCCTAACTCCTATATTGGTAAATGATTATTCCTTACTAAATAACATAGTTCCAATTAAAAACCACTTTAGTTATTTAAATGTTTATTTTCAAAAAACGCAACAAATTGAAGTAATATTTTGATAATATAAAAATAGAGTTACGGGAATAAATGGAACATTATCCAGATTATTGTCCCAACACTATAAGTTAGGGATGACATTTGTTAAAACATATCTCGTGCATATAAGTTGGGACGGAAATTATCTACACGTTTTGGTGATGAGTCAGTTTATTTAAACATTTACCAGAATACTTTTGTGAAAAGTAATAAAGGGAGGAACTATATAATGAAAATCCTTCGAAAATACAGCTTATTAATTGGAGGCTTAGGTTTTTCAAAATTAGGGGACTGGATTTACCTTGTAGCGCTAAATTTATTTATATGGCATTTAACACAATCGCCGGCAGCGATGGCTGGAATCTTTATTGTCGGACCAATAGCAAGAGTTTTAACAAGTTAGGTAGCTGGCTCTTTTATTGATCGTATGAATAAACGCAAGTTGATGATTGCAACTGATATTATACGAGGTTTCATTGTTTTTTGTATGCCGTTTATGGAATCAATTTGGCTCATCTATACACTGTTATTTTTAGCGAATATAGCGAGTAGTTTCTTTGGGCCTAGTAGTACATATTATATTACAAAGTTTGTTCCTTCAGAAGATAGACAACGATTCAACGCAATACTTGGCACGTTCAATTCAGGCTCGTTTTTAGTAGGTCCAGCTCTTGCAGGACTCCTCATCATGCTTTTTAATACAACATTTACGATTTGGTTTAACAGCTTTACATTTTTTGTTTGTGCTTTGATCATTTACTTATTACCTGATGTAGATGATGTGAAGGAAACTTCACTGCAACGTATTACTTGGCAAATACTAAAAAATGACTATCTAACTGTAATAGCTTTCATTCGACAAAATTCATTATTTATAATGATTTATTTACTGTTTCAAAGTACATTAATGATTGCTTTTGCGCTTGATTCTCAGGAAACAACATTTATAAAACAAGATTTGGCTTTATCCGATAGCTTATATGGAGCCTTTGTGAGTAGTGCAGGAGCTGGAGCAATTTTAGGTGGAATGGTTGCTGCAAGCTTCGCCAAAAAATGGTCCACTCGGTCATATATGGCTTTTGGTTTGTTCCTGACAATGCTGTTTTATACAGCTTTTTATGCCTCGACATCGAGTATTTTGACATTTGTAAGTTTCGTTTTTTTAGGCTTTTTTATGGCATTTAGTAATACTGGTTATGAAGCGTTTTATCAGCAAAATGTACCACCTGAAATGATGGGGAGATTCGGTAGTATTTCTAGTATTTTTCAAAATATTTTACAAATCTCCTTTACTTTACTATTAGGTCTGTTTGCAGAATTATTTACGCTTCAAATGACTGCAATTGTTTTCGGTATTATCAGTATTTTATTGTCAATCTCATTATATTTTGTGCTATATTCCCCGAAAAACTACATCGGGTTAAAGGAGGAAGTATCATGATTAGCTATAAGGTTCATTGTATTTTTTGTAAGAAAATATTTGAAGTTGTAGAAGGTACAAGGAAATATAAACTATATAAAGAAAATATGGACGGGAAGTTTTCCTGTGAAGATTGTGATAGAAAAATTGAATTAGAGGCAAGGAAAGGTTTATTGGGAAAAATTAATTGAAAATAACCCCATATTTTTCAAATGTAAATGACCTGTCCTTCTATTGTTTTCTCAGTTAAAATGGAAAAATAAGATGGAAGGTAGGTCAAAAGATGATTACAGTTATAGGTAGTATAAATATGGATTTAGTTGTACAAATGGGGGTTTTTCCAAAGCAGGGTGAAACGATTCTTGGTAAAGATTTTCAAACGATTCCAGGAGGAAAAGGGGCTAATCAGGCAATTGCTGCGGCACGTCTTGGAAGTGAAGTCACAATGATCGGCTGTGTAGGCTCCGATAGTTTTGGAGAAACATTGCGCACAGTTTTACAGCAGGAGCATGTTCAAACTGAAGCTATTACAAGCGTTTCGGCACCTACTGGGATTGCTAATATTTTAATCTACAATAATGATAACCGTATTATAGTAGTGCCTGGGGCAAATTATGAACTAATGCCTGCGCATATAGAGGCAGCGAAAGAAATCATTCAAAAAAGTCAAATGGTCATTATGCAGCTAGAAATCCCAGTGGAAACGACTGCTTATGCGATAAAACTTTGTAAAGAAGCGAATGTACCTGTTTTATTAAATCCTGCACCAGCGGCTAATTTTGATGTGCAATGGATGGAGGATATTACCTATATCACACCAAATGAAACGGAGTGTGCCGAAATTTTTGGAGATGATGTTGAGCGAATATTAGAAAAGTATCCTAATAAAATGATTATTACGCAAGGTAGTGATGGCGCACGCTATTTTGATGGTGAATATCCTATTCATGTTCCGGGTTATTTGACGAAAGCGGTAGATACAACAGGTGCAGGTGATACGTTTAACGGTGCACTCGCTTATGCTTTAGTAGAAGGGCAATCATTGGATCAGGCTGTGTATTTTGCAAATATTGCAGCTTCATTATCGGTGGAGGAATTCGGTGCGCAAGGTGGAATGCCAACACTTGGAGCGGTGTACTCACGTATGGCTGGAATTGAAGAATGAAGAAGAAACTAACTCTCTTACGAATTTATAATAATAATTTTTATTTCTTTTAGTCTGAATGAGTAATAATATCTGAGATAGTCTGTTCAATAGCGTAAGATTAATTACCTATTTGTGACACTTATATTTAAGTATATTGTCCTTTTTTGTCGTTATTTCTTAGTACTATGTATTAATAAGTGAATATTTTCATTTATAATAACTTTAGATACATACGAAAAGAGGTTTTGAGGATGACAAATATTGATAATGTGCCGATCGAATATACAGCCTCAGCGAATAATATTTTGCCACAGCTTGTTGATCATTTTCGACAATTACATGGCATTATTGTACAAAATACATATGTAAAAGATACAGCTAAACATTTAAATCGTATCATTCAAGATGCTAACAACGAAACGATGATTCTTATTGTTGGGAAAGAGCGTGTTGGAAAAACAACACTTGTAAATGGACTTTTAGGACGTCAAGTTTTGCCTGTTAGTGATCAGCATCCAACAGGGGTAAATACATTTTTGCGATACGGTGAGCATGAAGAAATAAAGGCGTATTTTTTAGATGGCGTTGTAGCAATATTCGATATGAGCAAGCTAGAATTATTGACAACTAGCGATACTTTTGCATCTCAAATACTACGAGAACATTTAGATTACTTAGAAGTATATTTGAAAAACGATTTATTAAAATCAGTAACAATTATTGATTCTGTTTCATTGGAAGCTGGGGGAGGAGAAATGGCCTACTTCCCAGAAGCATTAATGAACCGTGTTGACGAAATTTTTTGGGTATTACGCTCAGGTTCGATGGCTATTTATCCTGAAATTTTATTGATGGAAACGCTAAAAAACAAAGGTGTTGAGCCCCTTTGTGTTATCAATGCTATCGATTCAAATGAAAATACGCAGACGTTTATTAATGCTGAGAGAGAACGAATTGGACATTTAATAAGTGATTTTGTTGCTATCTCTGCAAGAGAAGCGATTGAAGCTAAACAGACTAATAGTGATGAGCTTTGGGAAAAAAGTCAGTATGAGCAATTAATTTCAGAAATTCATCGAGTTGCAGAAAATAGTGATAAGAAAACGTATGGCATTTTAATTCGCTTCTTGCAATGGCTTGAACGATTCCGCTTCGAATTAACTGTTATTCCACAAAGAGATCCATTCCAATCTGCGGTTGAGAACATTGAAAAGTATGCAGGCGATACACAATACGAATTTTCACGTTATCAACGTGATTTAGCGATTGTGACTGAATATGAGCAAGAATATGAGCAGGTTGCCAATGTATTTAAAAATGTTCAAACATTATACCAACTTTTACAAACCATTTCACAAAATGATTATTTACAGGATGAAATAGTGGAAAGCTTTACAGAAAAGGCTGTTTTTTATCAACAAATGTTACGAGAATATCGTAATATGCATAGCGATTATATACGTGAATATGATCGATTGGATGCCCAGCATAAAAAAATTCACGGAAAAGGTCTTATGAAGGCTATCTTTGGTCAGCATACACAAAATGGATTTTTCAAAGAACGTGTCAGCAAGTTAAATGAGCAGCAAGTTGTTTGTATTGCACAATATGAAAAAGTGCAAGAAGCGGAGGCAATGATGCTTCAGTCCATTAATTCAATACAAAGTTATCTTATGGAGTTAACGAAAAAACGTTTGGTACGTATTGAGCAGAAAGTGCAAGAGCTAAATCACCAACGTTCAAAAGAAAAACGCCAATTAAAGTTATACGCAAATAAATTAAATGAATTTTCTTGTTTAATAGAGGCGCAGGGCTATATTAAAGAAACTATTCAACCATTTTTAATGGACGAACAAATGCCGCTAAAAGAAAAAGATATTGTAATGCTAAAAGAAACGATTAACAGTATCATAAGCATTGACCTGACGAATAATGGTCTACTTGCACGTAGTCAAATGAACAATAAAATGGAGAGCACTGCGATTCCTTTCGATGTTCAGAAAAAATATCCTTTACATACGTTAGCTTTAGCAGAAGTAGATGTAAAATCAAACGATATACCAGAAATACCGAAAAAATTAGATATTCAATATGAAGAATAAACGTTAAAAGAAAATGTTCTAAAATTTATTTATAATTTTAGAACATTTTTTTATGTATTTTCTAGTTTTCTATAAATTGGGATTAATTATATAAAATTGAAACTAAATAAGACGATTTTCGTATAGATAGTAGGAGGGATTAAAATGATTCAAATTAAAGGACGTTTTACTGAAGCGAAAATTTATTCAAAGACAGCCTTACAATCAGCTATCGATCAAATTAAAGAATTGGCAAATCAAGCCTTTATGGAAGGAACAAAAGTACGGATTATGCCAGATTATCACGCAGGGAAGGGTTGTGTTATTGGTACAACGATTCAGCTTCAAAATCGTGTAGTGCCTAATCTTGTAGGCATTGATGTTGGTTGCGGTGTATTTGTAGCTGAGCTAAATGAGACGGATATCGATTTTTCTAAACTTGATGCTACAATTCGAGCACATATACCAAGCGGACAGAATATCCATCAGGAAGTATCTTCTGCACGTCATTTTGTTGAATTCGAGGGGAGACAGTTTGTAGCGAGTGGCTTAAAGGATGACTATACGAATCTATCGCTTGGTACACTTGGGGGAGGCAATCATTTTATAGAGCTTGCAAAAGACGAAGCAGGCACACATTACTTACTTATCCATACTGGGTCGCGTTATGTCGGAGCGAAGGTAGCGAATTGGCATCAAAAAAGAGCCTATGAAACATTACAACGAGAAGATTTAAAAGAAAAAATTGCCGATTTGAAAAATCAGGGGCGCGAAAAAGAAATTCAAGCAATGATTAAAGCTAGTAAAGAGCAAAACCCTATTGTACCAAAAGATTTAGCCTATTTAGAGGGTGAGTATTTCCATGATTATATTCACGATATGAAAATTGCTCAGCAATATGCTCGGATGAATCGTTGGACAATTGCTGAAACAATCTCCAAGCATATGAACTGGCGTTTTAACGAAACGTTCGATACGATCCATAACTATATTGATACAGAAACAATGACGTTAAGAAAAGGAGCCGTTCGAGCAAATAAAGGGGAGAAGCTCGTTATTCCTATGAATATGCGAGATGGCTCACTCATTTGTATCGGGAAAGGGAATGCAGATTGGAATTACTCAGCACCACATGGGGCAGGGCGAATGTATTCTCGCCGTGCAGCAAAAGAAGCACTAAACATGGAAGATTTTAAAGAGATGATGCAAGGTATTTGGACAACATCTGTAAACGAAGAAACATTAGATGAAGCCCCTATGGCATATAAGCCGATGTCAGAAATTACATCTGTTCTCGAGGAAACTGCAGATATATTAAAAGTGATTACACCTGTTTATAATTTTAAAGCTAGCGAAGTAGCTAAGCCTTATGAGCGGAAAAATAAAAATAATTCCTAATAATAGAAAGTGCTTGCATTCGTGGTTATCTATTAACAATATATCTGTAATGATATAAAATAGGCTTACAAAGATGAAGTGGGTGGTTTTTTGGTATCTTCAAAAGATGTGGCAAAGTATGCGGGTGTCTCGCAAACAACGGTTTCAAGAGTGTTAAATACTCCTGAACTCGTAAAGCCGAAGACTGTCGAAAAAGTAATGCAGGCTATTGAGGAATTAAACTATATTCCAAATGATGTTGCTAGATCGCTTGTACAGAAAAAAACAGGCATTATTACTTTGATATCAGGGCCTTTACATAATCCTTTTTTTGTCGATACAACAACTGCAATCGTTAATTATGTTAATGCTCGGGGCTATAAAGTAAATGTTTATTTTGGTACGGAAGATAATTTAGATTCTATTTATAATTCTGTTTTGGAAACCAGGGCTGATGCGATAATTTTATCGTCTATGTTATATGAAGATGACTTATTTTTTAAGCTTGAAAAACGAGGCATACCTTTTATCATGTATAATCGCAAGCATCAAGAAAACAGGTATTTTGTAGAAATTGATAATGTGGAAGCTGGCTATATAGCGACGAATCATATTTTAACTTTAGGTCATCATGACATATGCTGGATTGGCGGTCCACATGAAATAAGTACTTTTTATGAAAGGTACAATGGCTTTAAAAATGCATTAAAGGACAGCGGAATAGGTATAAATACAGTGCCAGCATTTTTTACAAATACTAAAAAAGACGATATTGAACGAATATTTGAAGAAATACTTAAGCTTCCTACGAGACCTACTGCTATTTGTGCCGCAACAGATGCAATTGCTATTGAAATTTTAAACCTTTGCTTAGAGAGGGGCTTTCATGTTCCTAAAGATTTTAATATTATTGGCATTGATAATGTTGAGCTCAGTAAGCACCATTCAATTGCTTTAACAACAGTAGGTTTAGCATCCGAAAAAAACCTCGGATTTATTGCTATTGAAAAATTATTTGAGGTAATGGAGAAAAAAAGTACTTGCATCCAACAAACAGAATCTGTTAAGCTTTTCCCGAGAAATACAACATGTAAAAAAATAAACTGATGACCTCAGTTTATTTTTTAAAACTTAAAATGGTTACGTATTCATTTTTTTATTTTCAGAAATGAATACGTAACCATTCCGAAAGAGGAGTGAGTCAGGTCTTGAAAAAAAGCTTATTTATTAATGGACAATGGCAAATGACAGATGAATTTATGGAGGTTCAATCCCCCTACTCAAAAGAGGTCATTGCTCAATTTGCGATGGCAACTGAAGATGATGTACAGCGCGCAATTGAAAGTGCTCATTTAGCAGAGTCTGAAATGGCAGCTTTAACGGCATTCCAAAGAGCAGAAATTTTAGAACAATTATCTGAACTATTTGCAGTAAATAGAGATGAGGCAGCTAATATTATCTCATTAGAATCAGCAAAGTCGTTGAAGTATGCGTATGCTGAGATTGATCGAACGATTGAAACTTACAAATTTGCAGCAGAAGAAGCGAAGCGACTATCTGGTGAAATGATTCCGATGGATGCATCTAAAAGTGGAGAGGGTAGATTTGGTTATACAATCCGCGAACCATTAGGCGTTATTGCGGCCATTACACCTTTTAATTTTCCACAAAATTTAGTAGCCCATAAAGTTGGACCAGCATTAGCAGCTGGAAATACGATTGTTTTGAAACCTGCAACACAAACAGCTTTATCTGCTCATTTTCTAGCAAAACTATTGGCACAAACAAACTTACCAGCAGGTGCATTTAACTTAGTAACTGGGCAAGGAAAACTAGTAGGGGATGTATTTTTAGCACATCCAAAAGTAAAAATGATTACATTTACGGGAAGTCCTGCTGTAGGCATTTCTCTTCGTAATCGCGCAGGATTAAAGAAAGTTACATTAGAACTTGGTTCGAATGCTGGTGTTATTGTTGATGAAGGGATTCAACTCGATAAAATCATGGACCGAATTGTTATGGGAGCTTTTTCAAATCAAGGTCAAGTGTGCATCTCCCTACAGCGTATATATGTAAAAGAAAATATAATAGATGTATTTTTAGAAAAACTAAAAGCAAAAATAGAACAGCTAACAATAGGGGACCCACTAGATGTAACAACAGATTTAGCGATGATGATTTCAGAAACTGAGCAACAGCGTGCTGTCACATGGATAGAAGAAGCGGTAGCAGAAGGTGCCGAAGTACTGACGGGTGGTCGTATTGAAAATAATATTTTACTTCCAACAGTATTATTTAATGTATCCTCTCATAGCCGTGTATCTTGTGAGGAAATATTTGCACCTGTTGTAATTGTCAATACTGTTTCTTCAATAGAAGAAGCCATTGATGCTGTCAATGATTCAAATTATGGCTTACAGGCAGGAATATTTACACCTTCAATCGAGATGGCCTTTAAAGCTTCAAAGAAATTACAAGTAGGGGGTGTCATTATAAATGACGTTCCGACATACCGTGTTGACCATATGCCATATGGCGGCATTAAAGAAAGCGGAACCGGTCGAGAAGGAATCAAATATGCAGTTGAGGAAATGACAGAAATGAAGCTAGTGATTTGGAATAACAATTAACTTCTTCAGCGAATGTTTTATGTAGCGAAAGCAAAGAGTCGGCTACAAATGTTTTATGTAGTGAAAGCAAAGCGTCAGCTACAATTACGCCGAGGCACAAATGATTCAGAAATGGAGATGGTTGTAAATGAACATAATCAAACAGCATCCGAAATTGTATGTTATGGATAATGGAACAATGCGAATGGATAAAAACTATATGATTGCCATGCATAACCCTGCAACGATCGATCATCCAAACCAGCCAAATGAATTTGTAGAATTTCCAGTTTATACAGTATTAATTGATCATCCAGAAGGAAAAATATTGTTTGATACAGCTTGTAACCCAAACTCAATGGGACCTGAAGGACGCTGGGGTGAATTTACTCAAAAAGCATTCCCAATTAATATGCCAGAAGAATGCTATTTACATCATCGTTTGGAAGAGTTAAATGTGCGTCCAGAAGATATTAAATATGTTGTTGCTTCACATTTACACTTAGATCATGCAGGCTGTTTAGAACTTTTTACGAATGCAACAATAATTGTGCAGGAAGATGAATTCAATGGAACTTTACAAACATATGCAAGAAATGTAAAAGAAGGTGCATATATTTGGGGTGACATTGATATGTGGATAAAGAACAACTTACAATGGCGCTTAATTAAGCGTGGTGAGGATAATGTGAAGCTTGCAGAAGGAATCCAAGTTTTGAATTTTGGTAGCGGTCATGCATGGGGAATGCTAGGTTTGCATATTAATATGCCAGAAACGGGTGGAATTATTTTAGCTTCAGATACCATTTACACTGCTGAAAGCTTTGGGCCACCTGTCAAGCCACCTGGAATACTATATGATTCTGTTGGTTATAATTCTACGGTTGAACGAATTAGAAGATTAGCAAATGAAACAAATTCACAAGTTTGGTTTGGTCATGATTCTGCCCAATTTAAGTCTTTTAGAAAATCGACAGAAGGTTATTATGAATAGATAGGAGCATAACAATTATGCATAAATTAACTTTTACTCCTGCAAGTTATACAGGCTGGGGTTGTTTGAACCAGTTATTACCAGAAGTAGAAAAATTAAAGGTGAAAAATATTTTAATTATTACTGATCCATTTTTAAAAGAGTTAGGTTTAACAGATAATGTTGAAAAGCCTTTACAAGACAATGGGTACTCTACAACCATTTATACCGATATTGCTCCTGAGCCACCGCTCGCAATTGGTGAAAAACTAGTTGATTTTACAAGAAAGCATCATTTTGATTTAGTCATTGGTCTAGGGGGAGGAAGTGCATTAGACTTAGCGAAACTTGCCGCTGTTTTAGCAACACATGATGGAAAAGTGGCAGATTACTTAAATTTAACGGGAACAAAAACTCTTGAAAATAAAGGGTTACCTAAGATATTAATTCCAACTACATCTGGCACAGGTTCAGAAGTGACAAATATATCCGTACTATCACTTGAAACAACTAAGGATGTTGTTACACATGATTACTTATTAGCAGATGTCTCCATTATAGATCCTGCGTTAACGATTTCCTTACCACCAAAAGTGACCGCTGCTACAGGCGTAGATGCTTTAACACATGCAATAGAGGCTTATGTTTCTATAAATGCCAATGAAGTAACTGATGCACTTGCACTACAAGCCATTAAATTAATTAGTGGCTCTATTCGAACTGCAGTGCATGACTCTCAGAATAAACAGGCTCGTTCGGATATGAGTTATGGCAGTTATTTGGCAGGCTTAGCCTTTTTTAATGCTGGTGTTGCAGGAGTACATGCTTTAGCTTATCCACTTGGTGGCCAGTTCCATATTGCTCATGGAGATTCCAACGCAGTGCTATTACCATATGTAATGGGCTATATTCGTCAAAGTTGCGAAAAACGTATGAAAGATATTTTAGATGCAATGGGTATTTCATCTGCGTATTTATCGCAAGAAGAGGCTTCCTATAAATGTGTAGATGCATTAAAGCAACTTGTTCACGATGTTAATATTCCGTCAACATTAAAAGGATTCAATATACCAGAATTAGCACTGGAACAACTAACTGGTGATGCGACAAAGCAAACAAGAATCTTAGCACGTAGTCCGATGCCGCTTAAGCGAGAAGATATCTATACTATTTATCGAGCTGCATTTGATGGAGAAGTTCGAGAACCTCATCTACTATAATGAATAAAAGAGAAACGTTGATTGCGGGCGTTTCTCTTTTTTTAGACTGTTTTCTCAAAGATTGTTTGGATATTTCTTGAATCGAAAATTTAACTAAAGTCCCTGTTAGTGAAATGACTATATACTTTCAGGTAAATAATGTTTATACATTTCCAATGCATCAGTATGCTCTTTTAATACAGCAATGGTTTTATGGTTTGGTTTTGCAAAAATAATAGAATAATCCTCTTCGTTAAGTTCCTTGTTAATTGAAAAAGCTAATTTTTCTTCATCTAATGAAAATTGAGCATTAACACCTGTTTTGTTTCCGCGAGCATCTAATCGTATCCACTTATTATGGGACTTTAAATAAACAGCATTCAAAGCGTGAATCGAATAGCCTTTTTCTGGAGTATCAAACAACATTAAACGCTGATAACAAAAACCTGTTGGAATTCCTTGCGAGCGTAATAGTGCTGCCAAAAGGTTTGATTTTGCATAGCAAATACCTTGTTTATACTTCAATACATCTGATGCGTGACAAGTAACTTTTTTCCCTTGAATATCCCAAGAATGTGATATTTCATCACGAACAAATTCAAAAGCAATTTTTGTTTTTTCAATTTCTGTTTGAGTTGACTTAAAAAGTTCCTCAATTTTTTCTTTAATAATTGAATTAGAGTAATCAACCACATCTAATTCAATTAAATAATCACCTAAATTTTCAGATTCAAATACAAAACCCATAAACCACCAACCCTTTCTGTTGAATTTTTATTTGTGGTTAAGTATTAATATACAACGAAGATAGGTGGTTAGTATATATTTTTCAACTGACGGTACAGTTTAGTTTAATTAGAAAAATGATATATACCATTGCCGAGGAGATAAAATAGAGGGTAGATTGAATCGAACTATATCTAAGAAAACAAAAAGGTCTGCTTTTATGAAAGCAGACCTTTTGTATATGCTAATGGTATTTATATTATCTTATATCGCTATTATAGCACGCATTGTTTTGAATTATAAGACTATTTATTCTGTTGTACATAATATACCATAATATGGAATGCGAAGGGAGGGGAAGGCAATGATTTTTGATCAGCTTTTATATGAGAGGCCTAACATCGTAAAATTTGAAGAAGTGGTATTTGAACTATTAGGAAAGTTTGACTCTGTAAACTCATTCGAAGAGCAATTTAAGCTAATAGATAAGATTAATTCGCTTAGAAATCATGTTTTAACAATGATGACTATTGCGGAGATAAGAGCACAATTAGATACCTCAGATAAGAATTATCAAGAAGAGCAAAAGTTTATCAATAAAAATTGGCCGGTATATGAAAAAGTTGTAGCGAGTTATTATGAACGCTTAATAAGGTCCACATTTAAAGAACAAATTAAGCAAAAGTATGGAAAACAATTACTGAATCTTGCTGAAATTAATGTAAATACTATTGGTTCATCAGTTATTGATAAATTAAAAAGAGAGAACAATCTTATAAGTGAATATACAAGATTGATGGCAAATGCCAAGATTGAATTTAAAGGAGAAGAGAGAAATCTATCTCAATTAGATAAATTTGTTTCATCTCCAGATAGAATGCTTAGAAAGCAGGCTATTGAAAAAAAATATGAACTATTGGAGCAATACGAAAATAGAATTGATGAACTTTTTGATTCTTTAATTCAAGTAAGAACGCAAATAGCAAAAGAGCTCGGTTACAATTCTTTTGTGGAACTTGGATATGCTAGACTTTCTAGGGTTGACTATGGTCAACAAGAGGTGGCTGATTTTAGAAAAATGATTTTGAAATATATGGTTCCTATATCCGAGAAATTAAGGGGAAAGCAACGGATTCGGATTGGGATTGGGATTGAGAACTTAACCTACTATGATGAAGAAGTGAGGTTTAAAACCGGAGAGGCTATCCTTAAAGGAGATTCTAATTGGATGATAGAAAAATTTAAAACTATTTTCCAACAATTATCTAATCAACCTGGTGAGATTTTCAAGTTAATGCATGAGAATAAATATATGGATTTAACCATTAAAGAAAATAAAGCAAGAGGTGCTTATACTACTTATTTATGTAATGAAAAGATACCATATATCTTTGCAAACTTTAATGGATCAAGAAAGGATGTAAAGGTACTGGCACATGAATTTGGTCATGCATTCCAAATGGCTATTTTTAACCAAAATAACAACATACCAGAATTTATACTTCCCACTAAGGAAGCTTGTGAGATTAGCTCAATTACAATGGAATTTCTTATTTGGCCTTACATGGAAGAAATATTTGGGGATGACGCAATGAATTATAGATATTCACACTTAGAAGATGCTATCTTTGCAATGCCTTATAGGGCTAGTATTGATGAGTTTCAACATTTTATCTATACAAATCCTAACTTATCATCAGTGGAGCGAAAGAAAAAATGGATTGAAATTGAACAAAAATATATGCCATATAAAACTACCTACAATCACTCTTACTTAAAAAAAGGGAACTTTTGGCACCAACAAACTCATTTATTTAAATTTCCATTTTACTATATCGACTATGCAATGGCTCAAATTTGTGCCTTGCAGATTTGGTCAATCGCACAAAAAGATATTTATACTGCTTGGAATGTATATATGGACATATGCAAACAGGGGGGACGTTTATCTTTCCTAGACTTACTTGATCATTCAGGAATCGCCTCACCATTTAAAGAAGAAGCATTTGAAAATATGATAAATTCCATTGATACATGGTTTAGTAAGAATGATTAATTACGACAAAATGCCATTAAAGAATCCCTATATAAAATAATTATAATATCTGATAAAAGTAACAAGTAACTTCTTAGTTAAACGAACGGGGCAGATTAGTTGAAGATAATATCTATATATAACTAATAGCATTTTGTTAATTTTTACATTTTGCTTCCTTATACAAAGATAGTACAATTTCAGTAAGGCTTATATAAACAAGAAGAGTAAGCAATTTTATAAACTTGTGGTGAGAAAATGTATAAAATTAGACATATTAATGTTCCCGTGGAAGGCTCGGATCTATTCGTTACAGCTGAATTCGAAAAGAAAGTTACACTTTGGTCATGGGCTACCAAAAAGAAATTGTCAGAATTTGAAACTATTTTAGATTTTGGTGGGCAAAGAATGTTGTTAATCCCTTTTCCTAGTCCAATTGTAGTTACAGCGGCGTACTCTCGTAAAGGTGTTGCTGCTTACGATGCATTAACTGGAGAAAAATTGTGGCACCGCAAAGATCTTACAAAAGTACAAGATGTTGATAGATTAATAATAGAGGATGAAATAGTTATCGGTTTAGGACGTAGCCAAGGTCCTTATACGATAGTAAATATAAGAGATGGTTCTACTAAGGAACAAATAAGAGGTGTTAGAAGGATCTTTACAGACAACGAAGGTTTAAAAAGGTTTGTTGTAAAAGATTCTCAAGATCAACTTATTGATGTTACCAATAATAAAGTTCTATTTAAGGATAAAATCAATCCTAAAAGCGTTGAATTCCTAGATGAACATTTTGTAGTTAACACATATGAAAAAATTGCTTGCTACGACTTTGAGGGTCAAATTGTATGGCAATATAACTGTCCTGAAGGGCATATTTTTCATAATTTAAGTAGGGATGTCAAAGAAGATGAGTGGCTATTTATTCTCTGGAATTGCCAAACTGGGGGACCAAAATCTATTTGTAGAATAAACGATTCTGGAATATTAGTAAGTAATAAAATTCTGGGTAATGTATTTCTATATGAATTCATAAAGCAAGGTGAATTTGTGATCACCTCTGATGGTGAGGTAAGAAATACGGATACACTTAGTGTTGAATGGAAGTTCTGTAATAAACTAATACAAAATAGTTAGTAATATCATTTATATTGCCAAAAGGATGAGAATAGTTTTGGTCTAATTTCGTTAGTGCAAAATGTGAAATGTAACACTTAAAATAACGAGTGGTTTAGTTAAATATTCGATTTACGAAATATCAAACATAAAAACAGAGTTGATTCTACACATTTTGTAGATTGACTCTGTTTTTATGTTTTAACAGCAACAATAATTGATTTATTCTATCCCTTGATTCTTTGCATTTCGGAAGTTTTTCTAATAAATTTCATCACCATAGAGAATTTCTGCAACTTGGAACAGAGAATGCAATGACTGTTAGGATAACCCTTGGTATTTGAATAATATATCTCCATCTATAACAAAATTTGACGCTGTTTCAAAAAAGATATATTATACGAGTAAGACAATTGACTTAAATGAAAGGGGTGAGTAAATATGAAAAAATTGCCTGAAGCAGAATTTGAGATTATGAGGATAGTTTGGGAAAGTAATCCTCCAATTACTACAGGTATAATAATGAGAGAAATAGGAAATGAGAAAGGTTGGAAGATCCAAACCGTAGTATCCCTTATGCAAAGATTAACTGAACGTGGATTTCTTCGCAGTGAGAAAAAAGGTAAGGAGAGATTTTATTACCCTATAGTAGAAAAAGATGCCTATCTAAGTTTTGAAACAGAGCATTTTATGAAGCTCTACCATAAAAATTCCTTTATGAATTTAGTGGGGACACTCTATAAATCCGATACTATTTCTAATGAAGATTTAGCTTCATTAATTAAATGGGTGGAAGAAAAGAGGGATTAATATGCACAGTATCATGGTAGGTTTATTCTTTAAATCAGTAGTTATGTCCTTTATTGGACTACTCTTTATAGCTGTAACGCCTTCCCTTTTAAAACGGTACAGTGCTAGATGGCTTTATTATGGCTGGTTCGCTATCCTTGCAGGTTTTATTTTACCATTTTCAATCAATAATATATCGACCCCAGTTTTCAATCTATCAGAATCGGTGCAAGTACCATCTAAAGAACCTGTTCCAACTAACAGTAGTCAGATAACGCTTGTGTCCTCATCTGTAGATACAGTGACAGCACTTTCTGTTTGGCAGATGGTGATGATAATTTGGATTTTAGGAATCGTTGTATTTTTGGCAGTTCATCTTGTAAGACATTATCGTTTTATGTACATGGTGAAAAGATGGGGGCAAACGATAACTGAACCGAAAACCCTTCATTTACTTGAAAAAGTTAAAAGTGAAATGAATATCACTAAGGAAATCGCATTGAAAGAATGTAGCTTTATCCATTCCCCCATGTTAGTGGGATTTACTAAAAATACTATCTGGCTACCTAATAATGCTTATCGAGAAGAAGAACTAAACATGATATTGAAGCATGAGTTAGTTCATTTAAAACGAAAGGATTTATGGTATAAAGCTTTTGTATTGCTGATTAGTAGTATTCATTGGTTCAATCCATTGTTCTATCTATTCGCTAAAGAACTGGACAACCTTTGTGAACACGCTTGTGATGAAGAAGTAGTAAAAAATACTGACATCCAACTTAGAAAAACGTATAGTCAGACGATACTACATGCTGAGAAATTAAAAAGAGGAGAAGGTGTTTTATCTACAAATTTTCTAGGGAGTACACAAATTCTAAAAAAGAGAATACTCTCCATTATGGATATGAGTAAGAAGAAATCCGGAATCGTTGTGATGGCACTATTAATTTTACTTTCAACAGGTGGAATGGCTGTCAGTTCAGCATTTGCTATTTCCAGTAAGCCGTTGAACTATTTAGACGAAACATTTATGAAAGAATCCATTTTAAATGGTGCATCAAGAGGCAACTTTGCATCAGACAAATTTATTATTTACCCAAAGAATATGGGGGATAGAAAAATTGTGCCACCTGAGCCTACTATAAACAAAGAGCTCTATCGTGATGTGTTTTCAGCGGGTGTCATTGGAACTGAAGCAAGATACCGATACCCGATTGAAATTGTGCATAAACAGAATGGACAAAAATATACAACGGTAATTCATATTGAATATGATTATGAGCTACTAGCACCTGTTGAATATGATGAGCTCAATACCCTTATCGAAGCCTATTTGTTGCCTTTTAATGAGTTAAAGTCTATACCATATGCAGATTTCATCACACCAAATTACCTAGAAAATAGATTGAAAGACTATATGCGAGATATTGATACACAGAATACAGACGCACGAGTGGAATTCACATTTCGTTTTGGTGGCTGGGTAACGAACAATGATCATCTGCCTTTCTCAAGTCAGAATCCTATAGGTACTACACCACGATATATGAAGTCTACACCATAGAAATCGTGTTGTATAGCTGAGTGATGTAGGCTTCTCCCTAATATTATTAAGAAACTTAGCATCTCTCGAACTATCACATATTAAGGGATGTGATACCACCTTCGAATCTAAGTAGAAATAGTTAAAAGGTTGTGTTCACCTTGTTCAACTCCCTTGAAAGAACTTAATCATCTTTTATCTTCTATGGTGAAGTGCTAATTTTTGCGCTACATGGGTGGCTAACGGGGTGCTGTAGTTAAATATTCGATTTACGAAATATCAAACATAAAAACAGAGTTGATTCTACACATTTTGTAGATTGACTCTGTTTTTATGTTTTAACAGCAACAATCATTTAAAAGCCTTTTTTAATATTTCTATGAAGTAGTTTTGGATACAGAATTATAATGAAAAATGAAATTTGTTACAATTGATTAAATTGTTGAAAATAAATCGAACGAAATTGGCAGCTCGACTGTCTAATAAGTAGAAGGGAGTGAATGTGATGGATGAACAAGCATTGGTGAAGCGTGCGATAGCTGGGGATGAAGATGCTTTTTTACATCTAATAAAACAATATGAACAGACGATGTACCGTATGGCATTCGCCTACTTAAAAAATGAGCATGATGCCATTGAAGCGGTACAAGAAGCTACATATCGAAGCTTAAAAAAGATACATACCGTAAAAGAACCAGGTTATTTTAGTACGTGGCTTGTCCGAATTTTACTCAATATTTGCCATGATATGCGTGAAAGAAGCAGACGTCTTGATTTCCAGGAAGACATAGAAATCAGCGATAACGCTCCCAATCACGAGCGCTTTGAAATGACAGATATTATTACAAAGCTACCAAAAGAGCAGCAAGAGCTTATTTTTCTAAAATATTTTCAAGATTATAAAAATCGAGATATTGCTATGTTACAAAATATTCCAGAAGGAACTGTGAAGTCAAGGTTACATGCGGCATTGAAAAGACTTAAACTATATTTTACGGAGAAGGGAGAGCTATAGATGAAACAGGTAGAAAAGCATGACTATGATATTTTTGTCAAAGAACTAGCGAAAATTGACATACCACATGAGCAATTAGAAGAGTCGCGTAGGAACAGTGTCATACGCTTCCAAAAAGAAAAGCGTAATCGACAACGTACATGGAAAAGCATTGTTGTTACTTGTGCATTATTGTTACTTTTTGTAACGTCTATTCGTGTATCTCCAGCTTTTGCTAGTGCCATCGCAAAAATCCCAGGCTTTACTCCATTAGTTGAGATGATTACGTATGATAAAGGGGTCAAAGATATACTCCATAATAACTATTATGAGGATCTAGGACTGTCACAAACGAAAAATGGTTTATCATTTACACTTCAAGGAGTTATTGCTGATGAAACAGGTATGATTTTGCCTTATACATTTTCAGCGCCGTTCGATGTTCATGATTTAGAGACTAAGAAAATGGAGCTCCGTCTAAATGGTGAGGTATTACCCGCTGGAATAAGTTATAGCTGGTATAGAGAAAAAGAAACATCTTTAATTGAAGATAAATTTGAGTTTTCATTTGAAAATCCTATAAATTATGACAATGCTAATTTTGAATTATATATCCAATTTGCAGATGAAAAACAAACAGAGTTTACGATTCCATTCTCACTTAAAAAGCCAATAGCGAAAACGAAGTCCTATGAATTGAATGAAAAAATGAGCTTTGAAGGACAGCAAATCACCATCAAGTCTGTCTCTATTTCACCGCTCCGTACAGGTGTTACAATCGCTCTCGATCCACATAATGATCAGCGAATTTTAGGATTTGATGATATTCGTCTATTGGATGAAAAAGGGGAGGAATGGACGACAATCAATAATGGCTTAACAGCTACAGGTAATCTAATAGATGGCGAAGAAACATTCTTTATGCAAAGTAATTATTTTAGGGAGCCTAAAAAGTTAACATTATCCATTGGAAAAGTAAAAGCATTGCCAAAAGGTCAGGATTTTATCGAGGTAGATTTTAATCAAAAGAAAGTGCTTTCCAAACCACCTCTCTCTGGCTTAAAAGTTCAAGTTAATAAGCACATGGTAACAATAAATGTTCCAACTTCTTATGAAAATAAAAATATCAGTTTACTTGGTACAGCAATAGATGCAAATGGTGAAACTGTTTATAGTAATTCAGGAAGTTATCATAGACCTGATGATTATGTAATTGAACAAACAGAAACATATGATATAAAGGGAGTTGCCAATCCAGTCCGCATCTATTTCTCACATTATGAAAATTTTTTAGATGGAACTCAAACGGTTGATATTCCATTGAAATAGTCAAACAAAAAAGAATCTGCTCATACAGATTCTTTTTGTTTACATTAAATTTTAAGCTTCAGCATCTGGTGTAAATGAACGTGTCGCTAATTCAGCGTCAAGCATAAAGATTGCGTTAGAATCATTTTCTATGCGTTCAATTTTACGGATTAACGTGTCGAATGTTGATTCTTCTTCCACTTGCTCGTCAATGAACCATTTTAAGAAAGCCATTGTTGCATGCTCGCGTTCGTCTAAAGCGATATCCGATAAATTATAAATACGGCGAGTCACTTCTTTCTCGTGTGAAAGGGCAGTTTTGAAGGCATGTAAAATAGACTCGAAATGATTATCTGGGCTATCGAAGCCTTGGATTGTTGCACGGTAGCCCATATCACTTAGGAAATTATAAAATTTCATCGCATGGAAGCGCTCTTCTTCAGCCTGTACTAAAAAGAAGTTGGCAAAACCATCGTAATCTTGATCTGTGCAATATGCCGCCATCGCCATATAAGCATGCGCAGAGTAAAATTCAAAATTCATTTGTTCGTTTAGTGCTGTGTGTAGTTTTTCAGATAACATAAAAGTTTTCCTCCCTTTGCAGTAAATACCTGCTGCTATTCTTATAGTATACAGCGAAAAAAGGCAATGTTGCAAAACTTAATTGATGTTTATTCTCAATTAGGGAATTTAATCAAATATTTTTTTTATGCGCCAAATTACTTCTAAAAGATTGATAAATAAATTAATGAAATCTAAATAAAGATTTAAAGCCATCCCAACGACCTCAGCATCTGAAACGTGATTATGTCGGATTTGGTTAAAGTCATAAACAGTATAGAGACTAAAAAGTAGTACAGTAATTCCTGCAATAATTAATCCGACCATATTGCTAACCGGTATAAACATAGAGATTAATGAAAATACAATAACGACGATTAATACGGTGAATAAATAGCTTCCCCAATTGGAAATGTCTTTATTCATCATCATACCAATCAGTGCTAACACAATAAAAATAGCTACAGTCGCTACGAAAACAAGTAAAACAAGCTGTTGTCCTAGCTCCGCAATGTAAAATTGTGTTGTCCAAAATAGTAAAATTCCCATTAAAAAGGGGATTGTATACATAATGGAATTAGCAAGCTTCAGGTTTCGTACAAAGATGACAATGATCAGAAGTACAAGCGCAATAATGGATATTGGCATGACAATTGCAGGAGGTAATAATGTTGCTATGTACATTCCGACAACTGTTAATACCCACATAAAAGCAAAGTGTTTTAAGATTTTATTTAAGTTTTGATTTTTAGCATACGCCATATAGAAAAGTCCTTTCTTTTGTAAAATAACTTTTATATAGTAACATACGAATCAACATTGAAAAAGATTCAATCATAAAAAATATGTATTATTATCATAATGTGGTGCTCACTGGGTACCAAGTATCCTGGTTTGGTGAGACAAACAATACCCGGCCTTCGCTAGGACCGGGTAATATTTTTGGGCATTATTTTACATTTTTTCTTTGGTTTTTCACACCAACTAAATAACCACCAAGGGCAATTGCAACTAAGACAATCCAGAAAATGGCCTTCCAAAGTGTTGAGTGTGGAAATTCATGTGGAATTATACCTAGTTTTTCGTGTGCTAATGTTAGAACAGCCAGCTTTACACCAACCCAACCAACGATTAAGAAGGCAGCTGTTTCAAGTGATGGAAATTGATCGAGTATTTTCACGAACCAACGAGCAGCAAAACGCATCATAATAACACCGATAATACCACCTAAAAACATCACGGCGAATTGCCCGGCATTAATGCCGCCAACATCGAAATTTCCGATATGAGGTAGTGTAACTGCAATGGCGACAGCAGCTAATATTGAATCTATGGCAAAGGCAATGTCAGCAAACTCAACCTTCAGTACGGTCATCCAGAAACCAGATTGTTTTTTATTCTCATGAATTTCCTCGGGATTTTGTTTGGCTTTTCGGGAATCATAAATATGCTTCGTCGACATAAATAATAAATAGGCAGCACCTAGAGCTTGAATTTGCCAAAAGTTAACGAGCGTTGTAATAAGAAATAGTGCCGCAAAGCGAAAAACAAATGCTCCCACTAAACCATATAGCAGTGCTTTTTGCTGTTGATTTTTTGGTAAATGCTTAACCATAACGGCCATAACAACGGCATTGTCTGCAGCTAATAAACCTTCCAGTACAATTAATACGATGAGGACCCATGCGTATTCTAGTAAAATTGCCTCCAAGTGTATTTCCTCCTTTATACTTTGAACAGAAATGAATAAACTGCCTTTAACGTATTCTTTGCTTTTTTAGGCAAAATAAAAAGACCCATGCCTAAAAAATAGGCAAAGGTCTTGCTAAGCTGATTAATTGGTTGTTGCACAGAATATCTGTACGCCAAGATATGCCTTCACACCCGATGGTAATAACCATGTAATGACGAATGTGAAATCAGATGCTTTGTTCACATCTGCTAGCTACTCCCCTTTGACATAATTGTCAAAAGCTATTCAATTCTTTATACATGAATTATAGCATGCTGATCACCAATTGCAAATCAAAATGTAAAGCTATGTTAAAAGTTCGGAAAGTTGTTGCTAGGAAAAGCTATTCTACAGTATTCTATTTAAATGATTTTTTGAGGATTGGATAAAAATAAGCATTCAGTATATAAATAACTATAAAGACAATAGCGCAGGATATTTCAAAGGGGATATATATAAACAAAAAGAGGAAGTTATTTGATACATTATCTCATCACCATAACATGTGGTTGATTTCCGTTCCGACTGGGCAATGGGGGTGTCCGGTTCTGAGCCGTTTCACTCGCTGCAAAGTTTCCGGGCTAGTGCGATATTGATCACTCAGTCGTGTGTTGTTGTTGCTGTCGCTGCGCTTTCGCACAAATCAATTGCCACAGGACGTGGCGCTCTTTAGACTGAGTTCCTCTATAATCGGTAGGTGTTTGAATAACCACTGAAAAGGAACTACATCCACATTCATCTTACCACCTTTGGGAGTTTTCTACTGAATGAAGATAATTGGAAAATGTTTTAACAAATATATTCCGCAATTTTTGGTGATGAGTCGATAAATTAAAATATCCTCTTAAATAGTTATGTACATTTAAGGGGATATTTTTAGTTTAATCATTAAATGTTCCCGTAAATGTTTTACGGCCAGAATTTACTTGGTTAACGTCTATTTCTAATTTACTAATAGAACTGGGCGTTAATGGGATCTTTCCATCCTTCTCCAGTCTTTTCCATACTTTCACATTTTTTCGGTATAGATGTTCAGAAAGACGATAAATATCAATATCTTTCGCTAATGCTTCTTTATACGTTGTTCTAATTTCTTTCTTCACTTCTTTTATAATCTTTTTTCTTATTTCATCTTCTGAAACATTAGTTTTTAACCCATTTAAAGTTGCATTTAATTTTACAACTACTTCAAATGTAACTTGATTATTTTTAACAAGTGGTTCAATATCTACCTTTATTTTTTCCAATGTTACCGTTAAAAAATCTGTTTCGTCATCTAACTTAAAGGTTATTTCACCTCTGTGCGTTCTATTATGCATCCATTGCATGCCTCTTGCAGCATCATTCTTAATTAAGCCTTTAAACCCACTTTTTGAAAGAACCCCGACCCCTATAAAGGTAGTATCCTGTCCTTGTTGCTCTGCCGTTTCCCAGTTTTTATTGATCGTTACATAAGGGATACCAATTTCGTGATTTGGTTCATTTAAGCCAATAACTAAATTACGGAAATTAACAGGCTCAACGAATGTTTCTTGATCATCTGTATCTAAAGGCGTACTAAGCTTTGATGATATAAGAGATTTATTCAAAATCGGCGTTAAAAGAAGGATGTCTTTTATAGAATCTTGAGTACAATAGGTCCATATTTGATACCTCGTTTCCCTATACCGCAACACAGTGTCTATAATGGAGAGGGCATTTTTATCTTTCAGTGCTTCCTCGGAGAAAATTATAAATGTCATATGCCCCCAAAACACTTTTTGGTCAATGGATCGAAATAATTTAAAAAGTGCTTCTTCCAACGTTTTTCCCTTCGCTTGTCCAACCTCTGCAGGTACTGTTTGAGGATTAGGATATTCGGATTTTGCAACATTGGTGAAGTTAATTAATTGCAAATATATTTCGTACTGACCATCTTTATAATCAATACCAAGTCCATCTACATAATACATTCTTTGAGCTTCATTAATATCCCAACATCCTGAAAGAAGTAGTGAAGTAGCTAAGCCTGAAAGTAAAATGAATTTTTTCTTCATTGCTTCTTCCTGCTTGAGGTACGCGTGTTATCCTGGGGTGCAAGTGCTTTATTGCGCTCAGTGTAGCCCTTTGGTGATAAGCGGAAGATCGATTTTTTAATTGTTGCCCAGTTTAAATCTGTGGCAAGATTCATGTAAGAGTAACCATAAATCCGGATATTACATAAGTAAAGAAGTGTAAAGTATAGTGAGATGAAAAATCCAAATAAACCTAAAAATGCACTAGCAATAATGAACGTAATACGCAATATACTGATGGTTGTGACAAGGGATTGATTGACAAGGGTAAATGATGCAATTGTAGAAATCGCGATAACTACAATCATTTCTGGACTTGTCACACCTGCGCGAATGGCTGCATCACCAATAATTAAACCTCCAACAACGCTTATCGTACCTCCAATAACAGAAGGCAGACGTAAGCCAGCTTCTCGAAACAATTCAAACATTAGTAGCATTATTAGCATTTCGAGAGAGGAGGGGAGAGGTAGACCTGTTTTTGCCTGGACGACTGTTGCTAAAAGTTGGAATGGCAATTGATTTTGGTGATAAGTCGTCAGAGAGAGCCAAAAGGCAGGTAACAGCAAACCAATTAATATGCCAGTAATCCTTAAAAGCCGTTCTATAGAACTGAAAACGATGGGATATTCATTATCTTCAGCGGATTTTAATAATAAAAATAAATTTACAGGTGTGATGACGGCATATGCTACACCATCGACAAAAATGAGAAAACGACCTCTTACTAGAGCCTGAATAGCATAATCAGGTCGTCCGGTATAATCAAATTTTGGGAAAAGCTTCGAGTTTTTGTTAATTCGCTCCATCAGGATATCCCCACTAAAGACAATATCAGTATCTACAGCGGCCAGTTGCTTTTTAATTCCGTGTAAAATATCCATATCGACAATATCGTCAAAATAAAGAATTGCCACTGTTGTTTTCGAACGTTTACCAAGCTCTACTTTTTCTACACAAAATGAATTCGTAGGTAAACGTTTTCGCAATAGCGCAATGTTGACGCGGATGTCTTCAATAAAGTTATCCCTTGGCCCCTTAACGATAACCTCCATCCTCGTTTCTTCGGGATTTCGATTGGGCTTTTTAGCAATGTTACTAGCGTATAAAAGTTCTTCCTCTTCAAAATAAAGCAGTAGAAACCCAGTATATACAAAGGTAATGGCTTCTTCTTTATCTTTGATTTTTTGAAGAGTTGGGACATGAAGTTGTTGTGTAATATTTTCTTCAAAGGTTGTATCAGCTAAATTGTCATAAAGAAATTGAATACGCCGAATAATGACTTCGTTTAGCAGTTGCTGGTCTATCATCGCATCACAGGTAATGAATTGCACCTTTTTTTGATTAAATGTATATTCCTGAAATTGAATATCTGCTGATTTTTGAAATAGTTTTTTTAAAGTGTTTAGGTCTATCGCCTTCTCCTGCTGAGGCATTATGATTCACCACTTTCCATTTCTTGTTTTTTAGGTTTATCCTTTTTAGAAGACTTACCTGAAAAGAAAGCTACTAGTACGAAAAATATGGACAAAAGGAAAAAGAAAATAAAAGTAATTGATAATATATAGTTCCCTTTCACCTTCAAAAATATGTTTTCATTTAAAATAATTAGCGGTAGACAAAGTAGAAAGAAGGGGGGAGCAATCATTTTCCATATTTGCTTCGGATCCCCAGTCATCTTCAATAAATCTGCTATAATATATAAGATGAAGCTAACTCGTATAAATGTTCCTGTAAGCCATTGGTAAATAGAGAAAAAGTCAAGATGCTCAATATAGCGACCAATCGATACTAATCCCCATTCCTCGTAGGCAGGATATCTTTGTTTTGCAGCTTCGGTTGGACCAAATTCAGCAACTGCGGCCACTAGTGGTCCTAAAGTAAGCCCCATTAAAATGATAAGCATGATGCCAAAATGATACCAACGAATGCGCTCTTTAAATTGGTGCTGTAAAAATATAAGCATTAATAATTCAATAAATCCTGATGCCGGGTAAATCATCCCTTTTATAACAGGTTGGAATCCGTGCTCAAAAAATGGACGTAATAACTCGTAATCTTTAACCTGTATATTTGTAAATGCTACGAAAAAACCAAAGACTATTACACCGAATAATACAAAGACATTTAAAATAACAATGGTTTGTAAGCTTGTTGTAACGAGTAAAAGACAAAGAATCGTATAAATGAGTAATAATACAATGACCGGTGTTTCAGGTAAAAACGTAGTGTTTACCCATTGCAATGTTTCGACCATCGTAAAAGCAGCTAGAATGAGTAAAAAAATAACTATAATATAGATGACAATTGTAGAGCCCATTTTCCCGATTTCCCCATCTAACCAGTCTCTAATAGGTTCCTGATTCGTCTTTTTTTGTATATAAACTAAAAGAAATAGCCAGAAGAATATAATAAATGCGGCCATTAAAACAGATGCCCAACCATCTCTCCCTACAACGCCGAGTAGTGGGGGTATAATTGTCACGTGATTTTTTAAGCCGATAACAGTCATAGATAAGAAGACAACATGTAAAATACTAATTGATCCTACACCTTTCATATAAAAACCCTCTAACGTTAATTGATACACTTTAGCTTAGACAAAAAGTGAGGGGATTATAAGTATGACAAACTACTCTGAATAGAGATTTTTAACTTCTTTCAGCGGTTGATAGCGACAGCTACAATTATGCCGAGGCATAATTGATATCGTTCATGAAAAAATATTTTATAGAAAAAAACGAGGTAATTGACGGTTCAAATACCTCGTTTTTTAAAATTATATTTTAAAGGGCAGTAAGTCTCCCCCATAAAGAAGTGAGGTGAGAGACTTACTGCCCGTAAAAGCCCGATTGGTGAAGATTAATAATCCGTGGATATAGAAACCCCCACGGATTTAGGTTTCACTTTATTGCAAATGATTAATGAATATAATTAGAGCTTACAAGATCTTTTTTAAGGACATCGGTTGGGATTTCGAATTCTACAACGCCCATATAGCCAGGTGCCACTTCATATTTATCGAAGGAAATCACAAGTTTCCCTTTATCAGAAATATAAAATTGCTGGTCTGCTTTAATAGCTGTAAAGTTGTCCGTAACTTCTTCATCTGGAAGCCCTGCACCTTTTACCCAGTATACTTTATCTGAGTCAGATGCAGCTTGTTTACGCATCTGTTCAATAATGTTTTCGCTGATCGATTTAATATAACGATCGTCTTTAAATAGCATTGGTAGTGTAATTAAAATTTCATTTTGTTTATCAATTGTATCGTAGTGCATCGTTGTAGAAGATGATGCAACTGTATTGACAGTATAGCGACCAATCGACAAGATTTGGTCATTATCTGTTTTTACGTCGTAGCCACTATCTACACCTAGATGGCCGCCACCGTTAGCCTTTAAATCACCAACTTCGGCAATAAAGTCATTATAAAGAGCTTTGCCTTCTGAACGGTATTTCTCATTTAAAGCATTAGCAAGATCTTTATTTTCTAAGTTTTCGATAGAAGGTACCTTAATGTCTGCATCATACGTTTCTTCTTTTACTTCATATTCAGTCCAAGTTAAGACTTTTACGACACTACCAACAACAGGAATATCTGAAAGTGTTCGTGCCATTGCCGGACTGACATTTAAACCAGCTGTAAAAAGCATTGCAGCTGCCGCAGATCCAAGTAACCATTGTGGTGCTCGTTTTTTTCTTTTCTTTTTACCTTGTTTTAAAGCGTTTTCAACCACAAAATCAAGCTCCTTTGGGATAGATACCTCATTATATTGTTTTTCTAATTCTTTTAATTTTTCATCCATGTGCTGTTTCTCCCTTCACATCTTCTAACTGTATTTTCAATAGTTTTAACGCTTTATAAAGACGTGATTTAGCAGTACTCAGCTTAATGTTAAGGATATTTGCAACATCAGCGAGTTTTAAATCTTCAAAATAATGTAAAATAACAACTTCACGATACATTACGGGTAAGTCATCTAACGCATGTTCTAAATCAACGTTTTCGTAGACATCCTCTTGTGCAGGTGTTAAAAATTGCAATGTATCATCGTCTGTCACTTGTAAGCGTTTATGCTTACGTAAAAAATCTATAGATGTACGTACGACGATTTTGTAAAACCAGCTTTTCATATACTCGACATTTTCTAATCGATCTAGAGAAAGCATTGCTTTTTGAATACTGTCTTGTACAACATCAAGTGCGTCCTGTTCATTTTTCGTATAGCTATACGCGAGCAAATAAAAACGCTCTTTCTGTTCACGAATTAACTGGACAAACACCTCTTCATGTTGAAATGCATTTCTTGTTTTCATGTCCAAAGAAGCTCCTTTATAACATTTTCAAATTGTATACAACTACTAGACGTGTGAAAGGGGAAAAAAAGTTTATCGCATAAAAAACTTATCTTATTTTTGTTAACTTCAAAGATAAGTCATTGGTACTTGGTAATTTACCCCGCATAACTGTCAGTAAAAAATCGATTTGTAATAATCATCAGTGCGGATTAAGAAATCCTCCACTGGTAAAGTTGCACTATGCTGTACATTTTACTGTGGTGAAAAATCATAGCAAATTATAATCCTTTTACAATTGCTTAGAAAGGGGAAAGAGTAAATTGGTCACAATTACAAATAAAATTGGCTGGGGGAGGAAGAGCATCTGAGTAGCTGGAATTGCAATCGAAGAAAATATCCTAAAAATATGATTGAAATGAGAAAGTGTCTCTGGAATTTTTTCTACATGAACCATCTCGTACATATAGTAGAGTGAAAATACAAGCAATTACTCCTTTAGCTGCTTTTTGGCAGGATTTCTTTTATGTATGTTGATTGTATATCTTTCTTTAAGTTTTGCTCTTGGCCCTGGAATAGGTGGAATTTTTTCTCAGAAAGGAACATTAGGTATGAAAAAGTCAAAAGACGCTAAAGATTTAAAAGATAGTTTAATACCATTGGGAATCATTTTTGGTAGTGCTTTCGGTGAGATTTTTGGCATGTACTTCAAACCAAACTTTTTAGTATTTACAATTAGCTTGGGGGCTGGAATAGGTTATTTATTTGGAGTTATTGCTTATGGAATTTATAGTAAGAAAGAATAATTATAGACAGAGAAGTATGAGTAACTGAACTTTAATAGAAGCATGCTGTATTTTTAACATGCTTCTATTTGGTTGATAAATTGATAACTTCTTATACAATTTCATTAATGAAAAATGCCACAGCTAGTTTGATCTTCATTATAACTGCATGGAAAAATTGATAGATATAAGGAATCAATCATGAAAAATAGTCATATGTATTTTTCAAAAGTAATAGAATTGTCACAACGATAAATAAATTACGCACGTACCCGCTACCACGTTTAATGGCAAATTTAGAACCAACAATAGCTCCAGCAATTTGCGCAAGTCCCATTGGTAAACCATAGGCATAATTTATTTGCCCTAAGTATATAAACATAAGAAGGGCGGCGATATTACTTCCGAAATTTAAAAACTTGGCATTTCCCGCAGATTTTAAAAAGTCAAAGCCAACAATTAAAAAGGCAAACAGTAGAAACGAGCCTGTCCCTGGCCCTAAAAAGCCATCATAAAAGCCGATTAAGGTAATGATCACCACGAAAAATGCGTAGCGTTTAGGTGTCAATTTTTTATAGGTAGAAATGCTACCCCAGTCTTTTTTGAAAATAGTATAAATTGCCACAGCTGCTAGCATGACAAGCATAAGTGGCTTTAATACGCTGGGATCCATAAGATGGACAATCCATGCACCAATCATGGAACCTATAAAAACAAAAGGGAACAATTTATAAACGGCTTTAATATCCAATTTTCCGGAGCGATAAAATGTAATGGTGCTCGTTAATGACCCCATGGTGCCCGCTAACTTATTGGTAGCCACGGCTGCAGATGGTGGAAGACCAACAAACATAAGAGCTGGTAATGAAATTAGTCCGCCTCCTCCTACAACAGAATCAATAAATGCAGCTAGAAAGCCCAAAATAATAAGAATGAGTAAAATGTTTACATCTAAATCAAAAGGCACGGTGGTCATCTCTTTTCTATAATAATATTCTGATAGTAGCGAAATGAATCGTGACTGTAAATAGCTCAAATAGTATTTCTCTATTAATTTTGAGAATTAAATATTTTTAAATATTTTAAAATTCTACAAAAATCAAAAATATTCTACTTTGTGTATATATTTTAATGTATTATGTAGGTGATGATGTTTTTTTGCGTAAAGGGGACGTGATAGCATTTGAGTTTAGGGAATCATGTAAGAGTATTTATTTGTGTTGTGTTTATGGGGCTACTTGTCGGATATATATATAATGCCAAAAAAGATATAACTGATAATGAATATATCGATACTGTAAAAGAAGGGTATTTGGGGGGTTTTTCAGAAGTATCTGTGCGTAATGCATTTAATTATGCATTTTTCGAACCATATTGGCGATATTATCAGGCAAAAACAGGCGAGCATGTTGTCGAATTATCAGGTGATATTACATTTGAAGATGAAAAAGGACATGCCATTTTACAGTTCGTAGTGGATGAAAAAACAAAGCAATTTTCTATTTATGCAATGAAATTTAATGATGTCGTATTGAGTCCCAAACAAAACCGGTTGCTTATTGGCATGGTTTATGACACATGGCATGCAAATCGGCTTGCCTATGAGTAAGGTCTTTTGCTTTGTAAAAAGAACTTCCTATATTACAGTAAGGAGGAATGCTTAGACAGAGAGGGTGTTTTCAATGAGATTAAGTATTTTAGATCAAATGCCTATACCAAAAGATCATACTGCTGAGGAGGCTTTTCAGCGTACAGAACAAATAGCGCTCTTAGGTGAAGAACTTGGCTATCATCGTATGTGGTTAGCGGAGCACCATAATAGCCATTCACTGGCAAGTTCAGCTCCCGAGGTTACAGCTGCTTTCCTAGCAGCGAAAACAAAACGTCTTCGTATCGGTACTGGAGGCGTGATGATGATGCACTATTCTCCATATAAGCTGGCAGAGGTTTTTAAAACATTAAGTGGCTTAGCGCCGAACCGTATTGATTTTGGCGTCGGCAGAGCCCCTGGTGGTGACCATGCCTCTATTTATGCACTAGCAGAGGGAAGAAGACAACGTTTTACAGAGCAATACGATAAGCTCGAAATAACTTTAAAACTGATGAATAATCAAAAAACAGGCGAAGATGTCTATGATCAAGTGATAGCGGCCCCAGCTAATATCCAATTACCTGAGGCTTGGTTACTTGGGTCTAGTGGTCAAAGTGCTATGCAGGCAGGAAGATTAGGTGTGGGCTATTCATATGCGCAATTTTTCACTGGCAACATGTCAAAGGATATATTTGATACGTATAGAGATTACTTTATACCTTCCTATTACATGGAGAAGCCACAAATTATCGTTACTTATGCGGCGACAGTTGCAGATACACTAGAGGAAGCGGAATATTTGGCAAAGCCGATTGATATTACACGCCTCCATCTCATGAAGGGACAAATCATTCAAGCGATGTCGCCTGAGGAAGCAAAAGATTTTCCACTTACGGAGTTGGATAAAATGACAATCGCTAATAATCGAAAAGCCAATCTTGTCGGAACTCCTAAGGAAATTGCTAAATTTTTAGTAGCAGAGCAAGAGCATTATGGATTTGACGAGGTAATGCTAAACTGCAATCAATACGCACTAGAAAGTCGCATGAATACTTATAAGCTAATTGCAAAGGAATTAATATGAATCACACAGTGTTAGTGGCATTAAGTAAAACCTACTAAACAACAAGAGAAGCTCCTAATTTGCTAGCGAAAAAACTATATGAATCTTGTAAAAGGCAGTACTGCAAATAATCAAGAAAAATCGAGTTGAATTCATGTGGTAGTAAAAATATAAGAAGTTTTTATGAAAAATAACATAAAAGAAGCGATGTTTAGTTCGGAAACATCGCTTTTTTCATATAAACTTATTTGCCTTCGAAGACTTTGTGTAGGTCTTTAAAGAAATTCATGATTTTATAAATAACAAAATACGTTTTGATGTTATAAAGAGGTTTAGTAGTGCGTCCATGCTATAATGTTAGTAATAAAAAAGAGGTGATCTCTGATGAATCGAAAAGCAATACGAAGAATTCCGTTAGAAAAGTTTTTTGATTTAAAGGTTGATTTTGCCTTCAAGCAATTGTTCGGTAATAAAAAGAATAAAAAAATTACTATTGTCTTTTTGAATGCGATTTTAAAACTTACCGGACGAGATACTATTAAAGAAGTAACGTTCATTCAGCAAGAATTGGGCGGTGAATTTCAGAATGATAAACAATCTCGGCTCGATATTCTTGTGAAAACACAAAATGGTGACTTTATCAATGTGGAAATTCAACTATCCAATCAGCAAGATATGACAAAAAGAACGCTATATTATTGGGCAAAAATGTATGAGTCACAACTAGTTAGAGGTATGGGCTATAGTGAATTACGTCCAACCATTACGATTAATATATGCAATTTTACAATGTTTAAAGACAACAAAAATTATCATAGTACTTATCATCTGTATGAAGACAGAACATTATCAAGGCTAATGCCAGAAGAAGATGTGCTGGAAATTCACTTTATAGAAATGAACAAGTTTATTGCTCTTTGGCATGAAGAAAAATTGGATGCTCTTGATGACATATTAATTCGATGGTTGTTATTACTTGGTATGGTCGATGGTCGCAAAAAGAAAGTATATGCAGAGATTTATCGTGAATTGGAGGGGTTAGCGATGAAGGATGAAAACTTACGTGCAGCATTTGATACATGGGAAGAAATTAGCCAATCCCCTGAAACAATTCTTGCTTACCAGTCACGCTTAAAGTATATCCTAGATGAAGAAGCCCGCTACATTGATGGAATCAATAAGGGAAGAGAACAAGGATTAGAACAAGGTCGTAAACAAGAACGAATAGAGTTAGTGAAAAAATTACTTAAACGTCATGAACCGATTGAAGAAATAATGGATTTAATAGGCTTATCGAGAGAAGAAATTGAAAGAATAAAAAGTTTAAATTCACCTCAAGAATAAGCACAGAAAACCATTAAAAGGAAATTAGTAAGTTTAAATGACTCTTTTCAATGGTATGCTTTAATTATATAAGGATATGAAAAATCACACATATAAAGGATCACTTTTTCTTATAGTTGTTGGCAAGGGAAAGCTATCGACATCAGGACTTAACAGAACATATATTGTTAAAGCAAAAATATCATAAATCCTATAAAAAATGTCCAATGCAAATGTATGCATTGGACATTTTTTCTTTTTACACTCTAGCAGAGCCACTAACAAACTTCGTATCTTTATAATACATATTTTGAACAAGAACGTTAGGACCTAAGCATTTTACTGCGGGACAGTGACAGTTTAGTGATTTCGCCAAATCTGTTGCCATCCATTTATCGAAAATCGCTGGTAATTCGTCGTTTACAATATTGCCTAGCGCAGGTGTGTCGCCAAAGTCTGTTACAATGACATCACCTGTAAAGATATTGACATTTAAGCGAGAGCGACCATCTGGGTCATTACGCATCGTCACGTTTTTTTCTTCTCTTAGTCGTTTTAGAAGCTTTTGATCTTCTTCATTCATGCTGCATGGATAGAAAGGTAACGTACCAAATAGCATCCAAGTGTTTTCATCTCGAACATCGAGTAGATGATGAATCGCCTCACGAGTTTCCTCAAGTGATAAAGATGTAAGGGCACTAGCAAAATCTGAAGGGTACATCGGATGTACCTCGTGGCGTGCGCATTTCATTTCGTTGATGATTTGGTTATGGATATGCTCTAAGTACGGTAGAGTTTTCTTGTTTAACATTGTTTCCGCCGATACCATTACGCCATGTTCTGCTAGCATTTTTGAGTTATCAATCATGCGTTGGAACAAAGCTGCACGTTGTTCATAAGTCGGTTTTCGCTCCATCATGGCAAAGCCTGTTTCAACGAATTCATCGATAGTACCCCAGTTATGTGAAATATGTAGTACATCTAAATATGGTGCAATCAGTAAATAACGTTCGGGTTCCAATGTTAAGTTGGAGTTGATTTGTGTTCGCACGCCACGTTCATGCGCATATTTCAATAAAGGCAATACATAGTTTTGAACGGATTTCTTAGACATCATCGGTTCTCCACCAGTGATTGAGATTGTTTTAAGGTGTGGAATTTCATCGAGACGCTTTATGATTAGCTCAATTGGTAAAGCATCTGGATCTTTAGTTTGTAAAGTATATCCAACTGCGCAGTGTGAACAGCGCATATTACAAAGAGTCGTTGTTGTGAATTCAATATTAGATAGGGTCATATGCCCATGTTGTTCAACATCTAAATACGCTTCCCATGGATCAAAGGCAGGCGTAATTTTTTGTAGAGTCGTCATAATTCGTACATCTTCCTTTCTAGCATTCTATTGTCTCATATTCGCTGTTATTTTCAAATACGAAATTATCGAAAGGGCTATTTTTAGGCAAGATGATCATTTTTGTTACTCAATGAAGGAAATATTTTTAATAACTTACCTTCATCTAAGATTTCCTAAAATTCTGTAAAATAGAGTGATAGATAGATTTGCTGTTATTTTTCTCAAAAAACGATATGATAGAAGGAGTGAAATGGTAATACAGCACCAAAGAAAGTAGGAAATGACATGACTAAGTATGAAACATTATTGTTTGACGTGGATGACACATTATTAGATTTTGACTTAGCTGAAAATGCAGCACTTGACCGTTTATTTAAGCAGGAAAATATTGCAGTAACTCCAACGATGATTGCTCGTTATAAAGAGATTAATGAATCTATGTGGCGTGCTTTTGAACGTGGTGAGGTGTCTAAAGAAGCACTACATAACACTCGATTTTCAATTGCTTTAAAGGAATTCGGCGTAGAAGTAGATGGAGAGTATTTTGAGGCAATTTTTCAAAAATATTTGAAAGAGGCACATCATTATGTAGACGGTGCCTACGAAGTAATTGAACAGCTTGCAGATAACTATGAGTTATATGTCGTTTCAAATGGTAAAACAATTACCCAAAATAAACGACTAGAGGATGCAAATTTAGCACAATTTTTCAAAGGCATTTTTGTCTCGGAGCAAACAGGTTATCAAAAGCCAATGCCAGCTTTTTTCGATTATGTTTTTGAACGTATCGATCATATAAATAAAGATAAAACCTTGATTATTGGTGATTCCTTAACATCTGATGTTAAAGGTGGACTACAAGCTGGAATTGATACATGCTGGTTTAATATACGTGATATAGAAAATACAAGCGATATTCAACCACAATATGAAATTAAAAAGCTTCATGATTTAAACTTGTTGTTAGATAACAAAGTGGCGATATTTTAGGTAAATATTTATACTACGCTTCAACTGTTCGTAAGCTCGATCAATTGAAGTGTAGTTTTTGGATAGAACAATTCTCTGAAAACACTATATTCTTGATAGTTAAATCCAATGTGATTGTAGATGAAAAGAAGGGAGAAATAAGATGAAGGGGAAAATTTCAAAGGGTGTATTGGTTGGATTGTTAGGCGTATCATTGGCCATTCCAATGCAGGCATATGCCTATCAAGAGCCAACCAGTTATGTACATATGAAAACGCCAAATATGACGGTGTACTCTGCATATGGTGCTACAATTAATGCATCAGAAAAAGGAGATATTTTTAGTATTAAAGCAAATATTGTCAATAACCGTCAGCCATTAGAAGTGGAAATTTTTAAGAATGGTCAGGATGGGGTCTTAAAACAAGTTGCTAAAAAAGGAGAATTGGAGCCGGTTGCTTATCGAGATTTAAATGACCGAGTCATTGCCACTATTCATAATAATGCAGAATTGAAATTTGATAATTCACCGCCTAATTATTTTCGTGATATAGGGAGATCATCGTATAGTTCGTATATTACTACTTTATCGAATAGGGGTATAGTTCAAGGCAAAACAGCTGATAATTTTGGTGTTAATGATTCGTTAACACGTGCTCAAGTTAGTGCATTATTAACTCGTGCATTCAGCTTTCAACAAGTACAAACAAAACAATTTAAAGACATTGATGTCAAAAAATCTTGGTATGGAGGTTATGTTGGTGCCTTGCATTCGTTAGGAATCATAAACGGAAAAACGCCAACTATATTTGATCCAAATGGAAAAATCACACGCCAGCAGGCAATTTTAATGCTTGGTCGAACATTAGAAGCTGTTGATTTTGTCCAAGAAGAAGAGTATGTGATTTTACCGTATCAGGATGGCTACTATCTTCATGAGGAAGCATTGCGTCACACTGAGACTTTGTATGCAATCGGTGCTCTAGATATCAATACAAATCTATTACCAAATCAATTTATTACCCGTGGAGAGTTTGCAAAAATGTTAGCAGTGACTTTACTCGCAGCTGGAAGATTGTAATTATTTACAATCAATTTCGCCTTGGCGTAATCGTTGCTGACGCTTCGCTTTCGCACAGAAATACTTACTGAATAAAGATAAATTTTGCCGAGCGTAACAACGTCTCGGCTTTTTTTGTTGAGATATATTTTCAATGGAACGGATAGAAGAACTAGAGCAACGGAGCGAACGTCAGAGGAAGCTATACATTGTGCTCATGTATAAAAATCTATAGAACGGGCAAAACCTTTTATGAGACTAGTTTCTATGGAAGGGGAAAATACGATGAATACTGTTTTAACTGTAAAAAAACGCGATAAAGGGCGTCAATCATCATTAACTCAACTTAGACAAAACGGTGCTATTCCGGGCGTTGTATATGGCTATCAAATGGAATCAACAGCAGTATCACTGGATGCCAGACAATTTGCAAAAATGTTAGCTCAATTCGGCAATAAAAATGTTTTTCAATTAGATGTAGACGGTAAACAGATCAACGCAGTGTTAACAGAAGTACAACGTTGTGCGTTAAAGGGTAATGTTAAGCATGTAGATTTCAAGTCCATTAATATGGCAGAGGAACTAGAGGTTGATATTCCTGTAACGGTTACTGGTAAAGCTATTGGAGTTGCAGATGGTGGATTCCTATTACAGCCTAATCGTGAAGTTCGCATAAAAGTAAGTCCAACAGAAATCCCTGAAACAATAGAGGTTGATGTGACTGATGTAGCCATCGGGACATCACTTTATGTAGGAGATATTCGCGAAAAGTTTACCTTTGAAATTTTACAAGAAGATGATTATACATTAGTGACGATTACGCCGCCTGCTGCTGAAAATGTGCAGGAGGACATAGTAGATGGAACCCCTGAAGTAATCGAGGCTACTGGGAAAAATACAGAGGAATCGTAAAAAGAAAAAAGCTACATCATTCCATCAGATTCGCCTAATGGATGATGTAGTTTTTATTATGTGTTTTAACAGATTTTTTAGATTTTATTTATATAAATAGGTTTACTGCATTCAATACTCTAGTTTTGTATAATGGAGGAGAAAGGGTGTGATAGTATGATAGAACAATTTTTGACTTCGTATTTTGTCAAAAATGGGGAACACCTTGAAGTATCTCCAAAGTATATTACAGATACAATTAAGCAGTATACGGTAGTAAAACAAACTGCACGAACGTATCGCAATGTATCGTTTTTAAAGGTAGGGCAACTAACAAAAACAAAGCCATCACAAGAGCTTCTAAATTATAAATTCACAAAAAATGCAAAGCGAAATCTAACAGAAGATTTTTCTACAATTCAAAGCTGGATAGAGGAAGGGTGGATTATAGAAGAAATTGTTTTTGCACAAGATGGACGCACCGCAAAAGCAATCCATTACCGAATTGGACCAAGTTTAAAGTGCTATTTTGAAGCACAGAACGAGCAGCAGACGCAAAGGCTAGAAAATTATGCATTGCAGTTGCAAAAAAGTGCTAACATACTACCGATAAAAGAACTTCAACATGCTGTGCAACAATTAAATGAATTTGTATCAATGCCGATTGAAAAATTAGCACATACGACAAAATTAATGTCCCATTGGTCGATTGAAAAACGATTGCGTTTTTTACATTTTTCAATCGGCTTTTTCCAATTGGCAAATGAAGGAGTACTGTTCGATTTTAAAGAAATAGGTGCAACGCTTTTTGATAAAATTGGTGGCTCAAAAGTTTTCGACCGTGAGCAAAAGGAATTTATCGAAGAGCTAGAGCGTGTCTTCTCTGTACAAACAGGCGATTGCGGATTAATTAGTTTAGGTAAAATTACTCCTGTCTTTTTTGCAGGTGAGTTAACGGGGACATTTAGCCATTATCAACAAGGCGTTATTCATGCATTAACCGATGACGCCATTCTAAAAGATACTTATAAAACAGAGGCGAACATTATTTGGCTTGTTGAAAATAGAGCTATTCTAACACGAATGGCAAAGGAAACGAGCTTTTTGCAGATTACTAATTCATTTATTTTATGTTTAGATGGTCAAATAAGATCTGCGCATAAAATGTTGATTCGTCAGATAGTCGCCACTCAAACTGTGATTGTTTGGACAGATTTTGATAGTGCAGGCTTAACAATAGCTATGCATGCAGTACAAATGATTAATACACCGTATAAAATCATTGCTAGGGATAATCAGATTTTTTCTGATATTGAAGTCTATAAAAATTGGCTACTTGGTGAGCTTGAAGTAGCTGAACACGAACAAGAGCAGCAATTAGGAGATGTAGAACAATGGATGAAATGGATACAGTAAAGCGTGCACCAATCTCTATTTTTAATGTTGAATCGAACACAGCTGAGCTTAAAACATCAATGCGTGATATTGCCTCATTGGCTGGAGTATTAAACGAGCTTGGGAGCCAGCAAATTTATGAGTCACCGCTTGAAATCTTGCGCTTTCTGAATACGATTCAGCTTTTATATGAAGAATCTTTAGGCTTAGCAGACGTAATTGAAGATACAGAAATGCTGTATTATCGCTATCGCAATACATATATCGACGATGCACCACCAACTATTAAGCAGCTTGATCACATAATTTACATTTTGGCACGAAATAGCTGGCTTACAAAGCAAACGCGTCAAATAAAATTATTAGACCGTGGTAAACGGATGATGGATGCACTTATTCGTCTTGCGAACGATTCATTAGCCTATTATTTACAGGATGATATTGGACGATCACTCTTTCAAGCACGTCGAGATGCGGAGCTTAGTGCAGCTTATGATGATAATGGAATCTCAGGTGGCAATAAAATTGCATCTATGATTCACAATGTTGAAGATGCAATTCAAAAACTGGAACATCGTCAATTAGAATTTTTTGCTGATCGAAATGCTTTACCACAGCTTGAAATTATTCATCAGCTAATGCAGGAACTTGAAATAAAAATGCAAGAGCGACTTAGTCAATTCCAAACAGTAGAAGAGAGCTTAGTGATGAGTGATCTAGTACAACGTGGGACAACAGTTTTATCAAAGGGAACAGCGCTTAGTCTAGGAATGCTTACGAAATATATTCGCTTTGTAACGATGCAGGATACGCCTCTCTCAGATTCGATTTCACCAGAAAAGATACGTACTTTTATATTAAATATGTACAACCCACCAATCGATTCAAATATCCCAAATGCGTACGATTTATTTAGTTTTATGGAGCAAGCACAGTATAAGGATGAGGAACTGGACGGTATTTGGATGCCAATTAAATTTGCAGCTCCAATAGGTGGACAAGATATTGATGAAGCTATTCACTATTTAGAAAACTATGAGCCAAAAGTAAATGATCCAATAGAGACTGAGGAGGAAATCGACATCGACTTTGAAGAAACGTTTGTTAAAGGTGAATCCGTTCAACAATTGTTTGAAGATGCAGCTTGGCAAATGACGAAGGCGGTTATTAATACGGATGTAATCGAACACTATTTAGACGTACATGGCGAAAGTGAACTAGAGGAAGTAATAATTGAATCCAGCTCTGATGAATGGGGAGACGCAATTCGATCACTTTTAGCTGTATCAGCTTTAACGAGTAAACAAAAGGTGAATATGAAAGAAGTATCGGATACAAAACAATTCGATAAACGATGGGAGTGGGTAGAAGATGACGACAGACGATTTACATTACAACAATATAAACGCACAACTCGCGACAATGAGTAATTTACGCGCCTACTTATCGGCAGAGGAAGAGCTAGCATTCATGCAGTTATTATTTTCATCCTCTGCAAGTGTCCTAGGCAGCAATTATGGTTTACGGCGTAAGGATTTAGAAAAGCTATTAAACATAAAAAATGATGACAATGCTTTCTATTCTTTTATCGAGCGTGTAAATGCAGCAGTACATCGCTACTTTCGTGTAATTTATGATGAAAAAAGAACGCGCGTGATCGTGATGATGCGAGTTTCTGCTAAGGATGCAAAGTCGACATTAAGCAAAGAGGCACTGGCCATTTTACTGTATATGTTTTATCAGCAGGAAGTGCTAAATCATGAATATACATTAGTACAGCAAATATTAACAGATTTCGGACATGAGCTGTTAAATGCAAGTGCTAAATTATTAAAAAACATCGACCAACTGAAAAAAATCGGTGCAGTAGAAGAAAATGACATTTCAAAAAATGAAAAAGCTTACTCGTTAACAGCGATTGGTGTACATATGTTTTCAGATTCATTTTTACGAAGAACAGCTGAATTTGCCCAATCTACTCAACTAAATAAAGAAGAAGTATTGAAATTTTTCAAACGCTATAATCTATATATTCGGGAGGATGCACTATGATTCCCTATCGTCTGCAGTTCAGTGGTATACGTGACTATAAGCCAACGCGCATTTTATTTGGTCAAGCTAATGATCATATCCTAATCACGGGTCCAAATGGCACAGGAAAATCGACTATATCCTTTTGTATGGGAGCGGTATTATATTCGTCAAAAATTGATTTAGAGGGCTTGCGCTCAAATAATTTGCCAAGTCATCAAAGATGGAAAGGAATGGTAGAGCTAACCTTTAAAAATGAAGGGCCTTCTCGAATTGACGCAGCACCTTTTGTTTCGTTTCGTTTAATGATTGAGCAGGAAGCAAATCGGGGCGCATTGCAGCGTGAATATCATGTCCTAACAGGAGAAACAGAGGATACTTTGACTGTCAGTGATATTTATCGTTCAGGTGATGTAAACCAACGTAATTTTACAACATATAAAGAAGATTTACAGTTTAAATACAAAATTGACTCAGATTTATTTTATTTGATTTGGTATCAACAAGAAGTAAATCAGTTTGCAGTTATGGCACCAGAAGAGCGTTTTCGTCGATTTAGTGAAATGCATAATATTACTGAAATCCAGCAGTCGTGGGAAACGGCTATTGAAGGTGTTAAAGAGCTAGAACAAGAACTTGTAGCTGCAAAAACAGTCGTTAAGCAGGCTGAATTTAATCTGAAATTAGCAAAAGAAGAATTTGATCGTTTGAAAAATAACAAGGCTCGTCTATATGAAGCAGGAAAAGCGCATATCCTTAATACCATGTCACTTGTACAATTATACAACAATCAAAAGCAAGAACTTGTAGAGAAACAGAAAAAGCAATCAGACATTCAAATAGATATAGAAGAAAAGATTGGAATAATAAAGAAACAAATCGAAAAAGCAAAACTCTTATTACAAGATTTGAGTAAAAAGCAGCTGCAAATGGATGAGGAAAAGCGATCAAAATCAACATTGCTTGAACAGTTTTCCAAGAAACGAGAGACCTTAATTGTGACTGAGCATGAATTAAAGAATCAACTCGTTCATACAGAAGAACAGCGTAAACAGCTTCGATTTACAGAGGATGTAACAAAAGCAAAATTCAATGATGCACAGCGAAACATAGCTATAATTGAACAGCAATATAAACAATTTCAGCAGCAATTAACAAATTTGGTTATGCAAAAGGATGAGCTGAATGAAAATCGATTAACCCTTAAATGGGAGCTAGAGAAAATTGAAAAAGAGGAACAGGAAGCAATCGCACTTCTATCAGAGCATACTAGTGCCCACCAAGTACAACAAAAAATTACACATCTTGAAGTGCGGATTCAAAATTATTATAAGAAAAAAGTTTCCTTAGAGCAGAAACTCGAAAATACAACAATTGAAATTACACAACGTGAAAACAATCAAATATATTCAACTCGTCAATTAGCGGGCTTACAACAATTCAAGCAACGAGACATCTCAGCTTATACATTCCGAGATTTAGTTACGTTAGATGAAGGTGCCACAATAGAGCATGAAAATCGTTTAAATTCAATTAAATACACCATTTTTTATGATGCAAAAGAGAAAGTAGCGTTTAATGATTTGTATCATGTGTCGTTACGTTCCATTGTACCAGAACGTTTTACAACTAGTTTACCAGCGCAAAAACTAGTTATTCGACAAGGAATATCGGAAAAAGAACAAAATTTTGCGGTAAAAGCATTATGGTGGGCGCAGCAATTTTTCGAGATCCAAGTGCCAAAAAAGATCCAAGGTGAATTATTAGTGGACGAGCACGGCTATCGAGGTGCGCAAGAAAAAAATACAGTTATTTTAAATGATAAAATGTTGACAGAGCAGTTACACACAATGCGTCAATTAAGAACACAGCTTGAAACACAGTTATCAGAAGCGACAAAACAATTTAAAGAAGATCAAATTAATTTGCAAATGTTAAATAGCATTATAAAGGATGTACAGAAGGCAGAAGCAAGTGTTATAGATGCTGAATTTAAGCATCATAAGCTACAATACAAAACAAAGCTAGACGAACAGTTTGCAACGCTTCAGAAACTAGAAATACAGACGACAACAGCACTACAAAACGAGCAAGAGAAAAAAATAGCTATCCAATTTGAATTAGAAAAGCTAAACACCGAGCTAGATATTTATGAGCAACTTGGAGTTTTAAAGAAAGTTCAAGAACAGCTTGCAGAAACGAAATCAAAGTTAAAAGACATGAATGATACTATTGATGAGACGAATAGCAAACTTAATCAATTAAAGGATGAGAGCTATAAACTTCATGATGTTTGTAGACAGAAGGAAAGTGATATTCGATCGCTTGAGCGTGATTTAACGGATGCGGAAAATGAAGTGCAAGGTACGAAGAAGCTGCTTGTCAAATATCAGGAAGAATTTGAAGTGGCAGAAGCCTCCATTTTACAAGAACAGCTTCGTTTGGAAGAGCTAGCAACAATTATTCCGGATATTTTTGCTGCAGTGCAAGAAGTACCTCTATCATTAAATAGTACTATTCCAAAGTTGAAGAGTGATAATACCACAGCCCGTATCAACTTTGAAAATGCACGAGTAGAAGATGTAAATCCAGAGGCAGAGCGTAATTATATTGCAGTAAAAGATGACTTTAACCTAAAAAAAGAGACAGTAGATCAGACACAGGAATACTTAGAAATCCACAGAAATCGAGCATTAGAAAATGAGAATCGTCTTGAAACAACCATTAATATGAATGTCCTTAAAATTAATAATTTATTTTCAAAATATATGGATGAATTTCAATTTGAAGGGAAAATTGAGTATGAACGTTTTGAAGATAAAAAAGGTCGTACAATTTTTAAATTGTATATTAAAGCACGAAAAATTGGACATAGTGGTCGTTTGGATGATGTTGGTACAAAGGCCAGACATGGTAAGCTTGGAAAAGGTGTGTCAGGCGGAGAAGAGTCATTAAGCTCATTATTATTTGCACTTGCCTTGCTACAAAATTTAAATACTTCACCAAGCTTCATCGTCCTAGATGAATTTGATAGTGCTTTAGATGAAGAACGGAAAGAAAAAGTGTTTGATTTATATGTAAACGAATTACAACGAAAGCTTATTATTTTATCTCCTAAGGTTCACGATGACCATTATTATAATAAATTTTCAACCGTTGTTGTCGTCGAGCACGATTCAGCAGTACCGATTAGTCGTACAAAAACGATTCGATTGCTCCCGCATTAGATAAGAACCTGAGAATATATGTAATAAGAGCCATTTTGATAGTATCCCCTTAAGTAGAAAATGTTACTGTAATCTGTAGTTATCATTCTACTTAAAGGGGATTTTTCGATGCTTAGAAAAAGTAATTCATATACAAATGATTTTAAATTAGAAGTTAGCTCCTTGCAGTTTACTCTATAAGTTTCTGTATGGATTGGCGATAACGGAAATACGTGACTAGGTACATGCTGCCAGTTGCTAAAAATAGCAATGGTGGGATAGTGCGCATGATGGCGAATGGTGTTTCAAATAAAAAAGGAAATAGAAAATCAAAACCCTTTGCATCCCATAAACCTGGCGTAAAATAAGCATCTTTTATATTGAAAAAGTAATAATAATTGTCATTGGAATAAAAAATCATTAACCATATAAAAGAGAGAACTGCCCAATTGCTGGCATGCTTCATCAATCGTTTGTATTTAGCAATTTGCGAATCATTATCAGAAAATAATTCATCGTTGCCATCTTTTCTTTTTAACCAATAATAAGTGCCATCATATGATTTTTCCTTTAATGCTTGCCATCCAAAATCCTCATATAACTGTTTATAGTTAGTTCGTTTTTCACTCCGAAGATCTTGCTGATAATCAATACGGATAACTTGTTCGAGATCAGCTGTCTTTTTAAATGTATAAAATCCGCCAGAACTCACATTTGTACAAACCCAACCGTTGGACAACATATTATTTAACCATTGCTCTTCCTTTTCAATATCAAAAAAGATTTTAAACTTTATCATGTCCATCAACTCCCTCATATAAAGATAAAATTCGCTGCAATCGTTGTTGCTCGACCGCCAATATTTCTAGTCCCTCAGCTGTTGTTTGATAAACTTTGCGCCTTGTATCCTGGGTCTCTACAGGCGAAATCCAATGATATTTCAACAGATTTTCAATTGCTCCATACATAGTGCCAGCAGCAATCCTTACACTACCAGCGCTCATTTCCTCGATTTTTTGCATCATTGCATAGCCATGTAACGGTTCACGTAAGGCGAGTAGAATATAATGCATGGTTTCAGATAATGGTAGTAATTTATGTTTTTTCACAAGTTCACCTCATATACAGTTCAACTGAATAAAAAAAGACAATGCATTATTTGCATTGTCTTGTAAGCTTAAATCACAGCGCTTTTCACGCCAGTCCATTTTGTAAATAATTTCTCGTTAAATGTTAGTGCGAATTGTATAATTGGCCCAAGACCAAAAGCCATTAGAGCTGTTCCAACCCCAATTGGCCCGCCAAGTAAAAAACCAAGTATAGCAACTGATACTTCCAAAGTTGTTCGTGCACGTGTGACACTCCAGCCCAGCTTATTAACAAATAGAAGCATCAATGTATCTCGAGGACCGATTCCTAAATTTGCCACCATATACATACCGCAGCCCCAGCCAAGTAATATTAAGCCAGATACATAAGCGAATAGCTGCATCCAAAAACCATCTATATCTGGTATCCAATAGTTAAAAATATCAATAAAAATACCTGCTAAAAACATATCTATAAATGTGCCTGGCAGTGGAAATCTCTTCGTGATAACCATATCAAATGCTAAAATGGCTAGTCCGACGAGAATTGACCAAGTACCAATGGTTAATCCTAATGTATTAGCTAGCCCAATATGTAACACATCCCACGAACCAACACCAAAAACCTGACCTTTAATTGTTAACGTTATACCTAAAGATAAAACTAAAATACCTGTTAAAAAGAACAGACACCGTGTGAAAAAAGCTTGCTTCATCATTATAACCTCATTCTAAAAATTCGTGTTGTCTAACAAAATATTATAGCAATAAATTTATAAATAAGCCGAAGATTGTCATTTCACACTTTTCAAAAAATAAGGTTAGACTCGCTAAAAAAGGACAAAATAAAGGAAATCAGAAAGGATGAGATGACATGACCTCTGTACGAGATGAAATATTAGAAGTTTTAAATCGGGAAAAAATAGGAACGATGGCAACAGTTGCGAATGGCAAACCGTTCTCACGCTATATGACATTCCAACATGAAGATTTTGTTTTGTACACAGTAACGAATAAACATTCTGAAAAAATGGAGGAGCTTCGTAAAAATCCATATACACATATATTGTATGGATACGAAAATAGAGGCTTTGGTGATACGTATGTTGAAATTGAAGGAAAGCTAACAGAAATTCTAGAGGATGGAATAAAAAATAAGTTAGCAGAATTTTTTACAAGCATTTTCGTTGGTAATCATGATGAAATGGTTACACTAAAAATCGAACCAATTCGTATGCGTTTGATGAATAAAAAAGGGGAACCACCTAAGGAACTCGAATTTACAAACGACCATTAAGCTGTGGTCGTTTTTTGATTATTTATTGAAAATGAAGAAAATATTCATTGTTAAATGATAAATCTTAACTTGAATTTAGGCGAGTGTTCATGCATGATAATTCAAAAAGAAAACAGGGGTGCAGAGAATGACAACAGCTTGCACAAAATATATTAACAACGCAAGGAAAAATTGAGGCGGATTTTATTTTACGTAATGCACAAATTGCAGATGTTTTATCTGTGCGAAAGCGAAGCATCAGCGGCAAATGTTTTATCTCTGTGCGAAAGCGAAGCGTCAGCAACAAAGCGCTCAGTCGGAACGGAAATCAACCCCTCGTTTTGCGAAGGGGCATACTACTATTTATTAGGACACCTTAATTTTCACCAAGATTTCCTCGACCATTTTGTTTACAACATAATGAAACGACCTAAAAGCATAGCCGCTTTCAGGTCGTTTTTTAAATGGGATAAATACGTGCTTTTAATTTCTTATTTAATATGGATGCCTGCGTCAGTGCTTGTTCATCATGAATTATCTCACCAGGTTTGTTTGCTTCACCGATAATATATGAGGAGAACGGCATCTTTAAGAAGTCAAAAATATATTGGAATTGTTGAATCATTGGTAGACCCTTTATATATGGGTCGTCACCACCGACAGCAAGAACAATGGCTTCTGTAGTTTGTAGTTTCTCTTTTAGCTGTGGAAACCGCTCATCTCGGATAGCTTGACTCAGTCGATCCACCATGTTCTTCATGATTCCCGACATGCTGTACCAATATATCAGTGTTGCAAAAATAACGAGATCGCTTGTTAAAAATGCATGGATAATTTGATCATAATCATCATCTACAAACTGAAAGCCATCGTTATCATGACGTAAATCGTTGATGGGCTCAATCGTTAATTTTTTTAGATCTATTTTTACATGATTTATGCCATCTAATACATAATCAGCTAGTTGTTCACTATTACTACCGGCTCTAGAGCTTCCGATAAAAGTGGTAATATTCATTAGAATCCTCCTCTATTCTTCAGACTATAACAAGTGTAAACTTATATTTATTATCGATAAAGCAGAATCTTTCGATGATATATATCGAAAAAAACGATTTAGAGGTGGGAAAGATGGATCTTAAACAACTGCAAACGTTTTTAACAGCTTCAGAAACGTTAAGTTTTACCCAGACTGCACAGCTACTAGGCTATGCTCAGTCGAGTATTACAGCACAAATTAAATCGCTTGAAGAAGAGCTTGGTGTAGTTCTTTTTGAGAGGCTTGGAAAACGCATTACCCTTACAGAGGAGGGCAAGCGATTACAACAGTATGCTCAAAAAATGTTAGATTTAAATATGGATATGAAAAAAGCTGTATTAAATGAAAAAGCACAAGCAGTGTTAAAAATAGGTGCACAGGAAAGTCAATGTGTGTACCGTCTGCCGAGTATTTTACAACAATTTCAGAAAGCCCATCCGCAAGTAAAAATCATTTTTAAGCCTGTCAATACAACCGAAATCGCCAAAGAATTATTGCAGTCAGGCAATCTAGATATCGCGTTTATTACAGATGCGTATAAGGAAACACCCATGTTACATCGTGAGCGACTTATTCGAGAGCAATTAGTATTTGTCAGTGCTTCTACTAGTAACAACGCGGAGAAAAAGGTATTTTCTGTACAGCAACTTTCAAATGAAACGATGCTTTTGGCGGAAAGCGGCTGCTCCTACCGTAATCAATTGGAAGTACAGCTTCAGCAGGAAGGTGCGCTACCAATACAAATGATTGAATTTGCAAGTATTGAAGCTATTAAGCAATGTGTGATGTCTGGTTTAGGTATTACATTCTTACCCAAAATGGTGGTGGAGAAGGAATTAGAAAACAATCGTTTAAAAGAACTGACTACATCCATGAATTTAGCTGATATTTTTACGGATATCGCTTGGCATAAGGATAAACACATATCTCCGTATCTCGCTGATTTTATAGAGATTGCCATGAAGATGTATAAGCAGTTTTAAAGGTATATTTTGTTGTACCAGACTTCGATTTAGAATCCATTTTGATTGATTTTTTAAAATAATTAAAAAAGTGCGAATGATTTTTTATCCATTTCGCACTTTTTAGTTCTTTTCACTAAGAAAGAGTATTATTGTGATTTATAAAAGTACCTCAAGGGTGTTCCTTTATTTTCAGTTGGCCTATGGAAAACTCATTGTTTCTTTAAAGTGCCAGAAAAATTAGTTCCTTCATCATGCTCTGTACGACAATCTACCTCGGTAATTTTAAGCGCATTATTAAGGCGCTCAAATTCTAATACACAACGATTGCCATTTGAGGATTTGTTCATCACAGCCTTAGTGCTAGAAGTAATCGTTGCTGTCCCGTCGACACTCCCTGTAGCTGTCCCATCATTGGCAGTAATAAATATAGTAAAGCTTTTGCTTGTTGCGTTTGAAATATAGACATCACGACGATTAAAATCAGTTGAGCCTGTACCCCATTTATAGTAATACGAATAGTTACCATCCCAAGCACTTTTAGAAGGTGTTATCAGCTGCATTGTTTGATCTAGCTGACTTTGACCATTTTTCGCTCGTGTATTTAAAGAAGCCTTACTCGTATTTTCATGAATGGCCTGTGCGTCCTCTGAAATTTCATAAAAATTTCTTTCATCCATACGGTGTAGCATTGTCACGACTTGAGCTCGTGTCATATTGTTAGATACGCCAAAAAATTTCTGTAAATTGCGGTTTTCATACTGGAAGTTTTGACCAGTGGAAATATAATAATCGATTAAAAACTTTATGGATTGATCTAATCCACTTTTACCATTAGCTAAATGTGTAATTGCCTGTGCCACAACACCTCGCTTCACACTAGCTGCGCGAATATTATTATCGAAATATCCGTTTAATGGAACACCGTAGCTCGCAAGACGATTATAATATTCGTCAGACCCGTTTGCAGCAGGGGTTTGTTTTTTTAACTCATCATAAGGTGATTCAAGCTCATAAAAATTAGCAAGTAGTTTTGCGAATTGTTGCTCTGTGATTGTTGCATTGGGCTTAAATGTACCATCTGGATAGCCATTAACGATATCATATTCCTCTGCCCACATGATGGCTTCATAGGCATAGTGATCTTCTGGCACATCTTTAAAGCCAGCAGCTTGTACAGTGTATCCAGTTGCCACAACAAGTAGGGGAAGCAATAAAGTGCACACTAATTTTTTCATTAGTCACAGTCATCCTTTCTTTCTAGTCATGTTAATAGTTTGAAGGATATGGATATAAACTGCAAATTTTTCTAGTTTATAAACTAAAGAAAACTATTCTTTTATGAAAGAAGGAATAAAAAGAGATGTTGAATAGTTTTAATAAATACCTTCAAAAATGGATGCCTATTTTAACACCGCTTAGCTTAGTGATTGGTGTGTTGTTTGAGAACGTAGGGCATCAGCTCTTATTTTTAGTGCCGTGGTTGTTTGCTTTTATGACATTTGCAGGTAGTTTAAGCATGAATTTTGAAGGAATAAAAAATCTTGAAAAATACCCAACAGCTATATTAATTGTTATTGCATTTTTACACCTACTCATGCCAATTTGGGCTTATTTTGTATCAAACATCATCTTTCAAGATCATCTACTAACAATTGGTTTTGTTATAGCAGTAGCTATACCAACAGGAGTAACTAGCTTTATTTGGGTTAGTATTTGTAGGGGGCATCTTACATTGTGTCTTGCAATTATTTTAATCGATACACTCATTTCGCCCGTTGTCATTCCTGCATTACTTCATATTGTTGTAGGGCAAACAATCGAAATTGATACAGTTGGTCTCATTCTAGATTTACTTTGGATGATTGTTATGCCTTCTCTAATAGGTGTAGCGTTAAATGAGTTTACTAAAGGTGAAATTGAGCTGACACTAGATAAGAAATTAGCCCCTTTTTCAAAACTTAGCTTATTTAGTATTGTAATGATTAATAGTAGTGCAATTGCACCGTATATTAAAAATATTAATTTGGAGCTTGTTAGTGTTATTTTGGTCGTATTTCTACTTGCTGTATCAGGATATGCTTTTTGTTTAGTGTTAGGGCATATACTTTGGAAGGATAAAAGTATTGTTACGATGTTCGTTTTTACAGGAGGGATGCGTAATATTGCTGTAGGGGTTGTAGTAGCGACTACATACTTTCCTGCAAAGACGGTTATGCCTGTAGTGTTTGGTATGCTATTTCAGCAAGTTCTAGCCTCGTTCTTTAGCCGAGTAATGGAAAAGTATCAACTGAAATATGCGGAAGGTTAAATATAAGTTAAATGCAAAAATATTCGAAATTGTTCAGGAAGAAGCGAGTATGTAAGAATTCAGTGCTGCTATCATCGACTGTTAGTAAAGCGTTGCATCATTTTGTAACAATTAATGATGGTGCTAAAAATTTTGATGCAAAATCATCAAGTGAAAATAAAAAAGCAGAAGGTTTCCATTATGCTACCTTCAGAATATGATGAAGATAAGCAATATCCATGTTATTTAAATGTAGGATGGGGGAGATATGTCATATCAAAAAATATAAATTCGAGAGTAAACACCAGCACTTTTTATACAAGAAATTTTAGTGTTTTATGCTTGTTGGAAGTATTTGAGTACTAATTATGTCACTTATGAAAGAAGAGTGCATGAATGAAAGAGTTAGATGATCTAAAGCTAACGATTCTTCCGTTAATTATTTTGCTAATTCTTATACTTTTATGGAAACTGACCGAGTCTGTTGGTGCAGGGATGATGGTCATTATTTTCTGGATAGGCTGGCGTCGCCTTGTAAGAAAATTAAAATAAATTGAAAGCGAGATATCTTGCTAATTTTTCGTAGACCCAGTTTTGACGTGCCTCATAAATGCCTGATTTGCCTTAAAACTCCCATAAAGCTTTATGTAAAAACATAACGTTTATCTATTGTATGTAGCTTTGTAATTTTGATTAAATTAACAATATCAACTTTGATATAAGGACAAATTCAAAGAGCATGTTTTGAAAAAAGATTAATCAAAACATGCTCTTATTTTATGTGGCAAATAAAATTTATTATAAAAAGTTTGATTATTTTTGATACGCTTGTTGCACTAAAGCCCCTGTTAGTTAATGAAAAATTAAAACAATTTTTATGTGTTCATACAACTTAATCGTTCATTCAATGCACCTCTTCCTTGAGTTTGAATAGCCTTGTATATTATTTACTCTCTAAAGTAATTAAAATTATTTTAAGGAGTAAATTTTTATTGCGTTATAACTCCATTTAATTTACTATATAGAGTAAAGGAGGGGAATTGTGGAAAAATGGATGACTTGAGATTAAACGTAAGCTTATTACGCAGGAAAGTACCGAATTTAACAAGTGCAGCCCGGCAAGTTGGCTTGCGATCAGCAACCGTTTCTAACCTATGCACGGGAAAAATACCTGTTGGTAGAGCCGAGGTTCGGACTTTAGTTGCACTTGCATCATTAGCCGATTGCAGCTTGGATAATCTGATTATCAGAGGGGAGAAAATCGAAATGATAGAAACTAAAATCAAAACTTTAGATTTATTTGCTCCTTTAGCAAAAGGAGGTACTGTCGGATTGGTTGCACGCCCTGGAATGGGTCAGCTCGTTGTATTAGCAGAATTACTCTATCGATTTAAAAATGAAGCATATAAAACAATCCTTTTAATGCCTGAAGGTGAACATCAAGGATTAAATGACCTTGTTGAAAATGTAGAAATCATTACAAACACCATTGAAGACACGTATGAGAGTATTGCGAATATTGGTGGAGACAAGGATATTATGTTCGTTGCAGACAGAACCCATGTTATAACAGGAGGAATCCAACAACTGCAGGAGAATCTCCAAGGGATTGGAATTCATTCTGTTACAACTTTCCTTGTAGATTTAACAGGTGAAGTTGTTGATGAAGATTTACCTTATGGACCACTTGAAACCTTTTGGCAGTTTGATGCTGATCTTGCTGCAAGACACCGCTATCCAGCTGTTAATCCTCTTAGTTCAACATCAACTGTTCTCGAAGGAGCACATTTAGATCAGGAACATTTCACAATTCAACAAAAAGCCCTAAAACTTCTTCGCCGTTATCGGGAACTACGTTCATTAGTGAATGCTAGTGGGATTGAACGGATTCCGGCCTCTGAGTTACAAACATATCAAAGAGGAGAGAGACTTGAAGCATATCTAACTCAGCCTTTTTATACTGCTGAGCCCTTTACAAATAAACCGGGCCAATCTGTCAGCCTTAAGGATACTTTGAATGATGTACAAGAAATTATGAACGGTGCTTTAGATTCTAGAGATGCATCAGAATTAGTGTTTATTGGGAGTCTACAATCCTAGAATAGGGTAAGAGGTCTTTTCTATTGTTTTGAAAGTTTCTTCTTCGACTAACCTAACCTGTAAGTTTAAGTGCATTTCTTTATAAACAATCAATCTTTTTATAAAAGCTACACGGACATCGTTTGATAATGGAATCAAACGATGTTTTTTATCGCTTTCCTGATGTGATCGATAAGGCGATATTACATAATTAAAGAACTAAATATATTCAAGACATACATATAATTAAATTATTGTAAAATGACTATGTGTTAATATTTGTAATTTTGTTACGATTTATTAATTAATGATACAACAAGGAGATACAGCATGTGGCGTAATCGGAATGTATGGATAATTTTATTAGGTGAATTTGTTGTAGGTCTTGGTTTGTGGGCTGGCATTATAGGGAATCTAGCTTTTATGCAAAAAGTCGTTCCGTCTGACTTTCAGAAATCATTAATTATTTCTAGTGGTATATTGGCGGGTTTAGTTGTAGGTCCGTTGGCTGGGCGTATTATTGACAAGTCGATGAAAAAAACAGTTATACAGCGGGCTAGTGTAGGGCGAATTATAAGTGTTTTATTTATGTTTATGGCACTTTATACAAATTCGGTTATTTGGATGATTCTTTTTTTAATTACGTTGCAAATAGCAGCCGCTTTTTATATGCCTGCTCTACAATCTATTATTCCAATGATCGTTAAGGATAAGGATTTAATTACATTAAATGCTTGGCAAATGAATGCTCGAACGATTTCAAGGATTATTGGTACTGCTGCAGCGGGATTCATGCTAAGTTTCTTTGAGCTGAAATGGTTGTACATCATTTCATTTATTGTCTATATAATGATGTTTGTTATTACGAACTCCCTACAATTAGATGAAACGGCAAATCAATCGTCGGCAACTAAAGAAAATGGCGACTTTAAAGAAGTGTTACCGATGGTGAGGGAGCACCCTGTTGTTTTAATGACACTTGTCTTAATGTTAATTCCAACATTATTTTTAGGTTCCTTTAATTTAGTTATTATGAAAATTTCTGAGATTCATCATTCAACGACAATATCAGGATAAAGTTTGTTTTATTAGAATCGTTTTCTTCTGTTTTGGCGAAATAAAGCATATCTGTAATTATTTTTTCATTCTATCAACTTGTTTGTTAATGGTTGCAAGATAAGTTCCATCATCCATATCATCTTCAATTCCACTGGAATATACTCTAACTAATGCTAAGGGAGTTTTAAGCTCATGTGTTAAACCTATCATAAATTGCTTTAAGTCAATGTTCCGTCTAGATAGATCCTGCTGCGCTTTTTCTAGTGCTTTACTCATCTTATTAATACTTTTTGCAAGATCCTCGATTTCATCTCCTGTCAGAATTTTAGCCTGTTTAAAATCCAACTCGCCAATTTCTTTTACAACTTTTTTGAGTTCATTTAACGGTCTTGTTAGTTTTCGAGATAGAAAGGTAGTAATAACAATAATTACCAAGACGCTGACTTTCAAAAAGAATATGTTAAAACGATTAATAAAATAAGCTATATCAATAAAATTAGCCATAGAGGCTCCAATCATAATTAGCGATAAAACTGGACTTTTGTTTTCCTTAATTATAAACCTTGCCGACAATCTTATCCTCATCAACTTTTTGTAGTACTTTTTCGGAAACCCAAATATATTAAGTGCAATATGTTCTCTTGCAAGTTGCTGTTTTAAATTTTCATTTAGGACATTAATATTATCTTCTAGTGATATTAAGAATAGTTACATCAAATTGATGCTCGACCAAACTCTTATCTTCAAATTCCTTTTACGCTGAAAAAGCATTCGTTACTTTTTGGTTCAATTGATGAAGATAATATTTTGGTAGAAAAAATTGACATACCGCAAGTGAGATGCTAAATGTGATGATAACAACAAGAGTTATATAAATAGTAAATTTTGTTCCAATTTTCCGTTTCATTCCCTTGTGCTATATCCGACACCATGATGCGTTTGGATAATATCCTCTCCAATTTTTTCACGTAGACGCCGAATATGTGTATCTACCGTTCGTGGATCACCCTCATAGTCTATTCCCCATACTAAATGTAGTTGATCTCGCGATAATATTTGTCTTCTATTTAGGCTAAATATACGTAAAAGCTAGTATTCGTCTTTGTTAAAATCAATTCTTTTCCGGATTTCCAAACACGTTTGCCTGAAATATCAATTGAAATATCGTATATTCGTTGAATGGATTCCAGTTGCAACAATTTTTTCGCCCTCATTAATAAAACTTTTGGAAAAAATGGATTATTTACATAATCATCAGCACCATCAGATAGGGCAATAAATTCATCTTCTCCTGTATCTCTAGCGTCTATAAAAATGAATGTTGTTAATGTGCGATTTTTGTACTGCTGTAGAAGGGTTAAAAAGCTAATTCGATAGATTGGAGTAAGGATTGATAGTTACTTTACCATATTTAGCCGATTTCAACTCAAGTGTTACACAATAATGAAAGAAATATAAAGAGGCTGGAACTTAAGTGTTTTCAAAATTTAAAGCGCGAAAAATCAATGTCTAAAATTGATTTCTCGCATTTTTTTAATGTTTTGAGCAGTTATATATCAACCTCGTCGTTTTTGTGCTAGGCAAAAGTAAAAAATGTGTAAATTTTTTAGAAGAAAAAACCTTTTTTCGAGAAATTTTTGTAAAGGGGTTGATTTTTTTTCGTATTGGGCATATATTTTTCTTTAAGGAAACAAAATATCATTCAGGAAATAAAAATGTGTGAATGAAAGAATCGGATAATTTGAAACTGACGATTTTTTCGTGAGATATTTCATTAATTTTCGCATTTTATGGAAAATAACTGAGTCTGTCGAAGCGGGAATGATGACAATTGTTTTCTGAATAAGCTGGCGCCAGTTTGTAAAGAAAATCAGATAAAATAGGCTATTGGTGATATGAACTAGATGTTGACAGCATTCGATTTGGTGGGTATAGCAAACAATTGACCTTCTGAAAAAAGTGATAACAGGAAGTAGCGCGTTATTGCCCGTAAAAGATGTCTAGTTGTCAGAATGATCATATCAACTACGGATTATGCCTAAAATATAAAGAGAAAGAAGAGGTATTGAAATTCATGAAACGCTTTTTAGGAGTACTTGTTTTATCATTTTCACTATTGCTATTTGGTTGTTCTACTGAAATAGAGGGTGAAAAGAAAGGAGTTGTGGTTGCAACAACTGGTCAAATTGCAGATGCAATTAAAGAAATTAGCGGCGATCATTTAAAGGTAACAGCTTTGATGGGACCAGGGGTAGATCCCCATTTATACAAAGCTACACAAAGTGATTTGTCAAAATTAGATAAAGCAGAAGTTATTTTTTATAACGGATTACATCTAGAGGGGCAAATGCTTGATATTTTTGAGCAAATGTCAAAAAACAAAACTGTGCTCGCTGTAGGTGAAAAATTAAATAAGAAGGATCTACTTGTTAGTGATGATGAAACTTTGATACATGATCCACATATTTGGTTTGATATTGAACTTTGGAAAGGAGTCGTACAGGCAATCGGAGACCAACTTCAGGAAGAATATCCGCAATATAAAGAGGATTTTGAAAAAAATGAGGAAGCTTATTTGAAAAAGCTTGATGAATTACAAACATATGCAAAGGATCGAGTAAACGAAATCCCAGAAAAGCAGCGTATATTAGTAACAGCCCATGACGCGTTTAATTATTTTGGTAGAAGTCAAGGATTTGAAGTGCGTGGCTTACAGGGGCTAAGTACAGATTCAGAATATGGTGTGAAAGATGTGCAAGAAATGGTGGACTTTTTAGTGGTAAACAAAATTAAAGCCATTTTTATTGAATCAAGTGTCTCCGATAAAGCAATGAAAGCTGTTATTGAAGGTGCAAAAGAAAAAGGTCATGACATTGTGATTGGTGGAGAATTGTTCTCGGATGCTATGGGTGCTGAGGGAACAAAAGAAGGTACATATATCGGTATGTATCAACATAACATCGATACAATCGTCGATTCATTGAAGTAGGTGAAAAATATGAATGCATTAACAGTTGAAAATTTATCAGTCGCATATGATAAGAAAATAGTATTAGAAAATGCCTGTGTTTCAGTTCCTACGGGACATCTCTCAGCCATTATAGGTCCAAATGGAGCGGGGAAATCTACATTTTTAAAGGCCATCTTAAATCAACTACCAAATAAGGTAGGAAGAGTTGAAATTCTTGGGAAAATTTTTGAACCAAAAAGCTTAGTAGTTGGGTATGTTCCTCAGCGCAATGCTGTAGATTGGGATTTTCCAACTAATGCTCTTGATATTGTACTAATGGGACGTTACGGACATACTGGATTATTTAAAAGACCAACTAAGAAGGATAAAACTTTAGCACAACAGGCTCTTGCTAGTGTAGGCATGCAGGATTTCGCTGACCGTTCTATCGGTCAACTTTCTGGCGGACAACAGCAACGGGTGTTCTTAGCAAGAGCGCTATCCCAAAATGCAGATATTTATTTCTTAGATGAACCATTTGCAGGGGTAGATGCTGCTACAGAAAAAACGATAATCGATATTTTAAAAGATTTAAAAGCTCAAGGCAAAAGTATTTTTGTCGTACATCATGATTTACAAACAGTAAAAGAATACTTTGATTATACAATTCTTTTAAATAAAACAATTTTAGCATCAGGAGCAACAGAAGATGTTTTTACACCGGAGCAATTACAAAAAACTTATGGTGGTAAACTGTTCATGCTGCAAAATGTATAAGGAGGGAGAATATGTTAAGTGGTAACTTACTTTGGGTACTAATCGGTACGATGTTACTTGGAATAGCTGCAGGTATAACTGGGACCTTCTCCTTCCTCCAAAAGCAAAGTTTGGTAGGCGATGCGGCGGCACATGCTGCACTGCCAGGAATCGCACTTGCCTTTCTATTAACAGGGCAAAAAGAATTACCTATATTAATGCTTGGAGCTGGCATTACATCTGCTTTGTCTGTGTATTGTATACAATGGATTGTTTCTTTTTCGAAGTTGAAAGCAGATGCAGCGATTGGGTTGGTTTTAACTGTATTTTTTGGGATTGGCGTTGTATTTTTAACAGTTGTCAATCGAAGTCCATTAGGCAATCAAAGTGGTCTAAATAATTTTATTTTTGGGAAAGCAGCGACGATGACAAAAGCTGATTTAATGTGGTTACTTTTAAGTGCAACCATAATTATTGTGGTCAGCCTGCTTCTTTATAAAGAATGGAAGCTCCTTATCTTTGACCCTGTTTATGCCAAGGGAATTGGCTTACCGATTGAAGCTTTAAAAGCTACCCTAACTGTTTTAATTGTCATGACTATTGTCACAGGCATACAGGCAGTGGGTGTAATTTTAATGTCGGCATTATTAATCATTCCAGCCGCTAGTGCTAAATTATGGACAAGAAAGCTGAGCTCAATGCTTGTACTTAGTGCAGCAATTGGTGGAGTGTCAGGTATTACTGGAACCTTTATTAGCTCAATACGAACAGGATTATCGACAGGTCCTATTATTGTATTAGTAGCAGCTGCCATTTTCTTTATTTCCTATTTCATTAGTCCAGCTGGGCAATTTAATAAATATCGTAGGAAAATGCAGTTTCGAAAGCAAGGTGAGTTAGGTTGATTGAATTTTGGGTTGTTTTTACCGGCATATTAGTCGGAATTACATGCGGGATTGCAGGTGTCTTTCTAATTTTACGAAAAATGTCGATGATAGCAGATGCGATTAGTCATACAGTATTGTTTGGCATCGTCATGGCTTATATTATTACTCAAACATTAAATGGCTTTTGGATGTTAATTGGGGCAGCATTCGCAGGAATTCTGACGGCCTACCTTGTGCAATTACTAAATTCCTCTGGCATTCAGGAGGACGCTGCCATTGGTGTTGTCTTTACGTCCTTGTTTGCTGCAGGTGTTCTACTCATCACATTATTTGCTGGTAATGTACATTTAGATGTTGAGCATGTATTAATGGGTGAAATTGCATTTGTACCTTGGGATAGATGGACATTACTGTCAATCACAATGCCAAAGGCCGTATGGATGCTATTGTTTGTACTGATAGTTAACATTGGGTTCCTTCTATTATTCTTTAAGGAAATGAAGTTAACAACCTTTGACCCAGTTTATGCTGCTTCCATCGGTTTACCAGTAATTTTTCTACATTATGGCTTTATGACAACCATTTCCTTTACAACCGTTGCTGCATTTGATAGTGTCGGCGCGATTTTAGTTGTCGCTATGTTAATAGGACCAGCTGCCACCTCCTATTTAATAAGCAAAACGATTAAACAAATGTTTATGTATAGTATGCTATTTGGGGCTGCAGCATCGGTAATAGGCTATTATTTAGCGAAGCTTTGGGATACGTCCATTGCAGGGATGATGGCAACAACCGTGGGTTTAATATTTATCATTGTATTAGTAGGTCAAAAAATCGCCGAGCGCCGAAGAAAATCGCTCGTTAGTCAATTAGAAGCTATGTAAAGATGAAACATCGTTTGATCATGTATCAAATGATGTCAGCTTGTCGACAAAAGAATAAATATAAATTAGTGTGTATCAATAAATAGTTGATTTTCACTCCGAGTGACGCTTTCCACGGGCTTGGCTTCAATCTCCACATCAACAGTAAGAGTCGACAAGCTGAAACCAAAATAATATGATGGCTATGCTTTACACTATATAAAAAACTAGCCTTACCACATAAACTTCAGGAGGAAAATGTGACAGTATCGACGCTCCTCACAAAATGCTAAATGGTAGGTTTGCTGATTAAAATTATCATAAAGTTTTATACAAAAAAAGTAACGTTTATCTACAGTCTGACATCGTTTGATAATAGAATCAAACGATGTTTTTTGTCATTTGCCTGTTGATTATTTCAAACTTTTGCCTGATTTTTACTTTCTATAAAAATAGTATACTGTTTAAAGCAATTCGAAAAGGCAAGAAAACATAATGAAAGGTCTAAACGGAATACATATTTATAGAGTAGAAAATATTTTTTAACATTCATAAAAATACAATTATTGTAAAACGCCTCTGTGCGAATATTTGTAATTTTATTACTATGTAATGATTACTAAATGAAACAACAAGGAGATACGCATGTGGCATAATCGGAATGTATGGATAATTTTATTAGGTGAATTTGTTGTAGGTCTTGGCTTGTGGGCTGGGATTATAGGGAATCTTGCTTTTATGCAGGAGGTCGTTCCGTCTGACTTTCACAAATCATTAATTATTTCTAGCGGTATATTGGCGGGTTTAGTTGTAGGTCCGTTGGCTGGGCGTATTATTGACAAGTCGATGAAAAAAACAGTTGTACAGTGGGCTAGTGTAGGGCGAATTATAAGTGTTTTATTTATGTTTATGGCACTTTATACAAATTCGGTTATTTGGATGATTCTTTTTTTAATTACGTTGCAAATAGCAGCCGCCTTTTATATGCCTGCTCTACAATCTATTATTCCAATGATCGTTAAGGATAAAGATTTAATTACATTAAATGCTTGGCAAATGAATGCTCGAACGATTTCAAGGATTATAGGTACTGCTGCAGCGGGATTCATGCTAAGTTTCTTTGAGCTGAAATGGTTGTACATCATTTCATTTATTGTCTATATAATGATGTTTGTTATTACGAACTTCCTACAATTAGATGAAACGGCAAATCAATCGTCGGCAACTAAAGAAAATGGCGACTTTAAAGAAGTGTTACCGATGGTGAGGGAGCACCCTGTTGTTTTAATGACACTTGTCTTAATGTTAATTCCAACATTATTTTTAGGTTCCTTTAATTTAGTTATTATGAAAATTTCTGAGATTCATCATTCAACGACAATATCAGGATTATTATATACAGTTGAGGGCATAGGTTTTATGCTAGGTGCAGCTGGTTTGAAATTTATTACAGAACGGCTGAACACTGGAACACTACTTTTTATATTAGCATTTATCATCGGTTCGATGGAGCTAATGCTAATATTCTCGGATATTAAAATTTTGGCATTAGTGGCTTTTGGAGTTTTTGGTTTTTCAGTAGGCTGTTTTTTCCCAACGACAATGGTGATTTTTCAAAAGCAAGTGCCAAAAGATTTTCATGGGCGATTTTTCTCATTTCGTAATATGATTGATTCTGTCATCTTTCAGGTCGTCTTATTATCAACAGGCATGATGCTGGATTTAGTTGGTTTAAGTGGATTGGGGCTTGTTTTTGGAATTATTAGCTTAAGTTTAACCATCACTTTTTTACTTTATTCAAAGAAAAAGAATGTTGTTATGCATGCTCATTAAATATAACCAGAAAAAGAACTGTCAAATCTGTAAGCGGTTTTTGACAGTTCTTATTTCTTAGTTAAGTCTACATTTTTATTGATTTTCCGAACGGGAATGCCCAATCCATCAGGTGTGGGATGAGCGTGAGCTTGGATAGGGAGTGCCACTAAAACCAGAAAGATTTGTGGTGCATCTAGTATCCGAAAATCCCACTCTTTTTTGTATGTATATTGTGGTTTATAAAAAAACTGATACATTGTGTAGGTGAACGAATATAGAAGAACAGACACAACCGTATGATTATTTACTATCATTTCGTTATTTGTCCCCGGTACAGAAGAAAGATTTTTCTTCGTGCAGATGTAGGGGAAAGTAGAAAGAAGGTGTTGAAAGATGCTTGGAAAAGCACAAGAAGTGACAGACAGTTATATTGATTCACCTGAAAAGCTAAAGGGCTTATATAAGCGAGTGCTAATCGTAGTTAGTCTCTCACAAGTTTTTGGTGGGGCAGGGCTAGCAGCAGGTATTACGGTAGGGGCACTTTTAGCTCAACAAATGCTGGGAACGGATGCTTATGCAGGAGTACCATCCGCTTTATTTACTTTAGGATCGGCAGGTGCGGCTTTAGTTGTAGGGAAATTATCACAACGTTATGGGCGTCGCACAGGTTTATCAACAGGTTTTATTGTTGGAGGACTCGGTGCAATTGGTGTAGTAATTGCCGCCATGATGAATAGTGTTATTTTATTATTCGCTTCTCTAGTAATCTACGGTGCAGGGACTGCAACAAATCTACAGGCTCGCTATGCAGGGACAGATTTAGCCAATAATAAACAACGAGCAACGGCTATCAGTACAACAATGATGATGACAACGTTCGGTGCTGTGGCAGGGCCAAATTTAGTAGATTTTATGGGGAAATTTGCTGTATCCATTGGTGTTCCGGCGCTTGCAGGTCCATTTATCTTATCTGCAACAGCATTTATTTTAGCGGGTCTTGTCCTTTTTGTTATGTTGCGTCCTGATCCGTTAGAAATAGCAAAAATGATAGAAGCGAACAAACGAGAGAATGAATATGGAAATAAGATGGAATCCCTTAGTGAAAAAGCTATCAATAAAAGAGGTCTTACAGTTGGTGCAACGGTTATGGTTCTTACTCAGATCGTAATGGTTGCTATCATGACGATGACACCAGTACATATGAAACATCATGGTCATGGTTTATCGGAAGTAGGAATTGTTATAGGATTTCATGTTGGTTCCATGTATCTTCCGTCGCTCGTAACAGGTATTCTTGTTGATAAAATTGGACGAACAGCCATGAGTATAGCTTCGGGAGTGACGTTGTTATGTGCAGGTTTAATAGCAGCATTCGCACCGAGCGATTCTATGGTTCTTTTAATCGTAGCTCTTTCTTTACTTGGATTGGGCTGGAACTTTGGTTTAATTAGTGGTACTGCTCAAATTGTTGATTCGACAGAGCCTTCCACTCGTGCGAAGACGCAAGGAAAAATTGATGTTTTAGTTGCATTAGCAGGAGCTTCAGGTGGTGCTCTTTCGGGGATGGTAGTGGCTAATGCGAGTTATGCGACATTATCTTTAGCTGGAGGTCTATTATCTTTAATCCTTATTCCAGTTGTCATTTGGTCAAGAAAAGCTTGAGATAAATTATTGATACTAAAATTTTTAATGGTTATTAAAATAGTTTCTAAGTAACCAATGTAATCTTTTTTTTAACATGCAGTAAAATCAAGAATTTAGTGTGAACTTAAATAAAATTTTATTAAAAAATAACTTAATTTAAGGTTCTTTTGTTGGCATTCGGTACTCCGAAATGTAAATCAAAAGAACCTTTTCCTCTTAATAAAAGCAAATAACTATGTAATTAGCTATTTGTTTTATAATCTGCTTCTGTTTGATTACATGCCTTAATTACCTCATTAAAGGCTGCTATAATTTTCTCAATTGTATATCTCGCTTCGAGTAATTCATTAGTTGTTTGTTCTAATTTATTTTGTAGTAAGGCTCTTACCTTTTTGATTAAAACTAAATAACTTTATTAATTCGAATCAAAAGATGGAATGAGTTATAAAACAGTAGCGAAAGAATTAAAAGTTGATTCAATGGTAAGACGTTGGGTTTCAGATAAGAAACTACTAAAGTGCCGCAGTAGAGAATTCTAATATGCGATAAAAATTCCTCAAATAGCCGTTTTTAATGGACTTCTGGTTAATTCAAATCTTTTAAATACCAGGCATTCATAGTAGAATGTTCAGAACCTGAGAGTGGCTCATGTAAAAGTGTAAATCCAAATTTTTTATATACCATACATGCAGTTTTTAATTGATGCATTGTTTCTAAGTAGCACTGTGCATAATGTTTAGATGCAAATGACAAAGCTGTTTCCATTAGCATCTTTCCAAATCCTAAACCTTGTGTTTTTGTACTTAAGTATAGCTTTTGCAATTCACAAACTTTATCATGTTCGTTAAGAGGTGCTATACCAATTCCACCAACTACCTCTCCTTCCATTTCTACTACCCAATAGTTTGCATGTTTTAAATTATTATAATATTGGTGAAGGTCGTTAAGTTGAGGGTCAAAATAAGCTGTCCCAGGAATCGCTAATCCAAGTGATTTTAGTGAATCTTGTATTATTTCCTTTACCTTTGCATTGTCTTCTTTTCTAATTTTTCGAATAATCATATTATATAATCTCCTTTAATTCGGTAATAATAAAGATAAGATTGCGAAAGATTTTTTGAAAATGGCATCCCTAAAACATGGACAAAGTCCACATTTTAAGGATATAGTTATATTAATGTTAAAAGTGGACAAAGTCAACTAAAGGAGAATATATGGATAAAGAGATTATTTACGATATCAGACAATTCAATAGATTTTACACAAAGGTACTTGGTTTATTTAATAACCAAATTCTTGATACAGATTATTCACTGACTGAAGCACGAATACTATTTGAAATAAGCGAGAGAACTGAGTGTATTGCGAATATTCTCGTGCAAGAACTTAATATTGATAGAAGCTATATGAGCAGAATTTTACGTAAGTTAGAGAAGGAAGAATTAATAGAGAAAAAAAGCTCAACGATTGACAGTAGAAAAAACCTTCTATTATTGACAAAAAAGGGAGAAGAATTGCTAGAGAAAATTAATATTCAGTCAGATCAACAAATAATTCAATTGTTTAGTGGACTAACGGATAGTGAAATTAATGTAATTCGTAACTCGATGATGGTAATAAAAGAAAAATTTCATAAAAATAGATTTTAAAAGTGTTTAAATATTCAACGGATTTTGGAAGAGATGTTTAACTATTCGTATTCGTTTTTTAAAATTGAAACAAGTACTGCTCAAAAAGTCGATTCAACTGGGCCTTCCTCTCGCGCAAAAACAAAAGGTAAAATAGATGTTTTAGTTGCACTAGCAGGGGCTTCAGGCAGTGCTATATCAGGCATGGTAGTGGCTAATGTAAGTTATGCTACATTATCATTAGCTGGGTGTCAAAGTAACCAATGAGTTGCAAGAGCTTAAGATACAGCCTCCATTTTTGGCTGCTGTATCTTAAGCTATCGTGCAGATTAGTTAATACTTTAACGTCATGCATTTGTTTATGTTTTAAACTTTACATATGGGAATCTTTATGATATGGTGCTTATTACTAATATTGACAAGAAAGAGGTGAAAGCAATGATAACAGTTTTTAGAATTTTGTATGGTAAAAATGCAAAAATTGGAAATGGTTTGGCGTACAAAGGGAGTAGTCTGTCCTTTTTTAAGCCAAATAACCATACAAAAACAGTTATCGGAGCTTTTTCTCTACGGCAAATAAACTCTAATTCAATGACATAATGTCCTTGTTTATTTGTGCGTGATTTTATTTAAGCATAACACCGATAATTGTGTCGGTGTTTTTTTTGTGCCTAATTTTTATAAAAAGGTTAGATGATAACTCCCTTCTATTTACTCAAACAAACCAGAGTTTTATGGAAGGATGAGAAAACATGCAACAAAAAAACAAGTATATAAGAATTCAAGAGTTCTTGATGCAGAATAAATTTCCTAATTTTAGAATGAATCAAATCTCAAATGCTATATTCCAAGGGAGAATAAATAATTTCAATGACATAACGGTTCTTCCTAAATCCCTAAGAAAAATGTTAATTAAGGAGTTTGGAGAATCGATTTTAAATATTGCTGCTTTAAAGGCACAACATTCTGAACAAGTTATAAAAGTCTTATTTGGAATTTCAGGAGACGAAAAAATAGAAACGGTAAATATGAAATATAAAGCTGGTTGGGAGTCATTTTGTATATCCTCGCAGTGCGGTTGCAATTTTGGTTGTAAATTTTGTGCAACAGGAGATATAGGTTTAAAACGCAACTTAACGTCAGATGAAATTACTGATCAAATTTTGTACTTTCACTTAAAAGGACATTCAATTGATAGTATTTCTTTTATGGGAATGGGAGAAGCATTAGCTAATGTGCAAGTTTTTGATGCTTTAAATGTACTTACAAATCCGGAGTTATTTGCTTTAAGTCCTCGCAGGTTATCTATTTCGACTATAGGCATTATTCCGGGCATAAAAAAAATGACTGAAAACTATCCGCAGGTCAACCTGACGTTTTCATTACATTCTCCTTTTAATGAACAACGTAGCAAGTTAATGCCAATTAATGAACGCTACCCATTATTGGATGTAATGGACACATTAGATGAGCATATACGTGTGACCTCAAGAAAAGTTTATATTGCTTATATTATGTTGCCTGGAGTTAATGATTCTATTGACCATGCGAAAAAAGTAGTAAGCCTTTTAAGAGGTAGATATAAGAGAGGGAACTTGTTTCATGTAAACATCATAAGATATAACCCTACTGTTAGTTCACCTATGAGGTTTGAAGAAGTAAATGAGAATCAAGTTGTAAACTTCTATAAAGAATTAAAGTCAGCAGGAATTAACGTTACCATTAGAAGCCAATTTGGTATTGATATAGATGCTGCTTGCGGGCAGTTGTATGGAAACTATCAAAAAACAATAACCAATAAATAAGGGTGAGAGTAATGTTTAGAACGTGGGAAGTACCCTAATAATTTATTACTAACAATAAATTAAATTATTAGGAGGATATTTATGATAAAAGGAATCTTAGGGAGAAAAATAGGCATGTCTCAAGTGTTTAGTGATAGTGGAAATCCCATAGTTGTGACGGTTGTCGAAGTGGAAGAGAATGTGGTGTTACAGAAGAAAACCTTGGAAAATGACGGATACGATGCAATCCAAATTGGATTTTCTGATAAAAAGAATCCAATCAAAGCGGAAATTGGAAGAAGTCAAAAGGCAAATACCGTTCCTAAAAGATATGTTAAAGAAATTCGTGGAGCATCATTAGATGTTGGAAAACGTATTAGTGCAGATATATTCCAAGAAGGCGACATAGTAGATGTTACTGGTATATCTAAAGGAAAAGGATTTCAAGGTGTCATTAAAAGACATAGATTAAGTGGCGGTCCTGCATCTCACGGTTCAAGATTCCATCGAGCTCCTGGTTCCATCGGTGTAATCGCCAAAAATGATGGCATGAAAGTATTCAAAGGAAAGAAAATGCCCGGACGTATGGGTGGAAAACAGACCACTATTCAAAATCTTACAATCATAAAGGTTGATAGTGAACGCAACCTATTGTTAATTAAAGGAAATATCCCTGGAGCTAAAAAGTCGTTTGTAAAAATAGAAACTGCAATTAAAAAATTGACTGAAAATGGTGATGATTAGTGATAAACAAACAAAATAATTCCAGCCAAAGTATAAGTAGAGAGGATGTAGTTATTACGGATTTTTTGATGTTGACTGACAATGAAAAAATCCAACTACCATTCATCGTGGCAAGATTTAACGATTATGAAATAAATTTAAACTATTTAAATATTGAGCTGATTAACGACATGAAGTTGGGTATCATACCTTCTGAAATGTCTTCATCAGACCTTCTTGAGTGTTATTATTGTGCTCTTGAATCAGTCATTGAACATGAGCTTATTGTACAAAAAATGAATGAGGATAGAAGCATTTCCGGATGGAAACCTGATAAAGAACAAATTACTGATTGTATGCAAGAATTATTTGACGAGTTTGGAATTGATGAATCAGAAGATTACTCTAAACTGGAGATTGAACAATTAGTATTGCAAGAATTGCGTATGCAACGATTTATTGATAATCAGTTGGGAGACAACAGTGTATCCAAGGAAGAAATTGAACATGAATACCAAAAATCACCTGAAAACGGAGATATGCAAAAGGAATACATTCGTGTCATCCTTGAATATGAAAAGCGTGAAGAGAAATATAAAGCCTTTGTTCTCGAATTGAAAAAAGCAGCGTCAATTGAAGCTTTTTTATAATTTCACTTTTCTATAATGAGTATACATCCTAAACCTTAATTACATTCTAATGAAGTAGAGACGGGAAGGATATACCAAAGCTCTGATCATTTTGTTAGATTAGGTTTGTATAAGAATATTTTGTATAAATCTTATTTTAAACCAACAAATACTAACTCAATAGATTGGAATAAGGATTGATAACTACTTTACCTCTTTAGACGATTTCAAATCAAGCGTTATACAATAAGAGAAAGATTGAAAGGCTTAGGAGATATCCCTAAGCCTTTTTAAAGATTTAAATAAAAAAAGTGTTATGAGTATAGCATTGATTTTTTATGTATTCAAAAAGATTCCTTTGTTGGCGTTGATACACCGAATACTGGCAGCCCTGTTCGTAACTAAATAGGCAACAGACCGCCCTAAAATTGTTATAGCAGAAAATTTTTGTCTATTTGTAATATGGTAACTAAATAACAACATTTGGGGCTGTGGCAGGGCCAAATTTAGTAAATATTATGGGTGAATTTGCTGTTTGGTGTTCCGGCGCTTGCAGGCCCATTTATCTTATCTACATTTAAAATTCGATAAAAGCTTAGTAAAGTCTTCTTTGATGATGGCTCTTTAATTTGCTTCGGCTTCACTTCACAGTTGACATCAATCAGAATTTTAAGTGCAGGTTCTAAAGCAAATCTAAATTCAATGAGGACCTAGCACTCTTTTTTACATTAGGAACATTGCTAATAAAAATACGTCCGAAGACAGGCTAAAACCCGCTTTTCTGCCTCCCTACAGCCCATAACTTAACCTGATCGAAGGCTTGTGGAAATAGTTGGTAAAGTCTTCTGTTAATAATATTTTTTCCCAAACGTTCAAAAGGTCACTTTGAAAGTAAGAGAATTTATTCTTGATGTTGAAACTACCACCCATCCTTTCGATCGAGTGCGTTGGCATACTAGCTCGGAAAGTTCTAGGAGGAGAACACTAATTTCATCAAGAAAGTAGAAATCAAATGGGAAAGTCATCTGATGTCCAAAAACTTTTTGCAAATTATGGGTAGTTGGGTGGACTGGAGAATCAATTTTCTAGAGAAAAATTAAGATAAGTATTGATAAATGGGTTTAGACACAGTATTCAAAGGTTAATTTATCTGTATAATTATGCCCTTAAAATGGATTCTTTCCAACAGACTATCTCAATAGTCTTGACAACTACAGACTATCGCAGTAGTATTAGGGTGTGGCAAACTATTGCAATAGTCCACTTAAGAAAAGGAGCATGCGCGTATGCAAGTTAAATTGTTTGATTCGGAATTACAAGTCATGAATATTTTATGGGAAGAAGGCGATTTGACAGCTAAACAGCTCTCACAAATGTTAAACGAACGAATAGGTTGGAATAAAAATACCACCTATACCGTCATAAAGAAATGTATAAAAAAAGAGGCCATCGAAAGAATTGAACCTAACTTTATCTGTCATCCAATCGTCAGAAAAGAACAGATACAAGAACAAGAAACGACGGAATTGATTGATAAAATATTTAATGGTTCTAAATCTTTACTATTCGCATCCTTACTAGACAAGAAAAAAATGTCCGCGAGTGAGATTGATAAATTAAAACAAATTGTTAAAGATCTTGAGTGAGGAATTATGATATGAGTATTCTCAACATGAGTGTAGACGCATCTCTCATCCTCATCATTGTGCTATTGATGAGGATGTTAGTAAGAAATAAAGTGCCAAAGCAAACATTTTTAATTCTTTGGGGAATCGTTGCATTTAAACTACTCATCCCCTATTCTTTTTATTCAAAGTTGAGCATACAGCCTATGCTGAAAAACGTATTTGTTACGCTCACTCACTCAAATGATTCGGAAAGTATGCACCATACAATCGAAATCGCACAAACATCAAGCACGTTTTCTCATCAGCTTTTGATGACAAGCGATTCCGTCCAGTACCTTTGGGCCTGTGGGGGTATCGGGGTTTTTCTATTCTTTATAGTGGCCTATGTTAGATTTTATAAAGAATTTAAAACTGCCATCCCAGTGAAGAATAATGAGTATCTCGATCGATGGCTAAACGATCATAAATTAAAAAGAACGATTCAAATTGCAGTATCAGATAGAATTAAAACCCCGTTAACATATGGAATCTTTAAACCAGTCATCTTATTGCCGAAATCAACAAATTGGGAAGACGCTGCAAGTATTCAGTTTATTCTCACGCATGAATTAATTCATATTAAACGCTTTGACGTTTTGTGGAAAGTAATTTTAACGATTATGGTAGCTTTGCATTGGTTTAATCCCTTAGTTTGGTTTATGTATTTTTTAGTAAACAGAGACATTGAATTGTCTTGCGACGAAAGGGTTATTAGACAGTTTGGAGATAAGGCAAAGTCAACATATGCACTATCTCTCATCAATATGGCAGATGAAACCTATACGGTTACGCCGCTTTGTAATCATTTTAGTAAAAATGGGATTGAAGAAAGGATAGTGTCCATTATGACCTTAAAGAAAAAGTCGGTTTTAGGAACAGCATTAGCGTGTACATTAGTCATTGGAGGGATGACCGTCTTTGCGGCAACTGGTCAAGAGCCACCAACGCTGAAAGAAGGCAAAGAACGAAATGGAGTTATTGTTACTGATGCAACAAATAGTACGACGGAACCACATGTAATCGCAACAAATAAAGACAAAGAACAAAATACAGTTATTGTTACTGATGCAACAAATAGTACGACGGAACCACGTGTAATCGCAACAAATAAAGGCAAAGAACGAAATGGAGTTATTGTTACTGATGCATCAAATAGTACGACGGAACCACATGTAATCGCAACAAATAAAGGCAAAGAACAAAATGCAGTTATTGTTACTGATGCATCAAATAGTACGACGGAACCACGTGTAATCGCAACAAATAAAGAATAAATAAGTTATTCCAAAGACTAGTCCTGAAATCCGGGACTAGTTTTTCATTTACTCCATCATTTTTTCATAATAAAACTAAATGCCTTCCACTTTGTTGGTGTGGTTTTAAAATAAAGTTTGATAAGAAATCCTATTAGCTTTAAAGTTAATAGGATTTCTTATTTCACTAACGTGCTGGTTAGTTGAACAAGCAAAAGTAATAATTATAAGTTACAAAACAGAGCGAAAGAATTAGAAATTGGTCATTTAATGGTAAGACGTTGGGTTTTAGGCAAAAGATTACTAAAGTGCCACAGCAGAAGAATTTTATTACTCTTTGAAATATGGTTACTAGCCAACAACACTTGGTGCTGTGGCAGGGCCAAATTTAGTAGATTTTATGGGGAAATTTGCTGTATCCATTGGTGTTCCGGCGCTTGCAGGTCCATTTATCCTGACCACAAGCCAAATTAATCAAAGATTGACAAGTTTCTGGCGAGATCAGTGAAGGATAGCACCCTATAAACGGTTGTTGATTCAGTAGCTGTGTGGGTTTTTGCACCGTTTTAATGAAAGATATAAAATCAATTTTGAAAAACGGCATATTGTATGTCGTTTTTTCTTTTTGTATGCTTTGAAAAAGAGGCTAAGACATAACTAACAGATTCTTTCATAAAGCCGAATAATCTCTAAATTAACAAAACACGATAAATAGAAAAACCGAACTATTCCGAAACATTTCATGAGCGTTTTAGTGGATAGTTCGGTATTTTTGTTGGCTGAAATACTTTTGTCCCAGCCTCTCTGATTATGAAGTTTTATGTATTTTACAATAGCAATTAACCTCAAAAACACTACAACTAAAAAGAGAATGAGAGATATGCCATTTGTTATCGTTTATTACCCTGAATGTCTTTCGAATAAAGAAGAATTAAAAAAAGGTGAGCAATAGTAGTCACTGTTCGTTAATCGAATGTTTCGAAATTCCTGAAGATTGTTACTTTCAAATGTTTTTTCCTTATCTATCTAATCAATTTTTTACGATACGTAGCCGTAGAATCAGTATTGATGGTTCTGAACCATCTTCATTTTCTGTGATGAAGCGCTGATTATGAACTTCATGGATTGCTAACGGGCAGATTAGTTGAGGAGTGGGTGTAATAGTGAAAGAACATTTCCTTGAACTAAGAAAAAACCTCACTTAATTCCTCATTTAAAGGAATTTAAGAAAGGTTTGTTTTATTTGTTGCTCTTCGAAAAATATTTCCGAGTATCTTCACGTATTTGTTTAGGTAATACTCTGTCAAGTTCTTCATTTAACCATGAAAGTGTTTTACTACGTAAATCATCACGCATTTTTTCTTCAGCGGAGAGCATAACTAAATTGATGGTACAAAAGGTGGGAGCTGAACAGCAGCTTTCTCTATACAAATATCCATTATCTTTAATATTTTTACATTGAAAAATAGGCTTAGGACCTTCAACTGCTTCAACTACATCCCAAAAGGAAATTTCTTCAGGGGACTTAGATAACCTATATCCACCCTTTACACCGGGGACAGAACTTACAATGCCAGCCTTAGATAATTTACCGAAAACTTTTGAAAGAAATGTCTCAGAAAGTCCTTGGAACTCTGCCAAATCCTTAATCCCAACACTTTCCTTGGAAGGAACACCAATTAAATAGACCAAACAATGTAAAGCATATTCAACTCCAACACTATATTGCATATAAACTCACCTACTTTTGATAAAGTATTATCAATTGTATCTTAAGAGGATTTAGAGTACTAGTCAAATAAATGAAACCTCCTTCTTTGGTAAGTTTACTTAATTGACAAAAATAAATATAACATATATTATGGATTGTGTTAATCGTCGATTAATTTAGTCTTTAATTAAAACGTGTTTAAGAGTAAATTAGAAAAAGACTGGGGCTACAAAAATAATCAAATTAATAGAGGTGGAACAATGAAAATTTTACAGTTAATGACTCATCCTGATTACAACAATCAAAAAAGAGCAGCAAACCGCTTAGCAGATGTTGGATTAAAAACTTTACAAGGAAAATTAAATGGTCAAGGAACAATCGAAGTATTAAACGTTTACGATCCAAATAATTTTATCCCGCAAGTTACTGCTGACACTTTAAATTTTACAAATCCTAAAGAAATGACTGCTGAACGATTAAAAAAACATGAAGCACAATATAAATTAATTAAACAATGGAAGTCAGTAGACTATATTTATATTTATATGCCTTTGCACAATTGGAATGTACCTGCAAAGTTTAAAGACTATCTGGATAATATTCTTACAGCAAGAGAAACATTCAAATACACAGAAACTGGTTCAGTTGGATTAATGTCAGACGAAACTACTAAGGTCACATTTATCCTTACGAGTGGAAGTGAATCTGATACTAATTACAGATATGTAAATTTAGATTTTGCGCCACAATATATGCGCGGAGTTCTGCACATGATGGGGATTAACCAAATGAAATTAATACGTGCTCAAGGCTTAGACATGTCTACTAACGACAAAGAAGAAATAATGAAATCAACTGAAAAAGCATTAGTAGGTTATATTAACTCACAATCTTTCTAAACTAGGAAAACCAGCGACCTAAAGGGCGCTGATTTTTTTAAAAGCAAAGGCGGATATTCTTTTTACTCCCACGTAAATATTTGACTATAATCGAATTGGATTTCTGACACGTACTTAAAAGAATTGAGTTTACTAGTTCCTTGGTTGCGTATGGGACGGAGGAGCCTAGCAGATTATACCTGCTACACTTCCAACATTAATAATTGCTGAATCCTCTCCTTTATTAAATAAGGTACAGTTGCTTTAATACAGTAAAATATTTTCTATAATTTAGATTACACATATTAGCATTATCTGTTAAATGAACGCTTTTAAAGCGTTACCATATGGTCATTTTTTACTCAGTATTAACGCTGTAGCTGCTTTAGGCCATCCAACATAGAAGGCCATATGTGTTATCAAAGCAATAATTTCCTTAAAAAATCCGAAATTTTATTATTTAATTTTCTCGTAAAAGAAAAATTTATGAATTAGTAATTAGCATTTAGTAGTTGAAAAGTTTATGTACTCAATATAGTCTGTGTTTTTTCTAGTTTCTAATTTATTTACTACTATTAAAAATAATTCATTCCATCACTTGTCTTACCCTTTTTCATTTATGTTGTAATTCATTTAGTAGTCATTAATTCGATTTGCGGATCGTATTGAGGACATGCAGGATTTAAGTCTGTTAATAATGAGTGTACATGGTTAAAAATAGACGATGAAAATCAAACGACTTACGGAATACGACATGAAATTATAAATGAACTTATGATTAAAGAAGTGGGCAATTTAAAATTGGAAAATGGCAAGATAGATTTATTAGGTTATCTTTATTAAGTTAAGGGGTACTATTGGTGCATAATTAATTCACTTTAGCTATTGGGATTTATTTTTTATTCTATACACAGATCTGTTCATTTTTAATTAAGCAATAGTAGATAAAGCCCAGTGGTGATATGTCAACCATAAAAAACATCGGAATTGGAAATTCTTAAGCTACCAAGCATCTAAAAAACTGTTTTTAAGCGTACTCAAA
>NZ_JBIWFQ010000013.1:88444-137313 GCF_044763105.1 Lysinibacillus sp. NPDC096212 | reverse complement strand
CGCAACCAAAATGGTCCCGTGGTGTAGCGGTTAACATGCCTGCCTGTCACGCAGGAGATCGCCGGTTCGATCCCGGTCGGGACCGCCATTTTTTTTTTTGCCGGTGTAGCTCAGTTGGTAGAGCAACTGACTTGTAATCAGTAGGTCGTGGGTTCGACTCCTATCGCCGGCACCATCCCTTGGAGGGGTAGCGAAGAGGCTAAACGCGGCGGACTGTAAATCCGCTCCTTAGGGTTCGGCGGTTCGAATCCGTCCCCCTCCACCATTTTTAGGGGCATAGTTCAACGGTAGAATAGAGGTCTCCAAAACCTTTGGTGTGGGTTCGATTCCTACTGCCCCTGCCAGGTTTCAAGGTACTCGTTATCAAAAACTACTGTGATTACATATAGTGGCGATTGTGGCGAAGTGGTTAACGCACCGGATTGTGGTTCCGGCATTCGTGGGTTCGATTCCCATCAGTCGCCCCATTTATAATTGGGGTATAGCCAAGCGGTAAGGCAACGGATTTTGATTCCGTCATGCCTAGGTTCGAATCCTAGTACCCCAGCCATTCATTTTTTAATATGAGCCATTAGCTCAGTTGGTAGAGCATCTGACTTTTAATCAGAGGGTCGAAGGTTCGAGTCCTTCATGGCTCATCAGTTTTTATAAATGCGCCCGTAGCTCAATTGGATAGAGCGTCTGACTACGGATCAGAAGGTTATGGGTTCGACTCCTGTCGGGCGCGCCAAAAAAGCCTAATAGTATCGGAATGTAGCTCAGCTTGGTAGAGCACTTGGTTTGGGACCAAGGGGTCGTAGGTTCGAATCCTGTCATTCCGACCATCTTTCCTAACATGGGGCCTTAGCTCAGCTGGGAGAGCGCCTGCCTTGCACGCAGGAGGTCAGCGGTTCGATCCCGCTAGGCTCCACCATTTATATATTTCGGAGGTATACCCAAGTCTGGCTGAAGGGATCGGTCTTGAAAACCGACAGGCGGGTAACACCGCGCGGGGGTTCGAATCCCTCTACCTCCTCCATATTTTTTCGGGTCAGTAGCTCAGTTGGTAGAGCATTAGATTGAAGCTCTAAGTGTCGGCGGTTCGATTCCGTCCTGACCCACCATCTGCGGGTGTAGTTTAATGGTAAAACCTCAGCCTTCCAAGCTGATGTCGTGAGTTCGATTCTCATCACCCGCTCCAAAATAATGGGCCTATAGCTCAGCTGGTTAGAGCGCACGCCTGATAAGCGTGAGGTCGATGGTTCGAGTCCATTTAGGCCCACCATTATTCCGAAGTAGCTCAGTTGGTAGTAGCACCTGACTGTTAATCAGGTTGTCGCAGGTTCGAGTCCTGCCTTCGGAGCCACGGCCCGTTGGTCAAGTGGTTAAGACACCGCCCTTTCACGGCGGTAACACGGGTTCGAATCCCGTACGGGTCATCAAGCATGTTGCACATTAGTGCGACATGCTTTTTTTTGTATCTTTTGAAAACCCCTTGCTATGCGAGGGGTTCTAAAGAGCTTCTAGCTATGGACAAGAAAAAAACCCAGCCGTACAATGAAATCAGGTCTGGTCAACCGTGACTTCGTACGAAAGGGGATCAGCGTAAAAAAGCGGCAAATCCATGCTCAACAGTTATTCCCTCTGTAATTTCCCCTAATTTTAATAATGTCTACTCAAAATGGGCATCATAATCCATAAATAACTTTAGTTTTAGAAAAATAAAAGAGAGATGCTATAAAATATTGAACAAAGTATTTCATATATAAAATATGTATGTTTTCTGGCAGATTTTATCGTGGTGATTATAGTTCCATTCCTCTAATATGAGGGGAGATGGAGGAATTCAATATGAATTTACATGAAGTACAGCGGTTTTTAGAACTTTATCAAGTAGAACAAAATGAATCAAAAACATGGCTAGACAATAAATTACAGCAAATTAAAATAGCAGGCGAATATATACCGACAACGGAAGAATTAATCTTTGGTGCGCGAGTAGCATGGCGCAATAGTAATAAGTGTATTGGTCGATTGTTTTGGCAATCGCTGAATGTTGTTGATGCCCGTGATATTTCAAAAGAAGAGGATATTTTCAACGCATTGCTTGAACATATTCAATATGCAACAAATGATGGAAAGATTCGTCCAACAATAACGATTTTTGCACCGGGGCGTGTACGTATATGGAATCATCAGCTAATCCGTTATGCTGGCTATGAAACGGAATCTGGAATCGTTGGTGATCTGCATTCTGTTGAGTTTACAAAAGTATGTGAGTCACTCGGCTGGCAAGGTAAGAGAACAGCATTTGACGTGCTTCCACTCGTTGTACAGGTGGATGGAAGGGAACCACAAGTGGTTACTATCCCTGACGAATATGTACTAGAGGTACCTATTCGTCATCCGGAATCTGCTCAAGTAGAGAAGCTAGGATTAAAATGGTATGCAGTGCCGATTATTTCAAGCATGCGCTTTCAAATGGCAGGTATTGATTTTGAGGCGGCCCCATTCAATGGTTGGTATATGGGTACAGAAATTGGAGCACGTAATTTAGCAGATCATGAGCGTTACAATATGTTGCCCGCTATAGCAGAAATTTTCAATCTTGATACAACTAAACAGGCTTCTCTATGGCGTGATCGCGCATTAGTTGAGCTGAATATTGCCGTTCTGCATTCCTTTAAAGAAGACGGTGTCAGCATAGTAGATCATCATACAGCTGCACAGCAATTTAAATTGTTTGAGGAAACAGAAGCAGCAGCGGATCGAAAGGTTACTGGCAATTGGACGTGGTTGATTCCACCTCTCTCACCAGCTACGACTCATATTTTCCATAAACCTTATGTTAATGTTTACAATACACCAAATTACTTTTATCAGAAACCACCTTATTAGTAGAGAAAGGCAGCACACTTTAAGATTGTGCAAATACAAAGCGACCCATGATCAATTATGCCGAGGCATAATTTAATCATGAGCCGCCCTTTTTAATTCACATATTCATTTTTAGAAGCCCTAAATGAACATATAAAGAGAATAAATGTTACGACAACAAATAACCAGCCGGTGATATTCCAACCACCGAATAAATCATGTAAATAACCAAATAAGATTGGACCGATTGCGGCTAATAAATATCCTAGTGATTGCGCAAATCCTGATAAATCAGCTGCCTCAAAAGCTGTACGGGTACGTAGTGTAAAGAACATCATCGCTAATGCGAATGAAGCGCCTCCGGCTAAGCCTAGTAGCACCATCCACAGTACAGCGAGGGTCGTCCATTCCATGACTACTCCGATAAAGCCAACTAAGTAAAATACTGTAAACATTAATACGAGAGGACGTTGAGATGTCATTTTACTAGCGATAATAGGAACAGCTAAAGCCATTGGAACTTGTGAAAATTGCATGATGGAAAACATCCAGCCTGCGCGATCTGCAGCTAATCCTTGTGATATATATATTTCAGGAATCCAAGCGGCGGTTGTGTAGAATAATAATGACTGAAATCCCATAGCCCCTGCTACTGCCCAAGTAACAGGTGATTTCCATAATGGTGTACGTTCTTTCGTAGTCTTATTAGTCGGTTCAGGCTTATTAAATTTCAACTGTGGAATCCAAATTACAATAGTTAACACCACAAGAACAAGTGAAATGGCCAGTGCACCTTGCCAACCAAGTGATGAATTGGCAACAGGATAGCTAATGCCAGCACCGAGTCCAGCCGTCAAATTCATCGACATTGTGAAAAATGCCATAAGTAAACCTACGTGAAAGGGAAATTTCAATTTAAGTAATCCTGGAATTAGTACATTACCAAATGAAATGGCTATACCAATTAGCATCGTACCAAATACGAGTAAACTAGTTGTGCCAAGGGAGCGTAGTACAATCCCTCCCCCTAAAAGAATAGTTGATAAAAATAATGTTAATTCTAGTCCAAATTTACGTGCGACAATTGGAGCGAATGGTGAAATGATTGCAAATGCTAGCAATGGGATCGTTGTTAGAAAGCCTGCTAGTATATTGGATATGCCGAGGTCTTCACGGATAAAGGAAATGATAGGTCCAACAACTGTTAGCGGCATCCGTAATGTCGAGGCAATACAAATTATTCCGATAACGAGCAATAAGGTTGTACCTTTCCAGTTAATTTTCCTGCTAGGATAAGTATCGGTATGTTCATGAGTAGTCAGATAAATCCCCCCTTGTTAGAACAAACTTGATTGAATCACTATACCACTTTATCACAATAATAAAAATAGTGGAAAATTCACAAAATATAGAATATTAATCGAGTTATTGAAATGCCATAGGTCGTATGTTAAACTAATACCCATCATAAATTTAATATTTAATGCCTCATGTTTGTAGTGAGGTAGAGGTCGCGGTATTTAAGAGTATGTTAATGGAAATGACAAGCATTAGAGAAATTAGCTGAAAGGAAATACTGCCGAAGTGTGAGGGGACTTGAAAACCTCATGCTGGGGCTGTCTCCGAAAGGAACAGAACTGTCACGTTTGAACAACGTGTTGAGCTATCATTTTGAAGGAACAGAGGATTTACTTAGCCATCACAGCAACGTTCATGTGATGGCATTTTTTTCGCCTCTTAAAAAAGGAAGGAAGCTATATCGTGAGTGAAATAAAAGTCAATCAGCTCGGTCATAAAGCACCGAAGCTGAAAAAAGAATTAAAAAGCCGTCATATTACAATGATTTCATTAGGCGGTACAATCGGTACTGGATTGTTTTTAGCTAGTGGAGGTGCCATTGCGCAAGCAGGCCCTGGCGGTGCACTACTCGCCTATGCATTAATCGGTATCATGGTGTATTTTTTAATGACGAGCTTAGGGGAAATGGCAGCTTATATGCCATCATCGGGCTCATTTAGTACGTATGCTACAAAATTTGTAGACCCAGCTCTAGGCTTTGCGCTTGGCTGGAACTACTGGTACAACTGGGCAATTACAATTGCGGCAGAAATTTCTGCTGTCTCATTAATTATGAAATATTGGTTCCCAGATAGCTCATCAGCACTTTGGACTGTTTTATTTATTGCTGTCGTTTTAACGTTTAATCTATTATCTGTAAAAAGCTATGGTGAAAGTGAATATTGGTTTGCCATGATAAAGGTTGTAACTGTCATCATTTTTATTATTATCAGTTTCCTAATGATTTTTGGTATTTTAGGAGGAAACGCTCCGGTAGGCTTTACGAATTTCTTTATCAGTGATGGACCATTCCACGGTGGATTTCTTGCTACATTTGGTATTTTCTTAGCTGCTGGATTCTCGTTCCAAGGGACAGAGCTACTTGGAATAACAGCAGGTGAAACAGATGATCCTGGTAAAAATATTCCGAAAGCTGTTAAGTCTGTTTTCTGGAGAATTCTTTTATTCTATATTTTAGCGATCGGTGCAATTGGGCTGCTGATTCCATTTACAGACTCACGTTTGCTATCTGAAGATATCGCTGTTTCACCATTTACACTGGTGTTCGACCGTTTAGGAATTGCCTTTGCTGCTTCATTGATGAATGCTATCATTTTAACGGCAATGCTGTCAGCAGGGAATTCAGGGCTGTACGCATCTTCTCGTATGCTTTGGCAATTGGCAGTAGATGGACATGCACCGAAATTTTTCGCTAAACTAAGCCGTCGAGGTATTCCGATTTACGCATTACTGGCGACTTTAGCTGTAGGCTCCCTAGCATTTTTAGCTTCATTCTTTGGTGATGGTGTAGTCTATATGTGGCTTCTAAATGCCTCTGGGATGTCTGGCTTCATTGCTTGGCTAGGAATTGCATTTAGCCATTACCGTTTCCGTCGAGCATTCGAGGTACAGGGCTTAGATCCGAAACTGTTACCGTATAAAGCAAGGCTATTCCCATTCGGCCCGCTATTTGCCTTTACGGTTTGTATGATTGTTGTTATTGGACAAAACTACAATGCCTTTATGGGTAATACAATAGACTGGTATGGAGTCCTTGTCTCCTATATCGGTATTCCACTGTTCTTATTCTTATGGCTTGGCTATAAAATCAAGCATAAAACTAAAATGCTTCCATTAGAGCAATGTGATTTAAAAGTCGAACAATAAAAAATAAAACTGTCCTGTAAGTCATAGAAATTGACTTGCAGGGCAGTTTTTTTAGTTTAATAATAAATTTGTAATTCTAGACGTACAATCAAAATACTTCAAGTGAACGATTAATCTTTAAGGTTCAAAACCTCGTATCACCATAATTGCAATCATCGATCCGTAGATGACAAGAATAAGCAAAATGATGAGTAATCCTAAATATTTAGAAATACCTGTTTGTTTTGATCGAATTCCGGATATCCCAAAATAAACACTCATTATCCACAGTAGAGCACCTAAATAAAAGTAAATACCAAAAATGCTGTTTTCACTTAATGAACTAGCATAAAACAATAACAACCCAATAATACAAAATATAATAGAAAAAAACCGTAATTCCTTCTAAAAGTCATTTTTCCAGCCCTTTCTAAATTATTTTGATTATTGCTAACAATATACCAATCAATACAGTATGTTACAAATCTGCATTTTAGGCTTCAGATAAAATTACTGGAGAGAATAAAAAGGGGACTTTAGTTTCTCGAATCGTCCCCACTTTTGGTGCGCAACCTTAATATGGTAAAATGATAGATAAATAACACATCATCAAATTTTGGGTAGGACATTTGTTGAAACGTATACCATGCATATAAGTTGATTGGAGTGGAGGCTGGGCGACTCCTTGGGGATTAGCAATAGAGGAACGAAGGCTAAGAACATCACGTCCTGTGATAACGCCTTCGTGACCAACATCCTGCTGCTGACGCTTCGTTAGCACTACGCTTTCGCGCAAAAATCATCTGTTGCCCCAAGCGGCTCATCGGACGCCCCCAGGAAGCTCTGCTCTGCGCGAAAGCGAAGCGTCAGCGGCAAATGTTTTATCTGTGCGAAAGCGAAGCGACAGCAACAAATGTTTTATCTGTGCGAAAGCGAAGCGACAGCAACAAAGCGCCCAGTTGGAACGGAAATCAACCCCTCTTTGTGGTGATGATCATAGTAATGATAAGTCATATATATACTGCTTTATATTAGAAAGAGGTGCATGAAAGTGCAAAAGCATATTTTACTAGTAGAAGATGACGAAGCCATTCGTGAAATGGTAGAAAACTATTTAACGATGGAGGGGTTTCTTGTTACCTCTGCAGTAAATGGAGAAGAAGCATTACAAAACTGTTTAAACAACCCCTTTGATTTAGTGATCTTGGATATTATGATACCGAAACTTAATGGATTAGAAGTTTTAAAGATTATACGAGAGCAAGCATCACTTCCAATTATCATTATGTCAGCCAAGGATAGTGATGTTGATAAAGCATTAGGATTAGGGTTAGGGGCAGATGATTATATTGCCAAGCCATTTTCGATGCTGGAATTTTCGGCACGTGTTAAAGCCGTAATTCGTAGAGCTACAAAATACTCCAGTCAAGTAGAGGAGAAGAAAAATATTGTAGAGATAGACAAATTATCGATCGACCTTGTTAATTTTTCAGTTGAGAAGAATGGACAGCAAATAAAGCTCACATCAAAGGAATTTGGCATCTTAAAATTATTCGTGACAAATCGTAATCGAGTTTTTACAAAGCAGCAAATTTATCAATTGATTTGGAATGATGCTTACTATGGGGATGAAAATATTATTAATGTACATATAAGAAGATTACGCGAAAAAATTGAAGACGATCCATCCAATCCTCTATATATTAAAACACTTTGGGGAATCGGCTATAAATTAGAAGGATAAACTGATGATTATATTACTATTACTAATGATTGTGTTACTTTTAGGTATTATTATTTTTCAGGTGAGAGCAAAAAAACAACAAAACGCTATGATTCAATACATGCATCAAAAACTGCAAGCAATCATTAACGAACAATCGAGCGAAAAGATTTTAGTGTCGACGGCTAATCAAGAATTACAGCAGCTACTAATTGCGATGAATGCGTTGCTAGACCACAACCAAAAAGTACTGGCGACACATCGAAAAATGGAAAGCTCTATGAAAAAGATGTTGGCCAATATTTCTCATGATCTTAAAACGCCTTTAACAGTTGTACTAGGTTATACGGAAATGCTGAAGCTTCATCACTCACTTAGTGAAGAGGAGCAGAGACGATTGCTCACTGGCGTCCATTCGAAAACATTGGAAGTATTGAAAATAATCCATACATTTTTTGACCTGGCAAAATTGGAGGCAGGAGATACAGACTATCCAATGACGAAAATTAATGTAAGTGAAATTTGCCGGAAAAATATTTTATCATTTTACGATATGATCACATCTATGGGCCTAGAGATCGATATAGCAATACCAGAGATATCCGCATATGCACGTGGCAATGAAGAAGCGTTAGATAGGGTTTTGAATAATTTACTGTCCAATGCAGTTGCCTATGGAGCGGCAGGAAACATCATTGGGCTCACAGTAAGAAATGATGATACGAATATTTTTATTGATGTATGGGATCGTGGTAAGGGGATCGGCGAATATCATATTGATAATGTTTTTGAAAGAATGTATACACTTGAGGATTCCAGAAATAAATCCTTCCAAGGGAGTGGCCTTGGCTTAACTATTACAAAACGCCTTGTAGAATTAATGGAGGGTTCCATCCAGCTTTCTAGTATCCCATATGAGAAGACCATTTTTACAGTTTCTTTAAAACGAATGACATACTGAGCAGCCATGCTTGTAGAGCTTTTTAAGTGCTTTACAAGCTTTTCTTCTGCGCTTAAGAAATTTGTAAGAATCAAGTAATAAATTAGAGAGTTTCATTTTTTATAATAAGGATAGCAAATTTAAAGGAGAGATCTACATGACATATATTGTGAAAACAAATCAGCTTACGAAGGTGTTTGAGGGGAAAGAAGTCGTTTCTGCTGTGACTATGCATGTGAAAAAGGGAGAGATATACGGTTTTTTAGGTCCTAATGGTGCCGGAAAAACGACAGTCATGAAAATGCTAACAAACCTTACAAAGCCAACGAGTGGAGATATTGAAATCTTTGGTGAAAAATTAATGGACCGCTCATTCGACGTGCTGAAAAGGATGGGAACGATTATTGAATACCCAATTTTTTATGAAGATTTAACTGCACAGGAGACGTTAGAGCTACATTGTGAATATATGGGCTATTATGACAAGAAAGAAATTTCCCATGTCCTAGATCTAGTGAAACTAACAAACACGGAGAAGAAACGTGTAAAAGACTTTTCTCTTGGGATGAAACAACGGTTGGGTATTGCGCGTGCAATTATTACTAAGCCGGAATTACTTATTTTAGACGAGCCGATTAATGGACTAGATCCAGTTGGCATTAAAGAGCTTCGAGAACTATTTAGGATGCTTTGTAAAGAGTATGGAATTACGATTATTATCTCTAGTCATATTTTGGGTGAAATTGAACAATTGGCAGATACAGTTGGGGTTATTAAAGATGGAAGATTAATTAAGGAAGTATCAATGGACGCTGTCAATCGTAGTCAAACAGATTATATTGAAGTGATTGTCAATGATGGGAAAAAAGCTGCCTTTATTATAGAAAGTAAATTAAATATTACTAATTTCAAACTAATGGATGACAATTGTATTCGAATTTATGATTCGACAGCTTCACAAAAGGTGCTATCTAAAACATTGATTGAGCATGATATTGAAATTGAGGGCATCAGCAAAAAAACAAGCTCATTAGAGGATTATTTCTTGAAGTTAATCAATGGAGGTGTGGCTAGTGCTTAATTTAATGCGTCTAGAAATGAAAAAGTATCATATTGGTTCATATATAAAAAAAGCTGTTTTTGCAAATTTCATAATACTAGGTGTTATATTTATGCTTATATTTATTACTAAAATAGAAGGGGATCAAGATTTTAGAACTTATCAGACGGCATTTGGCCTTATAGATTCAGGCGTAAGGGCAGTATTTATTATTTTTGCTAGCGTGTTAATCGCCAAATTCATTATTGGAGAATTCAAATATAAGACCATCACAGTAGCATTTATGTATCCAATAAGTAGAAAAAAATTAATTGCTTCAAAGCTAGCCATTGTTGTTCTTTTTACCTTTAGTGCAATTATTTTATCGACTATTTTTGTAACAGCGATTTTTTGTGCTGTTAGCGAGAGTTTTCAGCTACTTCCAGAAACATTATCGTTCTCTTTCATAATACAACGAATTCCTGCCGTGATCATAAATGCAGTTTCAGCATCATGCATTGCATTAATACCATTGTATTTTGGCATGAGAAAATACTCCATTCCGGCAACTATTATATCATCTATAATAATTGTATCGGCCGTATCATCGAATTCAGGTAACTTCACCTTGTATGATATTATTTTCATACCCATCACTTTAGCTATTATCGGTATAAGCGTGGCCTATTTATCATTCCGAAACATTGAGAAGATAGATATTTAAGGGTAAATAAATAGCCAATCATAAAAAGTAGGGGATGATATTTGTTAAACCACGTTATGAAAAACCCCTTACATGTAAAAATGCCAGATACAAAGCCAAATAATGGTCTTTGTGTCTGGCATTTTATTAACCAAATACCGTTTGCCATAATAAATAAAGATTTAGAGCAACTACAATCACTACGACAATCCATCCTAATACAGTTGTAATACGATGATTGACGAGGCTTCCCATGATGTCACGTTTACTTGTAAACATAACAAGCGGTACAAGAGCAAATGCAATACCAAAGGATAAAATAACCTGACTTAGGACAAGCGCATATGTCGCATTAACGCCGGATGCAATGATCACCAGAGGAGGTATCATTGTAATAGCACGGCGTAAATAGAGCGGAATTTTCTTTTTAATAAAGCCCTGCATCACAATGTCACCTGCGAGTGTACCAACTGAAGAGCTAGCAAGACCTGCAATAAGAAGTCCAAGACCAAAGGACACTGCCGCCATCGGACCAAGCGCTTCTTTTAATCCGTTATAAGCGATATCTAAGTCTTCAACTACTACGCCCTGAGTATGGAATACTGCTGCAGCAATAACAAGCATACTCATATTGATAGCACCAGCGACAATCATCGCGATGATAATATCAATAAATTCAAAACGGAATATACGTTTTTTTTCAGCATCATTTCGGCCAACGATACGACTTTGAGTTAGTGAAGAATGTAAGTAAATAGCGTGTGGCATAACAGTTGCTCCTAAAATACCTGTTGCCAGTAGAATAGAATCTACACCATCAAAGCGTGGTGTTAACATGCCTATTGTTACCTCGCCCCAATTTGGCTGTGCTAAAAACGTCTGGAATGCAAATGCTAATACGACAATAACCACCATACCAGAAATGCCCGCTTCAAATGCTCTAAAGCCTCTGCGCTGTAATTCTAAAATAGCAAATGAGCCGACTGCTGTAATAAGCGCTGCAGGCAACATTGGAATGTTGAATAACAAGTACAGCCCTAGTGCAGCACCAATAAATTCTGCCAGGTCTGTTGCAATAATGACCAATTCAGCCTGTATCCATAAAAATATAGAAGTTTTTTTAGAAAAATTTTCACGTGCTATTTCGGGTAAATTTTTGCCTGTCGCAATACCAAGCTTTGCCGATAAGGATTGGATTAACACTGCCATTAAATTGGAAAAGGCGATTACCCACAGCAGTAAATATCCATATTGTGAACCTGCTGTAATATTTGTTGCGAAGTTGCCTGGATCAATATAGGCAACTGCTGCGATGAAGGCTGGGCCAAGAAACGGTAAGATTCGTCGCCAACCTTTTATATCTCCATCTAAAACCGCCTCCGCGGACGATTTATTCACTCGTTTGTAAACCATGTTGTTCCCTCATTTCAAAGAGTATCGCAAGTGAAATAAAGTTTCCTAGGGGAAAATGATATATTCTTATTTTATAGCTAGAAGAAGAAAATGTGAAGGAGTTTGCTCAATTTTTTTCTTAATACGAAATGTTTTTGATTTCGTAAATCAATTGCCATTAAAAGACTTTGATTTGGTTTGTGTATCATAATGTATTGAAGCATCATAGCAAAATATTCGATTCATTTTAAAATGATCCAAGGATTAATGTACTTAGCCATTTTAAAAGAGGGAATATACTTATAAGGTGGCCTTCTTAAATGATTTCTAATTTCGGTTATTCACATATTTTCTACCAATATTAAAGCGTTATTCTTCAAATAATAAAGAATTCTCGCCAAAGTTGAGGAATGATTAGAGTGAGGCTGGGCGACTCGGTGAGAGGTGACCTTAAACGCAAGCGAAGCGGCTTCCTAAGAAAGCGCCCAGTTGGAACGGAAATCAACCACACGTTATGGTAGTGGGACGTAATAAAAATATTCGAAATATCAAGTGAAAATTTTTTTTTGTAACCGTTCTTTTCATCTTTACTTTTTTTAAATACAGGCGTAATATGACATCATTATAAAAGTTTCAAATTTCTAAATCGCTGAAGCAATTAGACGCGGGGGACCCAATTTTTACGGATTACATAGGTATTCCTTGGGGTGAATCTCTTCATTTATTGAGGGGTAGGGCTACTCAGGCCCGAATCCGACAGCTAACCTCGTAAGCGTTAAGAGCAGAAAAGTGGAGCTTGGCAGACGAATGAACGTCTACAAGTCTTATTTAGTGATGACTTGTAGATTTTTGTATCTTCATTTTATAAAACAAGGCCCCGGTGAATGGAACAAAAAACGATTATGCTAAAGTGTAATCGATTTAGAAATGCGAAACACATTCTATGAAACTAGAAGGTGTTGAATATGAGATCCTCATTAAAACGTTTTATTATCGGTAAACCATTAAGATCGGATGCGTTAGGGGAACAAAAGCTTAGTAAAACAAAAGCACTTGCCATACTATCATCTGATGCGTTGTCATCAGTAGCGTATGGACCTGAGCAAATTTTAATTGTACTCATGACGGTAAGTACGGTTGCCTTTTGGTATTCTCTACCGATTGCTGCTGGGGTAGTTGTGTTACTGACAGCACTTATTTTCTCGTATCGCCAAGTTATTTATGCGTATCCACATGGTGGCGGAGCATATGTAGTTTCCCGAGAAAATTTAGGTGTCAATGCTGGTCTAGTCGCAGGTGGATCATTGCTTGTCGATTATATTTTAACAGTTGCGGTAAGTGTATCGGCTGGAACAGATGCCATTACTTCGGCATTTCCAAGTCTGCATCCTTATAACGTGGTAATCGCTGTGTTTTTTGTTATATGTTTAACGATTTTAAACCTACGTGGTGTCACAGAATCCGCATCCATTTTAGCGTATCCAGTTTATTTGTTTGTAATTGTGATGCTGATGTTAATCGGGGTAGGGGTTTATAACGTAGTAACAGGGCAAGTTCCTGCAGCGTTACATCCAAAGGTAGGTACACCTGTTGCAGGTATTAGTTTATTTATATTATTAAAAGCATTTGCATCAGGAAGCTCAGCTTTGACTGGTGTGGAAGCAATTTCAAATGCTATTCCTAATTTTAGAGATCCAGCACCAAAAAATGCGTCTAAAACATTATTGGCTATGGGCGGTATTTTAGCAGTGCTATTTATCGGTATTGTGAGTCTAGCATATTTTTATGGAGTTGCTCCAAATGCGAAAGAAACGGTTGTCTCACAAATTGCGGAGGTAAGTGTAGGTCGTAATATTTTTTACTATATAGTACAAGGAACAACAGCGATGATATTAGTACTTGCTGCGAATACAGGTTATTCGGCCTTTCCTTTACTGGCTGTCAATTTATCGAAAGACGGTTTTATCCCAAGAATATTCCAAATTCGTGGGGATCGACTTGGGTATTCAAATGGCATTATGATGCTTGGTTTAGCTGCCATTGTTTTAATCTTTTTATTTGATGGAACAACTGAGCATTTGATTCCACTTTATGCGGTAGGGGTGTTTATTCCGTTTACTTTAGCGCAGGCTGGAATGATGCGAAAATGGTGGCGAGAAAAGCCAAAAAGTTGGTTTGCTAAATTTACGATCAATACGGTTGGAGCGGTCATTTCCTTTGTTGTAGCCATGATGTTTTTCGTGACAAAATTGCCTCAAGTATGGCCAGTGTTTATCTTTTTACCAATTATTATTTGGACGTTCCATCGTATTAAACAGCATTATAAAACAGTTGGTGAACAGCTAAGATTAGATAATGTGGAATTACCGAATGTGGAGGGTAATGTTTTCATTGTCCCTGTTGCTGGTATTACGAAAGTAGTCGAAAACACTTTGCATTACGCGCAGACATTAAACGTTGATAAAATTATTGCCTTTTATGTGGCCTTCGATCAAGCGGACGCAAAAGCGTTTGAGGAGAAATGGAAAGCTTGGCAGCCGGATATACGGCTTGTAACATACTATTCACCATATCGAAGTATTACACAACCGTTGATGAAGTTTATTGATAAAGTTGAACATCAATGTACGAAATTGGGCTATCAAGTAACAGTTATCATCCCACAGTTTTTACCGAAAAAAGGATGGCACCATATGTTACACAATCAATCGAGTCTATTAATTCGCGCTTCGCTGTTATTTCACAGAAATATCGTCATTATGACAGTGCCCTTCCATTTATCAAAATAATGACTAGCAAGCTCGAAAATAGTCTGATATAATCATTACGTTGATTGTAAAACACGAACGTTTGCAATTGAAAGTTAGTAAAATAATAGTAAATTCCGAAAAAAACAGACTTTATTCAGTGTGAGAAACAAGTACATACCGAATAAAGTGCCATTTTTGGAAATAACGCCAAGGTGTATTAATAAAAGGAAGTTCTTACAGCTTAATACTATTTCACTCATATAATAGCGAGAATATGGCTCGCAAGTTTCTACCGATTTACCGTAAATAAATCGACTATGGGTAGCAATGCTTTAGAAGACTTCATAAAAGATGTTTTCTATTCATTTCGACGTTTTTACGCTGAATGCTTTGCTCCACTCGTAGATGATTGGAATCAAAGTATTCAGCGTTTTTTTATTACTTGCATTGCTTCTGGCGCTTGCCTGTAACGGAATGTAAGTTGCTCATTAAGAGTTATTACTATAAGAAAGAAGGCTATCAAGGAAATGAAGTTATTACACGACAAAATTACACAAGAGGGTAAAGTTTTATCTTCATCTGTATTAAAAGTAGATTCATTTTTAAATCATCAAATTGACCCAATGCTTATGAAAGAAATTGGTCATGAGTTTGCGACTCGATTCTCAGATCAAGTCATTACAAAAATATTAACGATCGAATCTTCAGGTATCGCACCATCTGTGATGCTAGGGCTTGAAATCGGTGCTCCTGTAGTGTTTGCACGTAAACGTAAATCATTAACACTATCAGATAATCTTTATAATTCAAAAGTACATTCTTTCACAAAAAATGAAACGAACGATATTTCAGTTTCACGTAGTTTCTTAAATGAAGATGATAACATTCTAATTGTTGACGATTTCTTAGCTAATGGGGAAGCTGTCAAAGGTTTGCTTGATATCGCAGCACAAGCTGGTGCAAATGTTGTAGGTGTAGGCATTGTTATTGAAAAAGGCTTCCAAGACGGTGGGAAATTATTACGCCAGCAAGGGGTTCGCGTAGAATCATTAGCAATTGTAGATTCTCTTGAGGATGGCAAAGTAACATTTGCTACGGAGGCTAATGCGTAATGAATACCGTTAAATCGACGACGCTAGCTATTCAACATTTACTTGCGATGTATGCAGGAGCCATTTTAGTACCACTGATTATCGGTGGGGCAATCGGCTTTGATTCAACACAAATGACGTATTTAGTAGCGATTGACATTATGATGTGTGGGATCGCAACGCTTTTACAAGTGTATTCAGGTAAAATGATCGGTATTGGTTTGCCAGTAGTACTAGGCTGTACATTTACAGCAGTTAGTCCAATTATTGCAATCGGTACAAATCCTGAACAAGGAATTACTGATATTTATGGATCTATTATTGCATCAGGTATAATCGTTATGATTATTGCAGGTTTTTTCGGTAAGTTAGTAAAATTCTTCCCACCAGTTGTTACAGGCTCGGTTGTGTCGATTATCGGTATCTCTTTACTACCAGTAGCTTTAAACAATATGGCAGGTGGACAAGATGCGGCAGATTTTGCATCTGGTTCTAATGTAACTTTAGCGTTTATTACATTGGTTATTATTTTAGTCGTTTATCGTTTTTCTACAGGTTTCATTCGTGCTATTTCCATTTTAATCGGATTAGTCGCAGGGTCAATCCTAGGAGTATTTATGGGGAAGGTTGATTTTAGCCCAGTATCAGATGCTGCCGTATTACACATGGTTCAGCCATTCTATTTTGGGGTCCCAACATTTAATTTATCTGCAATCATTACAATGACGCTTGTAGCAATGGTTTCTTTAGTAGAATCATCAGGGGTTTATTTTGCACTAAGTGATATTTGTAATAAAAAATTAGATTCAAAAGATTTATCACGTGGGTACCGTTCAGAAGGTCTAGCCTCTGTTATCGGCGGTATTTTCAACGCTTTCCCATATACAACATTCTCACAAAACGTGGGACTTACACGTATGTCAGGCGTAAAAAACCGTAAAGTCATTTACATCACAGGTGGTTTACTAGTAGCACTTGGCTTCTTACCAAAAATCGCGGCATTAACAACGATTATTCCAACACCAGTACTTGGTGCTGCAATGTTAGCGATGTTCGGTATGGTTATTACGCAAGGTATGGGCATGCTAGTACCTGTTATGAATGAGTCAGCGGAAAACGCCATGATTGCAGCAATTGCAGTCAGCCTTGGTGTCGGTGTATCAGTTGTACCTGGAATTTTTGATGCACTGCCAGAGAGTGTATCTCTTCTAACATCTAACGGTATCGTCTGTGGTTCTGTCACTGCGATTATCCTTAATATTTTATTCAACATGATTGGGCCGCAACGTAAGGAAGACCCTATGCATGGAGAAGCTTAAAGGAAATCTATACAAAATGTCATCTACTTCCATAGTAGGTGACATTTTTTTATGCGGAAAGAGGGCTACCTAATGAGGGGGGACTGCATTTTAACTTTACAACAAGGTTATTTCATTTTTATTCAGCTAAAAAGGCGGAAAATGCATGGGGAATATTGGTTAGAGGTTAGTGATTATAAAAGTTTATCGACTTATCGGGAGAAATAGTAAGGGCTTATATTTACTATATGCGGGAGGATCAATACAATTAAAAAACTAATGTTGCGAGCTGGAGAAGAGAAGTATTTTTTACCAGTGAGTTGGTTATATGCTTTTTGCTAGTATTGAGTATGTAATTAACAAGGAGTTGACTGAAAAATTGACAGCAAAAATAATAATATCATTGATGATATTGAGTGGATTGGTACTTATGTATATAGCGATTTTCTCCAAGAATAAAGATATTGAAGAGATATTTTTATTCGGTGTAACAGATTTAATTACCACAGTACTTATTTTAGTATTTAATTTTTCATCAATAAAGTTAAAAAGAATATTGCTATTTTTATTTGGGTTGCTTTGGGTAGGTTTATTCTTTTTTATCTTTATTACTGGGGAATATTAGCTTCTTTAAATGGAAGTCGTGGATTTTCGTCTTTATATATAGAATAAGTCCATCCGTAGTTTTCCATCTTCATACATTGCTTATTATTACAAGAAAACAAGTAGGTCTGTTCATCTGTACGAACACTGACCTGAAAATAGTAGGGGAAGGCACCGCCTTTATTTTTATTAATACTTGTATCAATAGCAATGACCTTTTCTTGTTCGGCTAACTTTTTATAATCTTCACTATCCACTGTTTTTTGAACCATTTCACTTAAAATAATCTTTTCTTCTGAAGTAGCTTCATACCATTGGTCAATCAGAAACCACTTCCCAAATATATATAAATTTACGCTTAAGCTAACTATCAGTAGAATGAACACCATCGTATTTCTCAATATAATCACTTCCTTTAATCTCCCATCGTTAGTAAAGTCTGTCAAAACTACGAAATCAAGTAGATATTAAACCTACAAATAATACCATCTTGCACTTTGTGTGTAATTTTACACTATTTTTGTTTTTGATGTCCATATATTTATAAAAGGGGAAAATTAGGTATTGTAATCCAAATTGGTATGGAATATCATGAATCTTATGGAAAGGTTGGTTATAAATGAGTTTAAAAACTGCTAAAGAAGTTATTGAAGAACTACAAGTAACTATGAATTCACATATGTGTCAAGAAGAAAGAATGAAATTAGAAGTTTGGTTAAAAGAGTATTACATAGACGAACTAATAAAAAATAAAGTACCGATGAATTCGGATTGCTAGTCATTTAAAAAAGTAGTTATGGGGCACTTCTTTTTGGAGGTGTCCTTTAAATACCCACCACTGCAAAGTACCCCACCCAATTAGTATTTGGCCAAAGCATCGGGAAGACTGAGACTTAAAGGATTTCTATAATATACACAATGTCATCTACTTCTATAGTAGGTGACATTTTTTTATGAAAAGTAGATGTTTAAATTTAAATTGTTAGGGAATCTAGAAAATAAATACATCTTAATAGAATGCAAGTCGATGTCTCAACATACATTTAAAATATATAAAACTACTTTTGAAAGGTCTCTTACAAATGCAAAGTATATTTCTGATTTTAATACTTCAATTAATTTATGTGCCTTTTTTAACGTTACGTACAATACTTTTAGTGAAGAATGTTACTTTCCTTGCCGCCATATTCGGTATGCTGGAGATGTTAGTGTATGTATTTGGCCTTTCACTCGTTTTTAGTGGGAAGCAAAGTATGTTAGCTATGGTTTTTTATGCAGTTGGCTTTGGGTTAGGTATATTTTTAGGGGCCAAAATTGAACGTAAATTAGCGATTGGCTATGTTTATACGACCATTAATACGCAAAATAAGAATGAGGAACTTGTGAAATTTCTTCGGAATGAAGGGTTTGCGGTCACGATTTACATTGGTGAGGGGCGAGATAGTAACCGCTATAAATATGAAATATTAACAAAGAGAAACCGTGAGCCGGAATTGTTCCAAATTGTTGAGCATTATGAACCGAATGCTTTTATTATTTCGTACGAGCCTAAATCATTTAAAGGTGGATTTTTGCTGGATCGAATGAAGGCCAAAAACAAATAGTTTTCCCCTAATATTGCCCTTCCGTTTATATACAGAAGGGCATTTTGGGGTTCTCACCAAAAGTTGTGGATGACTTTGTTAAAACGTCTATTATGTAAATAAGTTGATTGGAGTGGAGGCTGGGCGACTCCTTGGGGATTAGCGTCACAGATGAGACCCTGGAGCGAGCATCGCGAGTGAAGCGGCTCAACGGACGCCCCCAGGAAAGCGCCCAGTCGGAACGGAAATCAACCACACGTTTTGGTGATGATCCATTTTTTGTATTCACACAATTTATAGAGAAATTTAGCGACCAAGCTCGATAAAAAATATTACTACTATTATACCGACAGACGTGAACAATAACATGTTCAAATCGATTTTTTCATACTATAAAAACATGCAAGTCTCGGAGGGGTGTTGTATGTATTTTTTTACGAAAGGCTTGGTCATTCTTATAGGAAGTACCGCGGTAGCATTAGGGATAAACTTATTCTTAACACCCTATCAAATTTTAGATGGGGGCGTTGTAGGAATAGCGCTTATTTTACACTATATATATAAGCTTAAAATAGGTTTAATGATCATCATTATTAGTATTCCAATTTTCGTTATTTCTTGGTATAAATACAGAGCGTATTTTTACAATAGTATCCATGGATTATTCGCATATTCTCTTAGTATCGATTTACTAAAGCCCGTCCGGAATCTTATTCATGTAGATGCCATCTATAGCGCCATATTTGGAGGGGCACTTATGGGTTTTGGTGTTGGTTTGATGCTTAGATTTCAGACAAGCACTGGCGGTACAGATTTGATTGCCCAATTTTTAAGTGATAAAACCGGAATTAATGTCGGGATACTTATTTTTATGATAGATTCAATCGTCATTGTCATAGGGGGGCTGCTATTATCTTCTAGTACATTATTGCTTTCTATTATTACAATTTTGGTAGCAGGGATTACTACAAGTATCATGACTAGCCGTGTTTAATAAAAAATAGCTTCAGTAGGACTGAAACTATTTCGAAAATCGTTATCGAGAGCTCTTCATCATTCGCTTTTTAGGATGTGCAGGCTTCACTTCTGCAATTAATATGGCGAGTAAAATCAGTATTGCCCCTACAACCATACGACTTGTTAATACCTCATGTAAGAATATAACGGATAATACCATGCCGAAGAAGGATTCTGTAGACAGGATAATCGCAGCCTTTGTAGCAGACGTATATTGATTCGCAATATTTTGAAAAAGGTAGGCAAGGGTAGTTGAAAAAATGGCTAAATAAACGATTGAATAGATTGCTTCTTTTTCAAGAGTGGACGGGATATCGCCTTGACTGACTAAGACCAAGACACCTAAAAAAGATGCTGTGATAAATTGAATAATCGTCAGAGCAATGGCATCTTCCTTTTGGACAAAAAGGTTCGTACAAAAAATATCAAAAGCGAAGGCGACAGCGCATGCTAAGGAAAGCGCATCTCCGATGTTCATTGTTAGCGAGCCCTGCAAAGATAGAAAACCAATACCAACAATAGCTATAATCGAACCAATCATCTCATAGCCATCTATACGACGCTTGTAAACCGCAAAGGCAATTAGTGGAACAATAATGACATTTACAGCGGTTAAAAATGCATTTTTAGATGGTGTTGTATATTGTAGTCCTACTGTTTGAAGGGCAAAGGCGATATACAAAATGGTCCCTAACAAAATACCTTTCCAGATAACTGATTTTGAAGCTTTTTTTAATTTATATCCAAATAAGACTGTCAGTATAATTGAAGCTAATAAGAACCTACCTGCCATTACTTGATAGGCTGTTAAATATTCTAATGCAATAGCCGTTATGACAAAACCGCTACCCCAAACGATTGCAGTGACTAATAGCATACCATCAGCTATGTATTGTTTCATCATTCCTCCTCCTAACTTCAATAGAATAGCATGAGATGGGAGAAAATAGTTTGATTTTAATTCTAAAAATTCAGGCGTTTTTTTGTACTTATTCCAAAGCTGTCATTCAACATTCGTTTTGCTATGTAATAAGTACAATTTAACGGCTGCAGCTATATGCTCATAAAAAACATAATCATTTTCTAAAGGTGCTACTAGCTGACGTATTTTTGACATACGATAACGGATTGTGTTTGGATGGCAGAAATGAGCAACGGCTACTTCTTTAATATTTCCTCGTTTTACGACATAGGTGATGGCTGTTTTCATTAAGTCCGGATCAATCTTTTCCTCAAATAAGGGACCGAGATAGCTATTTACATAGTCCATAGCGAATGTAGCGTCCTTACGATGCAATTCAATTAATAACGAATCGGAAGCAAGGTTCTCATAATGGCATATAGGAGCCGTTTCAATTTCAGCCATGATGCGTGCGTAAAAGGCTTCACGAACAGCAATAGGGAGTTCGGTTTGTGTTACATGACAACGACTATAGCCAAAGGTCATTGATTCTGTTGAGATTGCATACATCGTCAACCATTCATTTAGAAGTTTTTCGAATTGAAATTGCTGTGATGGATGGGTCATTACAATAAAGAGGCTCTTTTTATAGCTACAAATCATACCAGATTTCAATAGAGGCTCTAATTGGAAAAGGGATTGCATCCATTGACTATTTGCATGATCTTGCATTTGAATATTAGCAACAAATACATATTTTTCAAAGGGCTTATTGATTTGTTGTAAAATAAACTTTATTTGTTCATCAGTTACTTCTTCCTCCATGATACGTCGCATAATCGTATCTAAAAAGAATGAATAATCCTGCGTTTTTGCATAGGCCATCGTTTCTAAAATAATCTTTTCAAAAAATTCATCTCCGCCAAATCGCAATATCGGGAAATTTTGTTCATCTGCATAGACGATCACTTCCTCAGGCAAATCCTCATAGATAACAGGTTTATAAGCTAGAGCACTTGCTCCTAGCTCAATAAGGCTTTTCACGGCATTCCATAAATATTCTGGTTTTTGCTTTGCGAATAATAAGCTGCTTAAAACAACACTATTCGGTGTGAAAATCGTTTCTCTCACAGTCTGAATATCGGGTGAAAATTCAAAGTCTAGAATTTCCACATTTTGAACGGGCTTATGTAAACCATTGCGACCAGCAACGACTGTAAAATCTTTTGTAATTGGCAGTTGTAAAAAGTTCTCTACGTTCATTAGGCTATCAAACAACCTTTCTTGTGATTGAGCTTCTATTACTTATTATAACTGATAAGCCCAGTGAAAAAGCTGATAAGGCAATTCGAATCGCTGATAAACCAACCAATTAAAAAGAATCTGCTGATGTTCTACAGACTAAGTCCGTAAAGCAAGCAGATTCTTCCACATTATTAAGTTTAGATATTAGCGAAAATATTAGGTTTTCTATTTTTCATTGGATTCGTTTGTTCAATGGCGTAACCAACGTTAAGAATACGACCTTCCTTAAAGGCTGGACCAATAATTTGGAGGCCAACTGGTAAATTACCTTTAAAGCCACAAGGAACGGAAAGGGCAGGTAACCCTGTTAGGTTACTTGGGCCTGTAAAACGAATGATATTATCAATTAAATCAACTTTTTCACCATTTAAATATGCAAAGTCATCACCAATAGTACTTGCCACTACAGGTAATGTAGGCGTAATAAGCACATCAACCTGATTAAAAATCTGTGTAAATTCTTGCTTGATTTGTCGTCGCACCTGTTGAGCCTGTAGGTAATCAACGGCAGATGGTATTTCACCTAGTTCAAATAACAGACGAATATCATCTCCGAAATCCTGTGGTCTTTTCTGTAAATCGGAATGATGGATTGCAGCTGCCTCCGAAAGGGAAGTAACGAGCTCTGCCCACTCTGCATATTGCAAGGATGGAATTCGAACGATTTCAACTTTTGCTCCTTGATCCACTAAGCTTTGAATACTTGCCCGAACAGCCTTCTCCACATCGGAATCTACTCTGTTAAAGAAATACTCTTCGTTGATGCCGATGACTAAATCCTTCACATTACCCGAAATTTGCTGTACATAATTCTCTGTTGGAACGTCTGTACAGGTAGGGTCTCTATGGTCAAATCCAGAAATAATCTCAAGTAAGCCGGCTGCGTCTTTTACTGTCTTTGTCATTGGACCAATATGGTCTAAGCTCCAAGCAAGAGGGTAGCAGCCATATTTACTTACGCGCCCATGAGTAGGCTTTAAGCCGACAATCCCACAGGCTGATGAAGGGATTCGAATAGAGCCAGCAGTATCTGTACCTAATGATGCGACGCTTGCCCCTGCTGCAACTGCTGCGCCAGAGCCTCCACTAGAACCACCAGGGATTTTATCTAAATCCCATGGATTTCGAACGGGTCCGTAATGAGGGTTATTATTCGTGATGCCCCATGCGTACTCATGCATGCTTAATTTACCTGTGAAAATAACACCGGCATTACGAAGCTTTTCTACAACCGTCGCATCATAATTTGAAACGAAGTCCTTATGAATCTTTGATGACATCGTTGTTATCTTATCTTTAAAGTACAAATTATCTTTTAATGCCATAGGAATCCCGTGATATATTCCTCGATACTGTCCATTCAAAATTTCTTTTTCTACCACTTGTGCTTGTGCTAGGGCTTCTTCACGATAAAAAGCCATGTATGAATTAATTTTAGGCTGACTTTCTTCAGCAAAATCTAAAATTGCTTTCGTCAACTCGACAGGAGAGAGTTTTTTAGTTTCAAGTAATGGTGCTAATTCTTCAACAGATTTTAAGTGTAAATCAGTTGTCAATGTGGTCACCTCCAGGGATGCTACGGATAGCGATATCAGCATCATCAATAGCGATGCCTTCTAAATTACCACGAAGGGATTGCATACCTTCCCACCGTGCTTTTAGAAGTTCAAGGTGTTCAGATTTTGGTGTAATTCCTTTATTCTCCAATAATTGTTGAATTGACAAACTCATTAACAGGATCCTCCCTTGAAAATAGTTTTTATCTAAATAGGCTTCCCTATAAAGAACAGATCTTCAATTATAAAAAATCATCGCCATAACATGAGGTATTTTTTGTTCCGACTAGGCACTTCGTTGGAGATGAGATTTGCGCATCGGGTTATCTGTGACGCTATGAGTGTTTTTACAATTAGCATCCTTAGTTTAAGGAGATGGGTTATTATTTTACTATAAAAATAATAAATTTCTATAAAAGGTAATAAAATACTATTATTACAAGCATACACTATTCACGATATATATCAACCAATTGATTGAATATATCATATATTATGAAAAATATACTACTCTATCAAGTAATTAAGATTACTTTGAATAGAGCAATGTCAACTATTGAAAAGGATTTCTAGTGCTAGAGACACTTGTTTTTACATAAAATTCACAGTGCTTTTACAATGAAAGCGTACAATAAATCTTAATAACCAATTTAAGAGGTGCGAGAATGGAGTCTATTGTGAGACAAAGCATAAAAACAAGTAATTTATTTTCTTATTTAAAGTATTTATACGGGCAGCATCAAAACAATACTCTCTATATAAAACGTTTAAAAGCATTGAAGCAAATTATTCAGGACAAGAGTTTACATACTTATTTTCAACCTATCGTCGATTTACAGACGAGGCAGACAGTTGGTTTTGAGGCACTGAATCGTCCAGAGCCTTCAGAATTGTTTCATAGTGTCGATCAGTTTTATGAATTTGTTGGGCAAACGGACTGCGTATTTTTATTTGAATGCTTTTGTCGTAATCTTTCATTACAGCGTTTCAAAGAACGACTACACGGGGAATGGATGGACAGAAATTTTTTAGTATTTGTCAATATACATCCTAATGTTTTACTAGATAAGAGTTACCATAGTGGTGAAACCTTGCAGCTATTAAAGGACCTTGGCATAAAACCACAGCAAGTAGTGTTTGAGCTAACCGAACGTAGTGCAGTGGTAGATTTTGTGGAGTTTGAACGTGTATTATCGCATTATCGATCACAGGGCTATCGAATTGCAGTGGATGATGTGGGTTCAGGCTATAATAGTTTGAAAACTCTTATTTACTTAAAGCCAGAGTTTATTAAACTAGACCGTTCTTTAATACAATTTATTGATAAAAACAGCGAGCAGCAGCAGCTCGTTACATTGCTGATGAGATACGCAGAGCAAGCTGAAACGAAAATTATTGCAGAAGGTATTGAACGCCAGGAAGAACTTGATTATTTACATACTATTGGAATCCACTACGCACAAGGCTATGCGGTAGGGAAACCCGCAAAGGAATTACATTTGGGGAAAATAAGGATGGGTGACCATGAAGATAGGGGAAGTCATAGAAAATGTTCCTTGTATTGATGAATTTGTGAAAAATATAGAGGTGGATTCACTTTTTACAAGTAATCCGTCTTTACGTAGTGTTGTCGTTGTTCGAGATGACAAACCAATTGGGCATATTACACGTACGCATTTCTATCAAAAAATTGGCACACGCTATGGCTATAATTTGTTTATGGGGCGACATAATCAGCTGATTATAAAAGAGAATCCTTTAATTGTAGATCGCAATATACCTATAACAGAGGTCAGTACATTAGCGATGTCTAGACCTTCAGAGGATCTATATGATGATGTGATTGTAACAAGGAATGACTTGTATTACGGTGTAGTAAGTATTCGGGAGCTACTGTTAAAGCTCGTAGACACACAAGTAGCTATTGCTAGCTTTTTAAATCCTTTAAGTAGTCTTCCTGGCAATAAATTAATAGATGAAAAACTAGAAGAGGCACTAAAGCTACCGCAATATAGTTTAATATATTTTGATTTAGACCATTTTAAATCTTACAATGATACGTATGGTTTTAATAAAGGGGATAAAATTTTACTGTATTTAACTGATATTTTGAAAAGAAATATAGTAGGTACAGAAGATTTTTTAGGACATATTGGTGGAGACGATTTCGTTGCGATTCTTCCGCATTATGAGGCTGCCATGATCTGTCAAAGAATTATTGATGAATTTGATGCATTTATTTTAAGCTTTTATGATGTAGAGGATTTAACATACTTACAAGTACAAAATAGAGCTGGTAAATTAGAGCCTCTATCTTGTACTACGCTATCCATTGCGGTTATTACTAATCAATATCAGCAATTTGAATCTGTTGACCGATTGTCAGATGCGGTGACACGTGTAAAAAAACAATGTAAAAAAATTTCGGGAAGTTGTTATCTCGTTAATGACAATGGGAAAGAAACCTACCTCGTTCATTAGACGAAGTAGGTCAGACTGTGGGCAAGCTCGCCCACAGTCTTTTTTTCATAACGGACGCTTTCCGCGAAGAAGCTCACATGTTCCGTAAGCATTTCTTATTAAATTTGGTTTTTAGGGCATAATCAAAAGAAATAAGCCGCTTTACTTTAGGAAATTATTAATCTAAATAAAACATACTTGAATTATAGGGATTATAGGTATATAATTCGATTACATTATAATTAAACTTCTTAGGAGGCTTTTCATTGTCTACATTACAAATTATTCTTAACGTTGCTGTCTTGCTCGTATTCGTTGGAATTTTATATTTTATGAATAAAAAGCACGTTAAGTTTTCAAATCGTGTATTTACGGCTCTAGGCTTAGGTATTGTACTTGGTCTTGGACTGCATTTAATTTATGGTATTGATTCAGATGTGTTAACTAAAACAACAAGTTGGTACAATATTATTGGTACTGGCTATGTTAAATTACTACAAATGGTTGCGATGCCATTAATTTTTATTTCTATCTTAATTGCCTTTACGAAAATGAAGGTTGGTAAAAACTTCGGAAGAATGGCAGCTCTTATTTTAGCCATTTTAATCGGTACAACTGCTGTATCAGCTGCTGTTGGTATTTTTTCAGCAACAGTATTCGATTTAGATGCTTCTCATATTATGCAAGGTGCTGCAGAAACTGAGCGTGGGGCGTATTTAGAGGAAAAAACTTCTGGATTAACTGCGCCGGATTTACCAACTCAAATTATTGAGTTATTCCCAGCAAATCCATTCTTAGATTTAACAGGTGCTCGTTCTACATCAACAATTGCTGTTGTAATTTTTTCAGCATTCTTAGGTTTTGCTTATTTACGTGTAGCACGTAAGGATGGAGATACTGCAGCTACTATTAAAAAGGGCTTGGATGCCATCTATGCATTAGTAATGGGCGTTGTAACGATTGTCTTACGTTTAACACCGTATGGTATTTTAGCAATTATGGCACGTACAGTTGCGACATCTGATTTCGGGGCAATCTATAACCTAGGTAAGTTTGTTGTAGCGTCTTATGTAGCGCTAATGATCGTGTTTATAGTACACTTACTAATTCTTACTTTAAGTGGTTTAAATCCATTTACGTACTTAAAGAAATCTGCGGAAACATTATTATTTGCCTTCACTTCACGTTCAAGTGCAGGTGCTTTACCAATGAACATTAAAACACAAACAGGTCGTCTTGGTGTACCTGAGGGTATTGCAAACTTCTCGGGCTCATTTGGTCTATCTATTGGTCAAAATGGCTGTGCTGGTGTTTATCCTGCAATGCTAGCGATTATGATTGCACCGACAGTTGGGATTAATCCACTTGATCCAGTGTTTATCATTACAGTTATTGCAGTTGTAGCAGTCAGCTCATTTGGTGTAGCTGGTGTCGGTGGTGGTGCGACATTCGCAGCAATTCTTGTATTATCAGCACTTGATTTACCGATTGCGCTTGCAGGTATATTAATCTCTGTTGAGCCGTTAATTGACATGGGCCGTACTGCACTTAATGTAAGTGGTTCAATGACTGCTGGTGTGACAACAGCACGTATTACAAAAGAATTGGACACTGAAATGTACAATAATAAAGAATTAGGTGCTCAAGTATCTGATTTATAAAAAGACAGAGCTACTCTCATATAGAGGGTAGCTCTTTTTTACGGACATAAAAGTGGGTTGTTATGTAAGAAACAACCCACTTTAATAATATGAAATTTTTATATTATTTTTACATAAAAATCTTTACCGTTTATAATCTCGGGCAGTTCAATGTTGTGATTTGTTTTATAGTAATTATAAATATTATGCGCTAACCCAGAGTGCCCATTTAAATATGTTCCTTTTTTAATCTCCCTACGTGGATTATGGAAATCAAAATACAAGCGAGAATCGTGGCACATTGCATCCAAAATTGCTTTAAACTCTTGTTCTTCAATATGAATCCCACGTGTATATCTGCACTCTCTGCGGTACGTATCATGAGAAACATTCACCGGCGGCGACTCAAGAACCATTTCGATTTTTTTACTCAAATATTAGCAGCTCCTTTTTTAAAATTAGCACCAAAGGGTAGAAAAAAGACTTGAATACTTTTAAAAGCATTGACCTAATTCTTAATATTTATCACCTAAAGTTAGGGATGATATATGTTAAAAGGAATACCATTTTAATTTAAGTTGATTAGAGTGGAGACTGGTCGCCCCCAGGAAGCTTTGCTCTGTGCGAAAGCGAAGCGTCAGCAACAAAGCGCCCAGTCGGAACAGAGATCAACCACACGCTATTTTGATGAGCCATGAGTCTATGACTAATATAGTTCAAGTATATAATTATCAGAAAATTATATCAATATTTTCCCTACCAATCTTGTTGCTGTATTTCTTCTGCCACTACTTGTAAATCATAAGCGGTAATCATCAAAAGTGTATATTCGTGTGTTTCCATATATTTTTCTGCTAGACGTTTCATATATTTCGGGGAGCCTTCATTTTCTTCATCATAAATAAGCAGCAGACCATCTGTATTTTGAATTATGAATTTGTCTTTTTCGATAAATTGCCACGGAGCCTCGTATGGTTTTTTCGTTACACTCGTTACGAAGTCCGCTTGAGCTACTAATGCCTGATATTTTTCTTTTTTATGTTCCTGCCAATTTTTCTCCTGCTCTAAAAAAGGAGTGATAACAGAATATTTTAAATGAGGGAATTCCTTTCTTAACATAAGAATAACCTCAGCACCCCATGTTTCTACACCTTGCTGGCCACTAATAATGACCCATTCTAAACCTTCATCGATCAATATACGCAGACGGTTTTCGAGTGCTTTTTTTATGATGGCAATGCCCGGGTGCTTGTCATTAAAAATGCCTAATTCGTGTGGTCTATAGCCAGTAATAATAATTCGCTGTAGCAAAAAAACGCCCCCTAAGCTGTATAGTATGTGTAGTCATAGTATACAGTAGGGGGCGAATGAAAACGAATTCCGAGATATTGTTGTATAGTTGTTCCCAAGTAAAGTTGATTGTTATATTAAAAAGCAAATAGTGTTAAAACAGCAGCTACGGCAGTGCAGATTCCTAAAAACCACCATGTATCTGTAAAGTCCTCTTTGGCGTCACTATTCATGTAAAGTACTTCCTTTCTGTTTTATTTTGATCTGTCCATTCCAAGACCAATTCGTCCATACACGCAGTACAGATTCAAATGGTCCGCGTTTAAATTTCTTGAAGTAGGCAAGGCTGAAAACACATTGCAAGCTATACACGACGATTCCAAATAAAATACCGCCAAACACGCCTAACTTGCCGTATAAGCCTAGACCGTATCCATAAAATACTGTTGTACAAATAATGGTTTGCATTAGATAATTAGTTAATGATAGTTTACCGACACTCTCAAAGGCAGGAGCGAGACGTTGTACAGGGCGGGTTTTATATATTAAAGCTGCAAGGCAGACATAGCCAACTGCTAATAATTCAGACCCACCTGTTAACAGCATTCCGGAAAAATTGCTTTCTATAATAAAACTCAGACTCTTACAAGCTAGTCCTATTGGAACAAGCAGAGCGCCGAGCTTATACCATTTTTTTTCATCTTCCATATTCACAAAAGCTTGCTTTTTAGCAAGCCCCATGCCGAAAAGGGTCAATGCAGAGGTATACATTGGTGCAAGGAAAACTAATAAGAAAAAGACTAATCCTGCATCATCCATGCCCGGAGGTAGATCATTTGCACGGAATTTATAAATGTCTAAGTAGCTCCCGTTAGCGTATACATTGTCGGCTTTTTCTACATAGGTTGCTAACTCTTGCTGTTCTTTTTTAGTTTTTTCTGTGGAACTAAATGATAAGCTAGTAATAAGTAATAAGAAGATACCAGCCCAAATGAATAAAGTTTTCGGTTTACGATTAATAAATGGGATTAAAAACAATATCATAATGCCGTAGGCAAATAAAATATCGCCTTCCCATAAAAACATTGAATGTAGTAAACCTAAAGCAATTAGCCCTGTTGCGCGGCGAAAAATGGACCATCGACTCTTATCTTTTTTTCTACGAATAGATTCTATAAGTTTAATAAGAGAGAAGCCGAATAAAATGGTGAAAATCGGCATAAATGATCCTTCTATAAAGATTTTCACAAAATACCAGGCTCCATTATCGAGGGCGGATAGATCTTTTAGTTCATCTTTGCCATACATGCCAAATTGGAAAATCAACAGATTTGCCATTAAGATGCCAAATAAACTAAATCCACGGATTGTATCTATGAAAGTAACGCGGTTAGTCGTCATTGCAATTCATCTCCTCAATTGGTTATCTTATACATAGTGTAGTTGGTAAAGCTTATGATGAAATGATGACTACCTTAAAGAAATCTTAAAAGAAGGTGATAGCATGCAAGATGCGTCAATTTTAGTATTAGAGGATGAACGTGCAATTGCAGAAATGATAGAAATTATTTTAAGAAAAGAAGGGTTTTTAAACATTACTCTCTGCGAATCTGTTCAAGAAGCAAAAAAGAAAATAGAAATGAAGGTTTTTGATTTTTATCTATTAGATATTATGCTCCCAGATGGTAGCGGACTTGATATGGCGAATATGATTCGAGAGCAAAGTGAAGCACCTATATTCTTTTTAACTGCAAAAGCTAGTGATGCAGATAAGCTTCGTGGTTTTATGAACGGAGCAGACGATTATATTACGAAGCCGTTTAATCCACTTGAGCTTGTTGCGAGGGTGAAGGTCCAGCTTACAAGATATATAAAGAGAAAAGATGTACCCGAAAGTCATTTATTTTCATGCAGTCGATTTACATTCGATATCGATGCGGCAGAGGTGACTGTAAATGGCACAAAGGAAATTATTAGCGGTAGGCTATTTTATTTATTGAAATATTTATGTGAAAATGCAGGGCAAGTGTTATCGAAGGAGCAAATTTACGAGCGCGTATGGGGTGACTGTTTGTTTGATGATAATACTGTGATGGTGCATATTCGAAAACTGCGAGAAAAAATAGAAAAGAATCCAGGTAAGCCAACCTGCATTATTACTGTGAGGGGTATTGGTTATAAACTTGCTGGAGATGTTTCTTCATGAAGCCAGCTAGAAGATTAACGCTTCGTTTTGTATCTTATTTCATCATTTTTTATTTACTAATCATTACAGGCTTTATTATAAGTTTGGTGTTTTTTGCAATCTTTATCAATCGTCATGTTGGTGACGATATTCATATAATGAGTTCCTCTGAAATTAAAGATGATGCTGTCGTAGAAAAAGGGGAATCTATTAAGATTGCTGATTATTTAGTAAAGCGAGCAGGGGAGAACTTAGGGCAATTATATTTGTTCAATCAATCGATGGACATTGTTGATTACACGGGAGACACATGTGAACTATGTAGTATGACAGATAACGAAAAAATGGCTCTTAAACGGCCAGGAATGCACACGTGGGAGATTCCTAAATATCATTTGTTATTCCTCCCGGCTTTACCTGTTCAGCCGCTTTTTGAGGAAGTAGTTCGGGATTGGAAGGATAAAGGAGAGGTTTCTTTAGAACTGCTCCAGCGTTTACAGGATAAGAAGGCCTCGGTTGAAATCTATAATGAGCAGTGGGATCGTGTAGAAGTCATTGGTGAGCGCTATAAAAAGCTCCATAAGCCTCAATTGCTGGAAGAGAATTACGATATTTTTGAGTATAAAGAGCTTTCGCAAAATGCTTCTTTAGAGGATGGCTCGACACTAGTTGTACGGATGCCCAACCCATCATATAAGCCGTTTGACGAGCCGTTTAATAAAGCGATGGTTTTATTTGTTTCCGTCTTCTTTGGTGGACATATTATATTGTTAATAGGGATTATCTTTTTATCGGTTAGCATTTCCCGTCAATTTGTTCGCCCGCTTGTTTATGTAATATCTCGTATCGAGCTACTAGCTCAGTTCGACTACAGGAAAGTAAGAGATAAAAGTATCCATCATCGGAAGACAGGGAAGTTAAAGAGGAAATTTAAATTATTTCAGCCAGTCGATGAATCGATAAATAATTTATCAAAACGCCTTTCCTCCAATGAAAGGCAAATTAAGCATGCAGAGCAATTACGGGAGGAATGGATAACTGGCTTATCCCATGATTTAAAGACACCGCTAAGCTCTATTTATGGTTATTCCACAATGCTAGCTTCCGAGGACTATGAGTGGACAAAGGAAGAAATGCGCGTCTTTGCAACTACGATGCAGGAGAAGGCGACGTATATGGATGCTCTTATACAAGACTTAACATATACGTATCAATTAAAAAATAAAGCGATACAGCTTGAAAAAGTGCTGTTACCACTCAACGTATGGTTACCTCAATTTGCAGATGAGCAAGTGTCTGTAAAAGTTTATGGGGATGTCATGCTTGAAGCGGACGAGCTTTTATTAAAGCGTATTTTAGATAATCTAATAACCAATGCTAAAAAATATACTCCTGAAGGTACAAAGGTAAACGTAGAAGCGCAAAATATAGGCCAGGAGATTATGCTGACAATCGCCGACCAAGGTCCAGGAATTCCTCAAGAGGAGCTCGATAACCTCTTCGAGCGATATTATCGAGGTACTAATACTACGGACGATGCAACGGGTACAGGTCTGGGATTGGCTATTACTAAGCAGTTAATAGATTTACATGATGGTACCATTAGTGTCCAATCAGGAGCGGAAGGTACAGTCTTTGTAATAAAGTTTAAATGTAAGTAGTAGGTTTTTGCATATCATCAAAAATTGGGGGGCATTTGTGAAAATGAATGCCATGTATATAAGTTGATTGGAGTGGAGACTGGACGACTCCTTGGGGATCAGCGATAGAGGAACGAAGGCTAAAACCATCACATCCTGTGATAACGCCTTCGTGACCAGCATCGTGTTGGCCCGAGACCCTGGAGCGCAGCGGATGTTTTCTGTGCGAAAGCGTAGCGACAGCAACAACAAATGTTTTCTGTAGCGAAAGCAAAGCGTCAGCTACAATTGTTTTATCTGCGCGAAAGCGAAGCGTCAGCGGCAAAACGCCCAGTCGGAACGGAAATCAACTCCACGTTATGGCAATGGCTAGTTTTTTATTGAAGAAGTAAAGTAAAACACTGTTAATTTGGGCAGTACAAGTGATGAAACATTCACCTTGTACTGCCCTTTTTGTAATGTTGACCATTGAAGTGTAAGTTTTTAGGGGATTACCCCTATATGAACGGCTCTCTCTTAAAACTATTATTAAGGTGTAAAAGGTGTATACGAAAGACAGCATGATAAGGAGGATATACACATGAAGACTTCTTTTAAAGTAGTCATCGTTGGAGGAGGAACTGCTGGTATTTCAGTAGCGGCACGCTTACTTCGTCAATCTCATTCGCTTCAAGGGGAGATTGCCATCATAGATCCTGCAGAAAAACATTATTATCAACCACTCTGGACATTGGTGGGAGGTGGTGCAGCAAATAAATGGGACTCTGAACGTGAGATGCTTTCTGTTATCCCTGAAGGAGCTGTTTGGTTAAAAGAGGCTGTTAGTAGTTTTTACCCCAATCAAAACCAGGTAATCACACTAGATGGTACAACATACACGTATGATTTTTTAGTAGTCGCTGGTGGGATAGAAATAAACTGGGGAGCTATTAAAGGGCTGAAAGAGGCACTAGGAACTAAAAGTGTATGCAGTAATTATTCTTTTAAGCATGTGGATTATACGTGGGAAACGATCCGCAATTTTAAAGAGGGAACAGCGTTATTTACACATCCGAATTCGCCAGTAAAATGTGGTGGTGCTCCACAAAAAATTATGCATTTAGCAGAAGACCATTTTAATAGAGTCAATGTTCGCGACAATATTAACGTTATTTTTGGTTCGGCCAATCCAGCTATTTTCGATGTTTTGAAATATCGTGAAGCACTTGAAAAGGTAATAGAGCGGAAAAATATTGATACTCGATTCCGTCGTAATTTGATTGAAATTAAGGCTGATGAAAAAATAGCTATTTTTGAAAATTTAGATACTGGCACAGTAGAAGAAATTAAATACGACATGATTCATGTGACACCTTATATGTGTTCACCTGAGTTTATACGAACAAGTGCATTAGCAGACGAATGTGGCTGGGTAGATGTTGATAAATTTACTTTGCAGCATAAAAAGTTTGGCAATGTGTTTGGGATAGGTGACAATGCCAATCTACCAACATCAAAAACGGGTGCAGCTATTCGCAAGCAAGCTCCTATCGTTGCACAAAATCTTATTGCTTTAATGAGACAACAACCAATGGCGCAAATGTATGATGGCTACTCTTCTTGCCCAATTGTAACAGGCTACAACAAACTAATATTGGCGGAGTTTGATTACAATAAAGAGCCTGTCGAATCTATGCCTTTCAACCAGGCAGTGGAAAGATCCAGTATGTATTTCATGAAAAAGGATTTACTACCTGTTATGTACTGGGATGGGATGCTGAAAGGCACTATGTAATTACGAATGAAGGGAGGCGACAGGCGTGGCTAATGCAACGGTAAGTATGAGCGAGGAATTATATCAATTACTCGAAACGCTTGAAAAACCAGAAGTTCGACACTCTTTACAACGATTGTTGGAAAAATTACCGAATGTAGAGCAAACGATAGACTCAGCAGAAAATGTTGTGGATTTTGGGAAAGCAGTACTAACAGATGAAAAGACATTAAATCGATACGAGCAATTTGTCTCTACTTATAATGTAGGCTCAGAAACGATAACGGCTATTGTGCAGCTAATGGAAAAATTGCCAAAGCTTGTTCAAATCATTCATCAGTTAGAAAACATCGTTGATTTTGTTACAGCAGTACTTCAGGATAAACAAACGACAGACTATACAATGAATAATTTAAAGAGCTATGCCGATCCATATGTTGAAAAAGGAAAGACAGGTTTGGATTTCTTAAAAATGGTACAGCAAAGAGCAGAAGAAAAGCCTCAGCATATTAATGTTTTTTCAATTGTTAAATGGATGAAAGATCCTTCTGTTCAAAAATCACTTAATTATGTCCAATCTGCATTAGATATTTTAAAAGAAAAAAACTAAGTATAAAGGGGAGTTTTACACATGTTATTACGATATTTTTACGATGAAAAATTAGCGCACGCTTCTTATGTTGTGGGATGTCAGGCGAAGGGAGAAATGGTTATCGTTGATCCGATGCGTAACATTGAACCCTATCTTGCATTAGCAGAAAAAGAGAAGATGCAAATTGTTGGAGCGTTAGAAACGCATATCCATGCGGATTTTGTAGCAGGGTCTCGTGAGTTAGCAGACCGTGTTGGAACAAAGATGTATATTTCCGACGAAGGGGATGCTGATTGGAAGTATCAAAATCTAGAAGGTATTCCTCATCAATTATTAAAAGACGGTGATGAATTTACTATAGGTAATCTTATTTTTAAAGTCATGCATACACCAGGACATACGCCAGAAAGTATCTCCTTCTTATTAACGGATCGTGGCGGTGTAGCAGATAAGCCAATGGGGATTTTTACAGGTGACTTTGTCTTTGTAGGTGATATCGGACGCCCTGATTTGTTAGAAAAGGCTGCTGGTATTCAGGGTACATCACTATCTGGTGCAAAAGCGATGTTTTTATCATTAGAACGTTTTAAGGCTTTACCAGATTACATGCAAATATGGCCGGCTCATGGAGCAGGTAGTGCTTGTGGTAAAGCATTAGGAGCTGTACCATCTTCGACAGTTGGGTATGAGAAGCAATTCAGCTGGGCTATGCAATTTGATGATGAACAAAAATTTATTGACGCGTTACTAGATGGTCAACCGGAACCTCCTTATTATTTCGCTGTTATGAAGCGTGTCAATAAAGTAGGAATAGAGCTTATTAAGAACTTACCACCGGTGAAGCTCGTGTCAAGCTATGAAGAGATTACTCAACTTCTTGCAGATGGGAAGCAAGTGATTGATACTAGATCGGCGGAAGATTTCTCGCAAGGATTTATCGCAGGTACACTAAACATCCCTTACAATAATTCAATGACAAATTGGGCTGGTTGGCTAGTAGCTTATACAAAGCCATTATATTTACTAATTAATCCTTCCCAACTAGATGATATTTTAATAGCATTACGTTCTATAGGTATCGACAATGTTGTTGGCTATGGAGATGTGACGAAAGTATTGGAAGAGGCTACTTCTCTAGATAGTTATGAAAATATAACTCCTTTAGAAGCAAAGCAGTTAATTGAAAGTGAAAAAGTCCATGTGCTTGATGTGCGCAATCAAACAGAATATGATGCAGGGCATATTGAAAATGCTCAACATATTATGGTTGGTACACTAGCTAGACGTTTAGATGAATTGCAAACAACTAAAAAAATTGTTGTTCAATGCCAAGGTGGTGCTCGTTCTGCAATTGCTGTAAGTGTACTAAAAGCAAATGGCATTCATGACATTGTAAATTTAACGGGGGGCTATATGGCTTGGCAACAAGAGGTAGTGACTAAATAAATGAGGTTGTTCTAAAAGAAAAATAGCATACTAGTAAGTCTAGTCTGCTATTTTTTTTCTTTGCTTAGTACTTCCGAGAGGCATCTTTTGAAGATGATGAGTGGAAATCGTCATTTTAAATCAAAGATTTTAGTAAGGCGTTGTGAGATTCGTCAATGGAAAGTTAAACGGATTTAGACAACCTTTTTTCTCGGTAAAAGGGGTTAAAAAATGATTATTGTAAGTTTGAGTATATTCCTTCTTTTTATTGGTAGAATTATTTATAAACGGCATATCCCGGTGCGTCAAATACAGGAGTGTTTACTACAAGAGTTGAAAGTGGGAATGGTGATAGTAGATGTACGTGATTATAATGATTCTTACAAATCACCTACACCAAATGCATTAAATTTACCAATTGCCTATTTAGTACGTCACATGCATGAACTACCCAAAAAGCCCCTTCATATTATTGCGTCAACACAGCTAGAAAAAAATATGAGTGTTCGTATCATTCGTAAAGCGGGGCATGAAGTGAAGAGTTATAGCATGATGGAAGAAAAAGTATAGGGCAAAGTATGCGGATTAGTAACAAGTAAACCTAAAGCCTCCGGACGTAATTATGCCGAGGTATAATTAATACTAGGAGTGTGTTTAGATTGGAGAAAGAACAGCTGAAAAATAAATATTTACAGCAAATATTTCAATATATTCAAGATGGCATCATCATAATGAATCACAACCGTGAAATTTTAATGATGAATCCCTCAGCGAAGCGGTTATCGGGATGGGAAATAGGAGATCGAGTGCCCTTTTGTTCATTTTGTGAAAATCGTCAAAAATCTCCAAAAGAACATACATGTTATTTAATAGAGCATAATGAGGTTCCCTATTTTTTATCGAAAATGCCGACGTATCATGGGAGTAAAATAGACGTTGAAATGAGCACGGCGCTGATGTATACAGATAGTAAAACAAACGAGCAAGAATTTCTTCTTGTATTGCGCGATCAGACCCTTCAGTTAAAGGAAGAAGAGGCTCGCATTTCAAAGCTAATTATAAAAAAGCTAATTGAGGCAAAAGAGGAAGAACATAAAAGGCTTGCGCAAGAATTACATGATGGCGTTGGTCAGTCATTGTATACAATATCTGTTGCATTGCAAGCGATAGAATCTTATGTCAAAGACAATGAAAAACTAAATACGTATATCGAAGAAGTACGCAATGAGCTAGAGCAAGTAATGAATGATATTAAATTGTATTCCTATCAGCTTCGCCCCCATAGCATAGATCAGTTAGGGATTTCACCTACATTAGACACCCTTGTCGATTCAGTGCAAAAGGTACATCCTGATATTGCTATATCGTTAGAAACAGATTTTGAAGAACGTTGTCATCCATCTGTAGAAATCAATATTTATCGCGTCGTGCAGGAGGCTTTACACAATATTATTAAATATGCAAAAGCTTCTAAAGTCGTCATTCGACTCGAAAAGAAAGCTACAAATTTATCACTCTATATAGAAGATAATGGCGTAGGGTTTGATCTGCAGTACTTGAAAAAAGAAGGGCTCGGTTTAAAGCATATGGAGGAGCGAATTACACTATTAGGCGGATTTTTTAATATTACTTCGGCTCACAATAAAGGTACACAAATTAGCATTCAAGTACCTAATTGGAAGGATGACTTTAGATGATTCGTGTTTTAGTAGTAGATGATCATGTGCTAATCCGTAAAGGGATTGTTCTTTTATTGGAAAATTATATAGATATAGAGGTTGTAGGTGAAGCGAGTGATGGAGCGGAGGCAATCACTCAGGCAATTTCATTAAACCCAGATGTCATTTTAATGGACGTATCCATTCCGAATGGGTTAGATGGATTTACGGCTACTCAAGAAATTCATAAGCAAATGCCTAACGTGAAAATTATTATGTTAACAATGCACAATGAAGTTGCTTATATTCAAAAAGCGATTGCTGTTGAAGCCCATGGCTATATTTTAAAAAATAGTCAAGGTGGAATTCTCTACGAGGCTATCCATGCCGTATATAGTGGTCGCATATATTACAACGTTGGTATTCCTCAAGAGCAGATGGATAAATTATTTGAACATAAGGGGCATGAAGATCAATGCATTTTAACTGTGCGTGAGCAGGAGATAATGAGGTTAACAGTTCTAGGGTATACGAATATCCAAATTGCTGGGCAGCTATATATTAGTAGTAAAACGGTTGAAAATCATAAATCAAATATTATGCAAAAGCTCAATTTAAGTAATAAAGCTGAGCTTATTCAGTATGGGCTTGCAAATAACTATATGTAACAACTTGTTGCTGTGCAATATGTAATTGAAATATGGCTCTTCGGCAAAATGAAGGGTTGATTTATGTTCCGGCTAGGCGCTTTGTCGCTGCCGCTTTGCTTTCGCTACAAAAAACATTTGTCGCTGCCGCTTCGCTTTCGCGCAGATAAAACATTTGTCGCTGCCGCTTCGCTTTCGCACAGAGCAAAGCTTCCTGGGGGCGTCCGATGAGACCTTGGAGTGCAAGCAAAGCGACGACTAGAATTACGCCAAGGTGAAATTGATGGATACACATTTTTTATAATTATTCCTTTGCCGACAAGCTAAGATCACTTGAAATATGAGTGATCTTTTTTTATTTTTTAGAGATAATTTTTAATATTGTCACAGTGAGTAAGCTAATAGTGGAAAACCCCTATATGTCTGAAATTGCAGCAGGACTATACTGAAAGCACATGAATAAAAGGAGATGCAAGAACGATGGATATTACATTTATAATTGTGATTTTCCTGATTGGATTCGTTGGCTCATTTGTGTCCGGTATGTTGGGCATCGGCGGTTCAATCATTAAATACCCAATGCTACTATATATACCGCCACTTTTTGGTTTAGCAGCATTTTCAGCACATGAAGTTTCAGGAATCAGTGCAGTACAAGTGTTTTTTGCGTCGATTGCAGGCGTTTGGGCATATCGAAAAGGTGGTTACCTTAACAAGCCCCTCATTATTTATATGGGAGGAGCAATTTTAGCCGGTAGCTTTGTTGGGAGCTACGGATCACAGTTTTTATCTGAAAACGGTGTGAATGTCGTATACGGTATTTTAGCCTTGATTGCAGCTGTGATGATGTTTATTCCTAAGAAACAAATTGATGATAAGTCAATGAATGAAGTAACTTTCAACAAGCCTTTAGCTGCAATTTTAGCATTTATTGTTGGGATTGGTTCAGGGATCGTTGGTGCTGCAGGTGGTTTCTTGCTTGTACCGATAATGCTTGTAGTACTTGGGATTCCAACGCGCATGACGATTGCCACTAGCTTAGCTATTACGTTTATCTCATCGATTGGTGGAACAATCGGTAAGTTAATGACAGGACAAGTCGAGTACTATTCCGCAGGTATTATGATAGTGGCAAGTTTACTGGCGGCTCCTCTTGGGGCAAAAGTAGGTAAAAAAATGAATACGAAAATTTTGCAAAGTATTTTGGCCGTACTCATCTTAGCGACAGCGATTAAAATTTGGGTTGATCTATTATGATGAAAAAACAAAAAGTGGTTGCCTATAAGTCACATGAAAAAAAGCTAATAATTATAAGTTTTTTAGTAGCGGGGATAATGTTTCTTTCAATCATTGGAAGAATTTTTGGTACCTAGGAGATGAAATAAAATGAATGATTCAGCTGTAATGTGGAGTCGTGCCTTAACAGAGTTAACATTGTCATTCCATATCGTTTACGCAACAATTGGCGTCGGTATACCTTTAATGATCATGATTGCTCAATGGGTTGGATTAAAAAATAATGACGAGCACTATTTATTACTAGCAAGAAGATGGGCAAGAGGGTTTGTGATTACTGTGGCAATCGGGGTTGTCACTGGTACTGCGATAGGATTGCAGCTATCACTACTATGGCCAAGCTTTATGGAGTTGGCTGGACAGGTGATCGCATTACCATTGTTTATGGAAACATTTGCGTTCTTTGTTGAAGCGATTTTCTTAGGGCTTTATTTATATACATGGGACCGATTCAAAAATCCAAAGAGACATCTATTATTATTGGTCCCAGTAGCTATTGGTGCTTCTATGTCGGCCGTTTTTATTACGATTGTGAATGCCTTTATGAATGCACCGCAGGGCTTTGATCTTGTAGATGGAGAGCTTGTAAATATTCAACCAGTATTAGCAATGCTAAATCCTGCAATGCCAACGAAGGTAGCGCATGTATTAGTAACATCTTATATGACGTCAGCATTTTTATTAGCTTCTATTGCTGCTTATCGTATGCTACGAGGATCGAAGCATGTGTATCATAAAAAAGCATTACATCTTTTATTGAAACTTGGACTAGTATTTTCGCTAGCAGCACTGATTGTAGGTGACTTTTCTGGGAAGTATTTAGCGGAATATCAACCAGAAAAATTAGCTGCTGCTGAATGGCATTTTGAAACAAAAGAGGATGCTTCGCTTATGTTATTTGGAGTATTAGATGGAGAAGAGGTAAAATATGCTATCAAAATACCGTACGCATTGAGTGTATTGGCGCATAATAATCCTTTTGCAGAAGTAAAAGGTTTAGATCAATTTCCTGAGGACGAACAGCCGCCACTTTATATCCATTATTTGTTTGACGTCATGGTAGTTATCGGAACTTTACTAATTGTCGTTGCAGCTATTTATGTGCTAGGTAAGTTGCGAGGGTGGAAGTTTATTTCTTCAAAAAGTTTTAAGAGAATAGTAGTGGCAGGTGGTCCATTATCGCTTATTGCTGTTGAGGCAGGCTGGTGGTTTGCCGAAGTAGGGCGTCAGCCTTGGATACTTCGTGGTTATATGAAAACGGCGGAAGGTGCTACAACAAGTGGCCAAGTCGATACTATGCTAATACTATTTGCAGGGCTGTACATTGTATTAGCGGTAGGAAGTATCGTAGTACTTATTCGTATGTTCCGTAACAATCCGATTGAACGTGAAATTGAAGAACATCAACAAGTGGAAGGATGTGCAGGGCAATGAGCTTAGAGATATTAGGAATTTCGGTACTGTGGTTATTTCTATTCGGCTATGTCATTGTTGCGTCCATAGACTTTGGAGCGGGCTTCTTTAATGCTTATAGTGTCTTAATTGGTAAAGATCATATATTAGCAAATGTTATTAAGCGCTATTTATCTCCGGTGTGGGAAATTACAAATGTCTTCCTTGTATTTTTCTTTGTTGGAACGGTAGGCTTCTTTCCTCAAACGGCTTATTATTATGGCACAATTTTGCTAGTGCCAGTCAGTATCTCATTAATATTAATTGCAATTAGAGGGAGTTATTATGCATTTGAATCCTACGGTGGAAAAGGCGGACATATCGGATATACTATGATGTACGGAATTACTGGTTTATTTATACCTGCATCCCTATCTATTGTATTAACGATATCTGAGGGAGGGTTCGTAAAAATCGTAAACGAAGAACCTCATTTACAAATTGCTAAACTTTTCACCAGTCCGTTAACGTGGTCTATTGTGCTATTAAGTGTAGTGGCAGTTTTGTATATTTCAGCTGTTTTCCTAACATGGTATGGGAAAAGAGCGCGAGATGAACATGCTTCTAATTTAATGAGAAAGTATGCACTCGGTTGGTCTTTGCCGCTCATAATAAGTGTAATAGGGATTATGGTGGAGTTAAAGGGACATGTGCCTGAGCATTACGAAAATATGTTAGATCTGTGGTGGCTTTTCGCGGTTTCAGGTGTGCTATTTCTTATAACGCTAATTCTTTTATTTAAAAAGAAAAACTATGGCATAGCTGTCTTTTTAATGGTTGCCCAATTTGGATTTGCATTCTTCGGTTATGGTATTTCACATTATCCGTATTTACTGTATCCGTATATATCAGTCTATGATAGCTTTACAAATGAAACAATGGCAATTGCATTAGTGATAGCGTTTGTTGGAGGATTGGTTCTACTCATACCTTCACTTTATTTAGTAATGAAATGGTTTGTGTTTGATCGTGATTATGCTTGCGGTAAACATGATCACCATGCATAGGGGGAACTATAATGAATCAATTTATTATTTTGTACGCACCTTTTCTTGTAGTAGCTATTAGCATTGTGATTGGTTTTTGGATAGGACCGAAAGATCGTCAAGTTAAGTAATTGCAGACGCTAATCCTAAGGAGTCTGTTTTATCGTATTAATTAAATAGGATAGAAGCTCAAAAAAAGGGGCTATATGGATAGTCGTGAGTGTTTGACTTTCTATATAGCTCCTTTTGTTTATGTGGTTAATTTACTTGATGCAACGCTCTGATGGTCGCTCAATTTTTACATAGCGCCATAAGCTATTAGCGATATCACGTGCCTCTTCTGCGTGTTCGGTTCCAACGAATGCTTTACGGAAAGGTGTAAGAAGTGATTCGATGATAAAGAGCTTTGGCTTTTCGCGCTGTAGTTCCTCTAATAAGAATTCCACATACTCTAAGCCTTCCGCTGTTTCATTCTTAGACAATCCTTTTTTAAAGCCTGTTAATTGCTCGATGACCGTTCCCTTATCTACAGTTTTATAGTTCGCGACGTTTTGTATCGTGTTGATCATTTCCGTACTAATGAGGATTTCTTTTGATTCAAGCATAACGGGTATAATTACGCTAATATTGCGTAATGCTACACGTACAATGGCTTCGCGATTTATATATTTATAATCAGCAATTAAGACAGCACGTATTGAAAGGTTAATCATACCAAGTGTTTGCACAGCACATTCGTAGCTAATTGGACTAACTTCTTCTCCGAAAACTTGAACAAGTCGATTGGCAAGCCACTCCAGTTCTTGTAAATGATAGTTTAAAATAATTTTTTTCAGTTCATTATCACGAGAATGGAAAACCGATTCAAAAATTTGAATTAAATTATGTTCTCGATTGACATACATGAGTACCGCAACTTGCTGTGTTAATACTTCCAAATCAGTAGGATCTTTGCCGTAAAGAAGTTCGTGGCGGCGATTACTTGCCTCCTCACGCCCTTCATCTAATATGGCGATTAAGCATTCATTTTTAGAAGAAAAATGATTATAAAATGTACCTTTTGAAATTTTAGCTGCACTGATGATGTCGTTAATCGACGCATCCACGAATCCTTTTTCAATAAAAAGAGCACGAGCAGCAGTAATGATTTGTCTTTTTCTTTTGTTCATAACCTCACCTTTTTTAAAATATTATACTCTTATTCTATAGATAAAACGCCTATATATCAATGTTTTTAAAAAATATAATCTTAATTCTTGAAAAAAGTAGACTGCGAGTATAAAATAAGTTTTATCGAAAAAAACAAGAAAGAATTGAGGGATATAAATGAATAGTGGTCAAACACTGCAAAAGCCCCCCTATGGCATGATTGGTATTTTATTTGTGGGTGCTTTTGTTGCTTTTCTTAATAACACATTGTTAAACGTTGCGTTACCAACAATCATGAAAGATTTTGACATAACGTATTCAAAGGTACAATGGCTAGCAACAGGTTATATGCTTGTAAGTGGTATTTTAGTACCTGCTTCAGCATTCTTCGTAACACGCTTTAAAAATAGACATTTATTTATTGTAGCGATGTCAGTCTTTACAATCGGTACAATTATGGCTGGCTTTGCACCTAACTTCGGTATGTTACTTGCAGGTCGTATGGTGCAAGCAGCAGGTGCCGCAAGTATGTCACCACTTCTAATGAATGTAATGTTAATTAGCTTCCCAAAAGAAAAACGTGGGGCAGCGATGGGGATTTTCGGTTTAGTTATGATTTCTGCACCAGCGATTGGTCCTACATTATCAGGATATATTGTTGAGCACCATGATTGGCGCATGCTATTCCAAATGATTATTCCGTTTGCGGTTATTAGTTTATTATTTGGTATTTGGAAATTAGAAAACGTGATGGAGACACGCAAAGTTCAGTTAGATTTCCCATCAGTACTATTATCAACAGTTGCGTTCGGTGGTATTCTATATGGTTTCAGTACTGCAGGGGATAAGGGCTGGTCAAGTCCTTGGGTATATGGCACAATTTCAGTTGGCCTTCTTGCTTTAATCATCTTCATATTTAAACAACTACGTATGGATCAGCCTTTACTAGAATTACGTATTTATAAATATCCAATGTTTGCATTGGGATCAGCTATCTCGGTTATCGTGTCAATGGCTATGTTCTCGGGTATGATTTTGACACCTGCTTATGTACAATCGATTCGAGGAATTGATCCATTTAAAGCAGGCTTAATGATGCTTCCTGGGGCACTTGTAATGGGGATTATGTCGCCGATTACAGGGAAACTTTTTGATAAATTTGGACCGCGTCTACTAGCGGTTATCGGTTTAACGATTACAACAATTGCGACATTCGGTTTAACAAAGTTAGAATTAGATTCAAGCTATACATTTATCGTGTCTATGTACACAATTCGTATGTTCGGTATGTCAATGGTTATGATGCCAATTATGACAAACGGTTTAAACCAATTACCACAAATGATGAACCCACATGGTACAGCTATTAATAATACTTTACAGCAAGTGGCAGGGGCGATTGGTAGTGCTGTGATGGTAACGTTCATGAATAACCGTACAAAAGCAACAGCCGAAGATTTAATTGCAGAAGCAAAAGCCAATGCAGCGCAATCAGGTGTTGCAGCAACGCCAGAACAAATGCAACAAATGCAGGATCAGATTACACAAACTGCTTTATTAGATGGTATTACACACTCATTCTTAATAGCAGCTTGTGTTACAGTCCTTGCGCTAGTGCTTGCCTTCTTCCTAAAACGTGTAAAAATTGAAAGCTCAGCGGCTTCTATGGATATGAAAAAACCAACTAAATAATTTTGATATATAGACCTGTTAGTAGAATTTTTCTTCTAACAGGTCTTTTATATGATTTATCGATAAATGAGGCAATTTGGGTGATAAATCGTAATTAGTAGTCAATAAACTTAAAAAGTTGGTCGATAAATCAAAAAATGTAGGCGATAAATTTTTACTTATTGAGTATTACATGCAGGATGAAGGGGAAGTTTAAACAGACCAAATAAAAATAAAGTGTTATACAGAGATATTTAAAATGGTGGATGACATTTGTTAAAAAGTACGCCTCATATAAGTTGATTGGGGTGGAGGTTGGGGATTAGCAATAGAGGAACGAAGGCTAAAACCAACACATCCTGTGATAACGCCTTCGTGACCAACATCGCTGCCGCTTCGCTTTTGCGCAAAAACATCTGTTGGCCCGAGACCCTGGAGCGAAGCGGCTCATCCGATGCCCCCAGGAAGCTTTGCTCTGTGCGAAAGCGAAGCGTCAGCAACAACAAAGCGCCCAGTCGGAATGGAAATCAACCACACGTTATGGTAATGATCCTTCGAGCTCAAAAATATATATTATATTTTTAAACAGTAGGGACAAAAAGTAAACTTAACTACGATATATAGTTACAAATCAATGAATTTTGAAAAGATTGTCGAAATTGTGATTTAGCTCATTGAAATAATGTACAAACAACCTTATAATGGAGGTTGTAACGTCACCAAGACAAGATAAGGATGGAATTATGATGCACTTTTTGCGAAATAAAGTTAACATTGTAATAACAAATTATACAAATTGCTATCCAGCTCTTGAGACTGGTGATTTGTAAGATATACGCGCTGTAACGACTGTTAAGAAGTGCCTTAATGGTCTTTTTTACATGGAAGCAATAAAATTAAAATAGTGATAGTGATGGCAAAGGAGAGTTCAAAATGTCAGAAACGAATAACCAAACACAGTCTGAACAATTAACTGTGAGTCAAGAACAATTGGATGTGCTAGATCAATTATTAAAGCCTGAGGTTCAGGAATCACTTACAACTTTAGTTGAACAATTACCTAAGTTAACTGAAATGATGACGTTATTAACAAAATCATATGAGTTTGCTCAAGCTGTTGCAACTGACGAAGTACTGAAAAATGATACTGTTGGTGCGGTAACGGAAATGGCAGGCCCAGTAGTAGGCTCAGCTAAAAACCTTGCAGCTACTGCAATTGAAGCGAAAGACCGTGCGTCTGAAAGCCAAGAAGTAATTGGTTTATTCGGTCTTATGAAAATGTTAAAAGACCCACAAGTTCAAGGTGTTTTCCGTTTTGTTAATGCTTTCTTACAAGTAAGCGCTGAACGTAAAGCTAAATAAGAATCGACTTGAGATATATTCAAAACGTAAGGACGGAGGATTAATTAATCATGTCAAAAGAAATCGTCATCTTAGGTGCTGGTTACGCTGGCGTTTTAACTGCATTAACTGCACGCAAGTATTTATCAGCTGATGAAGCTAAAATTACTGTTGTAAACCAATTCCCAACACACCAAATCATCACTGAACTTCACCGTTTAGCTGGTGGTACTATTGCAGAAGGTGCTGTTGCTTTACCACTAAAAAAAATCTTTAAAGGTTTAGATATTGATTTACAAATTGCTAAAGTAACAAAATTCAATGTAGACACTAAAAAAGTGGACCTAGACAATGGTTATACTTTAAATTACGATACTTTAGTAGTATCTTTAGGTAGCCAAACTGGATTCTTCGGTATCCCTGGATTAGAAGAAAACTCAATGGTACTTAAATCAGTGAACGAAGCAAACAAAATTAACAAACATATCGAAGACCGTATTAAAGCATATGCACAAACAAAAGACGAAGCAGATGCAACGATCGTTATCGGTGGTGGCGGTTTAACAGGTGTAGAGCTTGTTGGTGAAATCGTGGACAACTTCCCGAAAATCGCAGCAAAACACGGTGTTAACTTTGCTGACCTTAAAATCAAGCTTGTTGAAGCTGGTCCAAAAATCTTACCAGTACTTCCAGATGTACTTATCCAACGTGCTACTGAAAGCTTAACAAAACGTGGTGTTGAATTCATCACTGGTACTCCTGTAACAGGTGTTGATGGTAACGTCATCTCTCTTAAAGATCGCGAATCAATCGTTGCCAATACACTTATTTGGACAGGTGGGGTAGCTCCGCTTCCAATCGTAGGTGAGTCGGGCCTTGCTGCTGACCGCGGTAAAGCTACGATTAACGAGTTTTTACAATCTACATCTCATAATGATGTATTCGTAATCGGTGATGCATCTGTAGCATTACCAGCTGATGGCGGACGTCCGCTATACGCACCAACTGCTCAAGTTGCATGGCAAATGGGTGAGTGCGCTGGTTACAACCTATTCGCACAATACAAAAACCAAGAGATGAAACCTTTCTCTGCAATTAATTCGGGTACACTTGCAAGCTTAGGCCGTAAAGACGCTGTTGCGACTATCGGTGCTAGCAACACACAACTTAAAGGTCTTCCAGCAACACTTATGAAAGAAGCGTCTAACATTCGCTATCTTACACACATTAAAGCGCTATTCGGCTTAGCGTATTAATATTTTAAGGGCATGAATCAATAGTAATATTGAATTCATGCCCTTTTTTTGTTTTATTAGGGTAGCTAGAGCGGCAGAAAAAAATCAGAGCGACAGAAAGAAGAGCCAGAGCTACGGAAAGAAGAGTCAGAGCGACGGATAGTAGAGCCGGAGTGACAGAAAGACCAGTCAAAGAGGTGGATAGCAGAGCTAGAGCGACGGGAAGAAATCAGAGCGACGGAAAGAAGAGCCGAAGTGACGGAAAGACCAGTCAAAGCGACGGATAGCAGAGCCGGAGTGACGGAAAGAAATCAGAGCGACGGAAAGCGGAGTCAGAGTGACGGATAGCAGAGCTAGAGCGACGGAAAGAAATCAGAGCGACGGAAAGAAGAGCCGGAGTGACGGAAAGACCAGTCAGAGCGACGGAAAGAAGAGCCGAAGTGACGGATAGAATCGTCAAAGTCGTGGATAGAGCGGCCAAAGTCCGT
>NZ_JBIWFQ010000013.1:0-88352 GCF_044763105.1 Lysinibacillus sp. NPDC096212 | reverse complement strand
ACGTCGTGGATAGAACCATCGAAATCGTGGATAGCCCCGACAGAGTGGCGGAAAGAAGAGCCCAAGTGACGGAAAGAAGAGCTAGAGCGACGGAAAGACCAGTCAGAGCGACGGAAAGAAGAGCCGAAGTGACGGATAGAATCGTCAAAGTCGTGGATAGAGCGGCCAAAGTCGTGGATAGAACCATCGAAATCGTGGATAGCCCCGACAGAGTGGCGGAAAGAAGAGCCCAAGTGACGGAAAGAAGAGCTAGAGCGACGGAAAGAAGAATCAGAGCGACGGATAGCAGAGCTAAAGCGACGGAAAGAAGAGCCGAAGCGACGAACATAGCAATCGGCACGACAGCAGAATACCATTATGTCTTATCCCAACATTTATGTAGCACCTCTTATAATAGGAGGTGCTACTATTTTTATATCGCTATTACTTCGAAAGCGAAGCGACGGCATCAAACCTTCTTCTAGTCATTGAGTTCTGAAATATTGCTATAAAATCTGGCCTTCGAAGGTTGAACATTAAAAATTAACAGTATCGTTGCTACTACAAACATGATGATGGCTGCAGATACAACAACATATCGAATAGATATGATTTCAGCTGCAACTCCAAAGATGGCAGTTATGATAATAATGAACAAGGCTTCTACAAAGCCGTAAATACTTCCTATTCTCCCCATACTATCGACAGGAATATTGTTTTGATAAAAGGTATGGAAGCCCGTATTGGCAAAGGCTGTTGCAAAGGATATAATAAAAAATCCTAAAGAAGCTATAAGAAATGTATAAGAGGATGTAGAAATTAAATAGCCTAAAGCTGTTATAAGTGATCCCAAACCTATAAGCCAAGCAGTTGGTATTTTTCCAACGATTGCTGTATTCATTAAAGAACCAACTAATATACCAGCACCTCCTACGCTTACTAAAACACCGTATTCACCTTCGGATAATGAAAGTACTTGAGTAGCGAAGGCAACCTCTAAAGAATCCGTTGCTGTCATCATGACAAGTATCGCACTAAATAAAAAGTAGATCATCATAATATAAGGATTTTTAAGGCTAAATCTTATAACAAGCTTCCAATCGTTGAATAATACCTTGTAGGAAATTTCCTCATCTGCTTTACTAGCCAGCTGTTGATTGGCTTCGACATTAGGCATACCTAATGTAATACAGGCTGAAATAAATAAAGCAATCGCATTCAAGTAAATCGCCATATTAGGCGTTCCAATCGTAAACAGCAGTCCTGCAATGGCTGGACCGGTTATGAATGCGCCAGAATCAAGTAAGCTGCGAAGGGCGTTAAAACGTTTTCTTTGTTCAATTGGTATTAATTTCGTAATGTAGGTCATGGAAGTTGGATGATACATAGAACTAGCCATTGTGATCACAAAGACCATGAAATATATCCAAGTCAGCGTAGAGAAGAAAGGTAGTATGACAATTAGTAAAGATTCGAAAAGGTTGAGACCAATCATGAGATATTTTTTATTTAAACGATCTACCAAACTACCTGACCAAAAGCTGGCAAAAAGTGTAGATGACGCTCTAACGATATACAAACCGGACACAGCTATAGCTGACCCTGTGAGGTTGAAGACGATAAGATTTAAAGCTATAAAATAGATCCAGCTTCCAACGCTGGAAACACCAATACTAAACAATAATATAGCAGGATAACGCCACGCTTCTAAAAATTTTTTCATACTCATATAAATTCCTCCTTGTAGTTATGACAAGTAACTAAAACAAAAAAATCCCACCCCCAAGACGATTTGTCTTAGGGACGAGATTGTGGAATTTATACTCACGTGGTGCCACCCTAGTTCGCTATTATGTCGCCATAATAGCCTTTTCAGTACGGCATAAACACTTATGCTTATACTGTTACTCTGTAACGGGAGTTCCCGTCGCACCATCATTCAAGCAGAATCCAATGCGCTACTCCGAGGCTTGTTTCAATAATTCGTTCTTACTCGTTTTCAGCAACCCGAGCTCTCTGGGAAGAACAGCCTTATTTACTCTTCTCTTCAATGTATTTTTGATAGTGTAGCATATGTTTGTAATTTTGGTAAAGACCGAATTTTAAAAATATTACGATAAACTTTGAAAAGGTTCCGATATTCTTATTGAAGATAAGCTTTAAGCCCCGTTAATAGTGACTGACAAAGAATCATCGACTCAACTGTATGATTTGCTATTTCAAGAGAATGGTCAGCATTTTCTACAATAGCAAGCTTATGTGAAGAAAGTTGTTCTAAACTTTCTTTAGAGTAATGAGGGTCAGCTGTGCCGATTGCTAGAAATGCCTGCTTTCCAAGCAAATTTTTCATAACATACTCAAGTGACAGTAGGGGTGTTAAAAGTACATAACGAGAAGGAATAGGTGGAGACTGCTGCATATAAAAATCTGTGATAGGCAATGTTCCGAGTGATTTTCCGATGTATACAGCTTCGGTATAAGATTTTGTACTTAAAACATTTTCCACAACAGGATTCGCGGCATTATAAACCATTGCTGAAATAGCTTCTGGTTCCTGCTCAAATTGCTTTTGGGCAAATACATAGCATACTTGTACTACATCATAGCCAAGCTCTAGCATCAGCTGAGTGGAATAATAAAGAAGTGGTTTTTCAAACGTATAGCCTGTGCCAGAGAACATAAAGCATACTTTGTTACTTTTTAAATCAAAGTAATTGTATGTAACATCATTGTATTGTTCTTTTCGCGGTTTGATTTTCATCATAATTCCTCCTTGTCATACCAAATTGTTGAAAGGTCGATGTGCCCTAAGTGGTTGAAGTCCAATTTTAAAATATCATGGGCAAATGGTATATCATCGAGATGTGTAAATAATGGTATCAAAATAGCTTCTTCAATTAAATAGTTGTTTAAAGAATCGAAAAGTAACGGCCATTCTGCCATCGTGGCTAATTTAAATTTTTCAAAGATATTTATAAAATATTCATCTTCTTTGCATACTTTATAAATTGGAGAAACGGGGTTGAACACGGCATGCAATTTGTGAAAAGCACTATTTACAGTTGTGACATTCGTATAAACAAATGCATCGTACTTAAGAGGTTGGATACTATCTTTAATATATTGAGATAGTGTTAATGTTTCTATTTGAGGGAGATAACCATACTTTATTAAAGATGAAATTAAGCATTGGTTTAGATTGATTTTCCCTTTAGGCGCACCGATTTTTAAAATCTCTTTTTTACATAGTGGTGAGATGGTATTACCAAAACTACTTAAATGATTTTGTAATGAAGAATCCTTTTGAATAGCTTTATATAAATACTTATGTATTATGTTTTTAATATGTTGCCTTTGCGCTTTAGTTGAACAAGCCTCTTCGTTTTTATTTAAAATTATTGCACAAACCCCGTTTTGGATATTTATTTTTTTACGATTAATGTCATTTGATAAATTAGTTTGATAAAACGAATTGGATCCTTTTGGAAGTATGTTTAATTCTACCGTATGCAATAATGCTCGCATGCCAAAATAATTGTCATATGCTTCTAAAACAATTTGATGGGGTGTATGTTTTGATATTGCAAATGAACCTGTTCCGAAAACTACATTATCTTTAATTTTATAGATACTCGCTTGTATATCTGTTAGTAAGTGTAGTGAGTATGTGCAAGACTCCGAAAAAATAAAATCAATTGTCCACATATCAACAATGATAATTTCTCGAATAGGCTGCCATAAAGGAAGATGTAGTAGTTGGCGCAAACACCAAGCTACATCATGTGCTGTTAGTAAATCGCCATTATGGAAGGCAACGTTTTTTCGTAAATAAAGACGCAATGTTTTGTCATTAACTTTCCAATGGTGCGCAAGAGAAGGAATAATATTACCATTCGCATCTGCTTCAACTAAACGATTTGTTAAATTGGATAAAAGTGCAGCACTATAAACATCGTTTACTTGATTAGGCTGTAAAGTATAAATAGGGTGGTAGATAGGTACAATCAAACGCTCATTATATAGGATATTGTTTTTTATATTTTGTTGATAAAGATGCTTTAAGTTCATTGCTAAAGAATCCGTTAGATTAGGAAATGCAAATAATTCCCCCCAATCCATCATAGTCATTGTAGAGAGATGGGATTTAAGCTGATCTACAATAATTTGTTCAATATCTCCATGCCATTGAATTTTGGACAAGTGTCCTCGCCCATTCCCAGCTTTATAAAGTAGCCAATTGTGTTTCTGAAATAATTTAAGATAACGATTCAATTGTTTAGGACTTATTTTTAATAAGGTAGCTAATTGCTGTAGATGAAAGGTGCCGCCATTCTGTTGACAATAGAGTGAAAGTAAATAAAATAGCGTTTTATTTTTTGAAAGAAAGGTGGACATGTAATATCTCCTTTTGTCTCTTTTTATGGAAATTATTCTATTTTATACTTTTACTATAACAAGGAGGGGGAAATTTATGAAGGCTGTGATCATTAATGAGTTTGGCACTTCTGATGTTTTAAAGTATGTGGAATGTCCAAAGCCTACCATTTCAAAGGGGGAAGTATTAATACGTACGACATATACGAGTGTGAATTTTGCTGATATTAAAAATAGAACAGGTAATAAAGCAAAAGCAAATTTTCCGATGATACTCGGTTTAGATGTAGCTGGTGTAGTTGAAGAGGTTTTTGAGGGGAACAGTAATTTTAAAAGGGGAGACCAAGTTATTGCATTCACGAAAAATGGAGCCTATGCAGAATATGTGGTGGCCAAAGAGCAGCTCGTCTTTAAAGTTCCGAATGATGTCCCTTTGGAAAAGGCGGCCGCTGTGCCAACGGTTTTGTTTCTATCCTACCTTTTGACACATCAAATCGCTCCAATTAGCTCAGATGATAGCGTATTAATTCATGCTGCATCTGGTGGGGCAGGGACAATGTTGATTCAAATGGCGAAAAAGCTAGGCGCCAAGAAGATTATTGGTACAGTTGGTGATATGAAGAAAGCGACAATTGCCCTTGAACTAGGTGCACATCATGTACTGACATACGATAATTTTAGTGCGCAAGTCAATGAATATACGGATGGTCATGGTGTTAACATTATTTTTGACTCCATTGCCGGGAATATTACGGAAGAGAGTTTTAACTGTTTAGCTCCGTATGGTACGCTAGTGCAATTTGGAAATAGCGGTGGTAAAGCTGGGAATATAAAAACATCTGATTTACATAGTAGCTGTCGCAATGTGAAAGGCTTTAGCCTTGGAACGACTCGAGCTTCCAAGCCTGAAATGCTACAACAAGTTGCACCGGAGATGTTTGCTTTGTTGAAGGATGAAAGTTTCCAAGTACCAATTGCTAATATCTTTGCATTAGAAGATATGCAGAAAGCCCATGATTTGATGGAAAGTCGTCAGCATCAAGGGAAGATTTTAATTAAAATATAAAATGAACAACCTCTGTATAGTGATCAACACGCTATAGAGAGGTTACTTTTATTTTAGAGCCTGTAACTCGAAAACAGGGTTGTTGTGAGTGGATGGTCTAAAATCAAACCAACCCACCAATAGAATGAAAGCAAACTATTAAAAATCCTATTATTTTTTCTAAGAATCACCATATTATTTGTAGGTATAATCCTAGCTAAAACTCCTTTTATTTTTCGACAATAAACAGGAATTTCCTTTAAAGAATTGTTAAAATGAGGTATTATTATATAGGTTTTTGTCTTTCTCTACCTTATTTTGATATTGTTATTTGTTTTAGGTTAACTTTTTAGTATAATATTATATTTGGTCTCTTTAAATACATAATGAATCTAACTGTGGTATTTATTTCATTTAGATTTTACGAGTGTATCAATGTTAAAGTGTTATATGGCTAATTTAAGTGATGTAAATATAATATTAAAACATTAAATTTAATAGGCTCTTCACTAAATATTTTGTTAAACGTATGCCGTGTTTTTAGGTTGATTGTAGGGCATTTGGAAACGTCAAAGATGAGATCCCTGGAGCGCAAGCGAACGCCTTCAGGTAAGCGTCAAGTCGGAACGGAAATGTTGTGGTGAGGAGTCTTAAATTTTGAATATAAAGGAATGGCTATTAGGGGAGTGGTGCAATGCTTTTTAATTCCTTTGAATTTATTTTCTTGTTTTTACCTATAACATTTATTATCTATTTTTTATTAAATCGTTTCAGAAACCAGCAATATGCGATTTATTGGTTGGTACTGATCTCTTTGGTTTTTTACGGCTATTTTAAGTTATCTTATTTAGCAATCATCACAATCTCAATAGTTGTGAACTTTGCTTTAAGTCGGGTGATTAGTAATACCAATAGTCGTTGGAGAAAAACGTATATGATAATTGGAGTCGTCTTCAATATTATCATTCTCTGTTACTATAAATATACAGATTTCTTTATTGGCAATTTAAATAGTTTATTTGGTACAAATTTTGCACTGTTGCATTTATTGCTACCGTTAGGACTTAGTTTTATTACATTTCAACAAATTGCTTTTATTGTTGATAGTTATCGTGATGGAACAGCTCATTATAAATTTAGTCATTATGCGCTGTTCATTTTGTTTTTCCCGCAGTTAATTGCAGGACCAATTGTTCAGCATGATGAAATGCTTCCGCAGTATGATACGAAGGAAAATCGTAAAATTATTCCTGAACATGTTGCACGAGGTTTATTTATTTTTGCAATTGGTTTAGTTAAGAAGGTTGTTATTGCTGATACGGTGGGCATATGGGCGAATGAAGGCTTTGCCAATTATAGTAACTTAAGTTTTATAGAAGCTTGGATTACCTCATTATCGTATACAGTGCAACTTTATTATGATTTTAGTGGATATTCTGATATGGCGATTGGTTTAGCATTAATATTTAATATTAAACTGCCAGTAAATTTCTATTCTCCTTATAAAGCACGTAATATTCAGGAGTTTTGGAAAAAGTGGCATATGACGTTGAACCGGTTTTTAACTACATATGTCTATTTTCCATTAGGTGGTAGTCGTAAAGGGGCATTTAGAACCTATATTAATATATTAATTATTTTCTTCATCAGTGGATTTTGGCATGGTGCAGGATGGAATTTTATTTTATGGGGACTTCTGCATGGCTTTGCGTCTGTTGTTGTGAGACTTTTTAGTAAAACAGGTATTAAGCTTCCGTATTTACTTTCATGGTTTATGACTTTCCAATTTGTTAATATCGCTTGGGTATATTTCCGTGCAACAAGTCTTGAGCAAGCGAATACGATTATAGCCAAAATGTTTACGCCAAACATGACAGCTATAACTAATTTCTTTACGGAGCCGCACACTAATTTTGCTCAAGCGGAAGCCTTTAATATTTTGGGACTATCATTCAGTGATCCGATAGTGATTGTTGTAGGACTCTTAATCACACTTGTTATTGCATTTACAGCATTAAATTCTATTCAATTAATGGATAAGATGAAATTTAATTGGGGAGCAATCATTTATACGCAATTTATGATTGCACTAGTGCTAGTATCGATTTACTATATGCAAAAAAATAGTATATTCTTATATTTTAATTTCTAAATAAAGGTGTGAATGAACTTGGATCCGAAAAAATGGTTAGTAAAATTATTTGCCACATCTTTCATAGTAATAGGATTGCCTGTTTTCGGAATTATGGGTTTCAATTATTATATTGACCCTCTTTGGAATTACACACATGCGAATGACTTTAACGACTATCAGCTTGGCTTTGATGAAAGACAATTAAAAACTAATTATATCAATAGCCATGATTTTAACTATGATAGTTTGTTAATGGGAACGAGCAGGATTACGTATCTCGATGAGAGGGCTTTTACAAAAGAAAATGTTTATAACTATTCATTAAGTGGACTGCATATTACAGAATATTTGCCTTACATGAAATATGCTGAAAAGAAAAATGGTAAGCCGTTTAAGAGAATTTTTATTGAGTTATATTTTGATTCAGCGAATGCTGGCAAACCTAGTACATCGAATCCGCCGCAAACTTATATCGAGTCATCGGAGGCACCTTTTTATGCAATAAAGTCCTTATTTTCAGCAAGCACGATGCATTATGCTCTTTTTAATTATGATATTTCAAAAGCAAATCATTACGACGGTGCTCGCAGTTACACACGTAATAATATTGCACAAACTACGTATTCAAATGATGATATGGAGCAAGGATGGCAAAAATTCCAGAAGAATTTTAAAGCAGAGGCAGCCAAGCCTTTTATGTACGATACCGACTATCGAAAAAGGCTTCAAGCTATAAAAGATGCATTCCCAAATACAGAACTAGTGGTCTTTACAGAATTAATGCCTGCTAAACGGCTTCAGACAATTTTGCATAATGAAAATCGTTACGAGGCTTATAGTAGATGGATGAATGATATGGTAGATGTGTTTGGTACTGTGTATAGCTTCCATGGTGTGAATGAAGTAACGACGAATGAGAACAACTTTTTCGACTGGTTGCATTACTATCCAAACGTTGGGGATTTAGTCATTAAAGCTTTAGAGAACAGGGAAGAACAGTCAACTATTATGCAGACTGTAGATAAAGGGAATCTTGATGAGTACCTTAAAAATGTAGTGGTAGATATAAAGTGAAATTACGGCCCGTTAATGCGGGATGAATATTGACTAAGTGATGAAAAGATGACTCTGATATGTACTGTCGGAGTCATCTTTTTTGTCTATTAAAAGGTTTTTAAAACTTGAAATTATGCTGGCATGGATGATTGCCAAACTGTTGCAAGTAACGCGATGCCTTCATTGATTTGCTCAAGGGTTAGCCCACCGTAGCCCATAATGATCATAGTATGTTTAGAGCCTTGCTGATAGGAGGTTGAGCATGGATAAACTTCGATTCCTACCTCTTGGGCAAGCCTAATCGCATCCTGCTCAGAAAGCCTTTTTGGTAACTTCATAACGATGTGTAGCCCAGATTTTTCACCAATTACTTCGAATTCCTCAGAAAAATGGGTGTTAATAGCTGCTAGTAACGTCTGTTGCTTTTTACGATAAATAGTGCGCATTTTGGCTAAATGCTTATCGAATGAACCTTGAGCAATAAAATCAGCTAATACAAGCTGGTCTATTTTTGAGACAACAGATTTTTGCTCCTGATTAAATAGCATAAATTCTTCGACTAACGATTTAGGCAAAATCATATAACTAATGCGCAACGATGGGATAAGTGTTTTAGAAAAGGTTCCGAAATAAATAACACGTTGAAGCTGATCCATCTTTGCTAAAGAGGGAATAGGGAGCCCCTTATAACGAAATTCTGAGTCATAGTCATCCTCAATAATATATGCCTTCTCAGAGGTAGCCCATTGTAGAAGTTCTGCGCGCCGTTCAACAGGTATGACCATCCCAAGCGGAAACTGGTGTGCGGGTGTTGTGTATAACATGTGGATGGATTCTTTCGGTATTGTTACCCCTAAGTTATCAACAGGAATAGCATGAGTCGTTAATCCACATTGTTGCAATGTTGCACGTACTCTTTTAAAGCCAGGCTCCTCTATGCCAGCATGTACTTTTTGGCCAAAAAAGTGACATAGGGCTTGAAGCTGACTTTGAGTACCACTATAAACAAACACCTGTGAAGCTTCACAAGTAACTCCTCTTGATCGTTCAACATAGCGAGCGATTTCCGTCCGCAATATAGCTTCTCCTGGCCAAGGACTTGTTGTTAAATTATCCACATTAAAGTGCTTTTTCAATAGCTTATGCCACATCGAAAATGGAAAAGCTTCCTTATCCACATGTCCGTTATTAAAATCGAATTTTATAGTATATGTAGTTGATGTTATAGCTGTGGATATGTGCTGATTTTGCTGCTGTTCCCATTCAAATTCAAAAGGTGCTATAAAATAGCCAGAACGTTCCTTACTATAAATGTAGCCTTCAGCTAGTAATTGTTCATAAGCTTCCTTAATCGTATGGACACTAACATCAAGCGTTTTAGCAAGTATTCGTTTAGAAGGCAATTGCTCATGGGCCAGTAGTTTCTTGCTTAAAATTGTATGTTTTAATTCCTCGTAGATTTGCACGTATTTCGATGTATCTCCAGTAAATGAGATTGATAACTCCAAAACATTGCACCTCCTGGTACGGTGTGTTTTTTGAAAATTGGTTCTATCTATCGTATCAAAAATACCGTTAAATAGTAAAAAAAGGAGTGAAGCAACATGAATTTTAAAGCATTAGAAAATGAGGTAGTATTACTGAAGCCGTTAGAACAAGTGGATGCGCAAGGATTATTGGATGCAGGTAGTTATCCAGAGATTTGGTCACATATGTCCACAACAGTTGAGAAAATGGTCGATGTGAATAACTTTGTGGACAAGGCATTAACAACAAAACGTGAAAAAACTGAGTTCACATTTGTAATTGTGGATAAAAAATCCGGACAAATCATCGGCTCGACTCGGTTTATGGATATTGATGAAACGAATAAACGGCTTGAAATAGGTACTACATGGATTACACCTGCTTTTTGGCGTACGGCCATTAATACAAATTGTAAATATTTATTATTACAATATTGCTTTGAGGTACTCAATTTACAGCGTGTTCAAATTAAAACAGACCACGAAAATTTACGTTCTAAAAAAGCGATTGAACGTTTAGGGGCAACTAAGGAGGGGGTCTTACGTAATCATATGTTGCGGAAGGATGGTACAATTCGTCATACAGTGATGTACAGCATTACTCTACAGGAGTGGCCACAAGTGAAAAACCATTTGCAGCAGTTGCTAGTTGATGCTACAGAGAAATTGGGATAAAGAAATTATTATACAAAAAAAGAATGGTCATTAGTCGACCATTCTTTTTTTATAAATAAATCCTACTACAATCCAAGTAACTAGTGACCAAACGATAATTGTAGCCATTGGAATAATGACGTCCATTGTTGTGTATGTGCCTTCTAGAGCCTCTGCTAATAGCACCAATTGAGAACTTGGTAACCACTCTGCAATTTTTAAAATAGGAAAGGCAGACGATAATGCTAGGGCAAAAGAGCCAAACCCGAAAATAAGGATAACAGGTAGAATGATAAGAGATCCTTCCATAACCGTTTTAGCGAATAATCCACATAATGTTCCTATTGCAATATAGAATACAGTCGAAAGTATTAAAGCAATAGCTAAGATGAACAGATTAGATGGGCTATAGCCAGCAATGAAAATAGTCAATGCTACAATTACCATTGTAAGGATAAAGACAAACAAGCTTTTACCAATTAATATATCGCCAAGTGAAGCAGGGGAAAGCATGAGACTACGAAGCGTATTTTTTTCTTTTTCCTCTGCAATTAGACAGCATTGTACGTAGGCAGTCACCATAGAAAATGCCATATTTACTGTAATGATATAGCTGTTGATATTATTTCCACCTGTTTTATTAATAAAAAATGCCATAATAAGTGGCATAAGTATCATAACGGATACCGCATAGTTACGTGAAAATTCCTTATAATCCTTCATTAAAATAGCCTGAATACGTGTCATTGAAATGTTCATACTAAATCACTCCCTGTTATTTGCATAAAAATATTACCTAGTGTTGGCTCGTTTGTATAAATGCGAGAAACTTCGTTAGATTGCATCCATTGAAACAGTTTTTCAGCATCCTGTTCTCCATTTTGAATGACTTCGCAAGCACCATTTTTTAATTCAACTGTAATAGACTCATCACCGAACTCTTTTTTCAAATCCTTTGGCGAACCAATTGCTCGAATCTTCCCTTTATGTAAGAAGGCTACACGATCACAAAGTATTTCGGCTTCACTCATATCATGTGTTGTTAAAAATATTGTCGTACCCATCTCGTTTAATTTACGTAAGCCATTATATATATGTTGTGTATTAACAGGATCGAGTGCAGAAGTTGGTTCATCTAAAAATAATAGTTCTGGTTTATGCATGATGGCACGTGCAAGCGTAACACGTTGCATCATTCCTTTAGAAAGCTGACTAATTTTCTTTTTACGATCACCGTATAGGTTAACAAAATCCAATGCCTCTTTGACGGCTGATTTAGGCAATTGATATAAATTACTGAATAGTAATAAATTCTCCTCGATTGAAAGTCGTGTATATAGTCCACTATTATCTGTTAAAATACCGAAGCGTTTACGATTGTTACTTTGTTTCATCTCATTTGCTGGGCGGCCAAATAGCAAGACATCTCCTGCAGTTTTTTCAGTTTGTGCTGTTAATATTTTAATAGTAGTCGTTTTTCCAGAACCACTAGGTCCAAGAAAACCGAATATTTCTCCTTTTTGAATGGTAAATGAAACATCCTGTAATGCTGCTTCCTTATTAAATGTTTTTTTCAAATGCTGAACATCGATCACTGCGTTCATTTGAAAACCTCCCTGTGTTGTTGTTGATATCTACACTATAAGGAACAATTAGGATCTCAACATTAAATTACAGGTGAAAGGCAGTAAAATGACCTTTAGCGGAGAAATAGTTCAGCTGACAGGAGTCGTTTATTTCCTGGGAAATCTACTAAATTCCGAGTATTTCCTTTAAATCTGCGAGTTTATTTTTCGACAAAGGTACTACGGTCTTTTCATTGCTGTTTAAGGCTAGGCTGTAGCTATTGCGAGTCCACGTAATGATTTCCCGTACCTTTTGTAAGTTAACGATATAAGAGCGATGACTTCTAAAGAAGCCGAACGGTGTCAATTTTTGCTCAAGATCATTTAATGATAATGTACATGGATAGGCTTCACCTGCAACATATAGTGAAACAACACCCTCAACACTTTCGATAAAATCAATTTCAGGGGGATTAAATAAAATGATCTTATCATTTTTCTTTGTAGGGATTTTATCAAGTCGAATCGGTACGTTTTCTTGAGAGGGGGAAGTCGTTTCTGTTTCATCCTCTTTAACATCTAATGCATGTATGCCCATTGTATCTAGTCTATGTACTTCTGTACTCGAAATAATTAAATCCTCAAGATTGTTAGATAATAAAATGACTGTTTTATTCTGTTTTTGAAGGATATCCAGTAATTGAATGACTGTTTGCTTGGAAAACTCATCTAGATTTTGGAATGGTTCTTCTAAAACTTGTATCTGTGCCTGATTAAGATATGTATGAATTAATTTTAAGCGTTGCTTTTCGCTATTTGAGAGCTTGCTGATTTTAATGCTTTTTTGCTCCGTTAAAGCGAACAATGTTAATAGATCCTCCATCTTTTCAGAAGAAGCATTGAAAAGCTTTAAGCAAAATTTGATATACTCTCGAACCGTCAGTCGCTCATACAAGGCATTTTCACGAAAATGTGTATACGTATTGCTTCGCTTCGAAAACCACTGTATTAATGTATGTATTTTTGACACGTCTGTATGGATACCAATAATAATGCCAGGCTGCATAGATAGGTGAAAGTTAGGATAAATTACATTTCCTCCTTCTATATAAGGGTCAATAATTATGCTTTCGGTTTGGTTCATTCCTTAGTCCTCCTTGACTTTCTTAATTTCGAAAAATTGCGAGATTTCAGCCTGAGATTGTAAATAACTTCCATGATTGTAGTTTGAATTGTTGAAGTCCATAAAACCATGCTGACCTAGATATTGCCTCGTGTGAACAGCTGGTAATGTATCGAGTGTTTCCATTAATTCATGGACATTAAAGCTTTTCTCGTGACTTGGTAAAATAACAAGTGTCGGACAAGAGGGATTTAAGTCCAGGTATTGGCGTATGCGTGAACCATAAACGCAAACGACTCCTTGTAATGGCAGTTCTGATAGTCTCCAAGCCAAAGTTGCACCTACACTAAACCCGATTAACAGTACTTCATCAAAATATGTCCTAGCTTCCAATAACTTTTTGGTTAATTTTTCGAGAGGAGCATCAAAGCCAACTTCATTTATGAAATATTCATAGGCTTCCTGTTCTTGTTCATATGGAAATATTCTATCGTCTGAATATAAAGAAATGCACTCAACAGTAGTGTTGGCGTTACTGTATGCTTCAGCTTGCACTTTTATAAAATCATTGACGCCATAAATTTCATGTAGAATGAATATTTTCTTTTTCATGTTGACCTCATTTTCGCTTTTTCAATAGTGTACCAAAAAGTAATTACATAGTATATTTTTGTATTTATAGGAATTTTATTATTATATTTAAATAATTAATTTGGTGATGTAAACCTAATTTTTGATCCTGTAAATCAAGTGTTTTAAAACTAGAAATAAAAATTTTTTTTGACTTTTTTAAGCTTTAGGTGTAAAACTAGCTTTAACTTTTACAAGGAGGGTGATGGAAATGAAATACCAATCAGTCGAAGTGAATGATAGTCTATTATATTTTGCAGATTATCCAGGTGAGAAAGGCACTATTATAGCGGTTCATGGTTTAACTGGTAACCATATGCAATTACATTATTACGCAGAGCTATTAAAGGGCCAATATCGTTTTATATCAGTTGATTTAAAAGGTCGTGGCAATAGTGCGCCTGCTTCAGAGAATACTAGTATAGAGTCCCATACACTAGATGTTTTAGCATTGATTGATCAGTTGAACATCGAACAGCCGATTTTACTGGGCTATTCAATGGGCGCATTTATTATGGCGAACGTCGCTAGTAAACTCAGTGATATCAAAGGAGTAATTTTACTTGATGGTGCAGCAACCTGTACGGATCACCAACGTCAAATCGTCGAGCCTTCACTTGGCCGAATAAGTAAACATTACGAAACACCGGAAGCATATATCCAGGAAATTAAAGAAATCTATGGGCGCCTTGGTGTTGAGTGGACTGACCACCTAGCCAGTGTAGGATGCTATGAAATTGTAGAAAAAGATGGTCATTGGGAAAATAAATCTGACGAAGAAAGAATACGTCAAGATTTCCAGAGCTTTTATGAATATAGGCCAGAAGAAGTTTTCAAAGATGTAATGTGTCCTATTCTATTAATTCATTCAACTAAAGAAATTGGAGCGATGCCTCCATTATTTTTAGTTGAATCTTATATTGATACACTAAAAAACGCCAAAAATATTTGGAAATATACTTCTGATAGCAATCACTACACATTGGTTTTTGAAGAAAGAAAAGATGAAAACCTAGTAATTCAGCGTTTTTTAGAAAACTTATAAAAAATAGTTGCATATTTTGAAATTTTGTGTGAATAATGAATTAACAAATTAATTGCCTATCGAGCAGCCGTAGAAAAATGGCCTTTTTCTACTTCCCTGCTTGACTGTTGGCTACATTTTTTCTGAATGTACGGTAATTTCCGTGCTTTAGGGAAAGTGTGGCCTTTTTTTATTCAAATAAATATAAGGGGGATTTACTAGATGGTAAAAGGCTTAGAGTATTTCAAAAAAGTTTATGATGTTGTACCGGGATGGGTACAAAAAATGCACGATTATAATCCTGCAATGCTAGAACATTATACAGCATTGCGAGGTATAGCCATGGCACAAGGAGTCCTTTCTGTGAAGGAAAAGGATATTTTGCTAGTCGGCATGAATGCAGCAAGACAATATGTACGCAGCATGGTGTATCACACTAAAGGAGCTATTGATGGTGGCGCTTCACTAGAAGAAATAATTGAATACTTACTTGTAGCATTTAACTACGGAGGAGAAAGGGCATTGCAAACTGGCTTGCAGTCCTTTGAATATGCATTAGAACTAACGAATACTGGTTCTGATAAGCTTTCCCATGAATCGTCAGCAATTGATATTGTGCGTTATTACAGTACATTTACATCGACAGAGAAGAGTAAAGCGTATTTTTCAAAATTACTAGATCTTTTTGCTGCAAAAGATGAAAACGCTTTAAAATCTGAGCTACTTAACAGCAATGTAGTATCGACAAAAATGAAATACATCCTTATGACAGGTATTTATACTACTGTTTTAAAAAATGAGGAAACAGATTACTGGGCGAAAAAATCACGGAATGTAGGTGTAGTAGAAGAGGAATTAGCAGAACTCGGCTACATTTGTCTATTAACCGCAGGCATTCCTGCTTGGTTTGAAATAAGTGACGCCCTGATTCAAAAATAATGGAGTGAGTACAATGAAAATTTATGATTCGGTAAAGCAAGCATTATCATGCGTAGAAAGTGGACAAACAATTATGGTGGGCGGATTTGGTTTAGTAGGCGGTCCATTAACTTTAATCGATGCACTTGTTGAACTAGATGTAAATAATTTAACGATTATTAGTAATAACCTAGGGGAAAAAGGAGAAGGTCTTGGTAAATTACTAGAACAAAAGAAGGTAAAAAAAGCGATTGGATCTTACTTTACTGGTAATCGAGATGTCGGTGATGCATTCCAACGTGGGGAAATTGAGATTGACCTATTGCCTCAAGGTACTTTAGCTGAATCGATTCGTGCGGGTGGTGCAGGAATCGGTGGTTACTATACAAAGACATCTGTAGGCACAGATTTAGCGAAGGGCAAGGAAACAAAAATCATTAACGGCGAGGAATATGTATTTGAAAAGGCACTGAAGGCTGATGTGGCCATTATTCGCGCGCATAAAGCCGATACATTAGGAAACTTGGTTTATTACAAAACCGCTCGTAACTTTAATCCTTTAATGGCGACTGCTGCGGAAACGGTAATTGTTGAGGTGGATGAAATTGTAGAAGCTGGTCAATTAAGCAGTGATGAAATTATTACCCCACATCTATTTATTAATCGAATTATTGTAGCGAAGAAGGTTTTAACGAAGGAGGGTGTAGTAGAGCATGGTTAATGCAATTCAGGAGCAAATAGCGAAAAGAGCTGCGAAAGAAGTACAAGATGGACAGATTATAAATTTAGGAATTGGTATTCCGACATTAGTAGCAAAGTACGTCGACAATGATAATGTCTACTTCCATACAGAAAATGGCATGCTCGGTGTTGTAAGTGTTGATGAGGAGGATACTGATCCAAATGTAGTGAATGCAGGGAAGATACCAGTCGGGGAAGCCATTGGGTCATCCTTTTTCAATAGTGCAGAGTCATTTGGAATGATCCGTGGTGGACATGTTGATGTAGCAATATTAGGTGTACTTCAAGTTGATGAGCATGCACGTATCGCAAACTGGGCGGTTCCAGGGAAAAATATTATTGGTGTTGGTGGAGCAATGGATTTATTAATTGGAGCTAAAAAGGTAATTGTCACAATGTCACATACTTCAAAGGATGGAAAGAGCAAGATTTTAAAGGATTGCGCATTCCCGATAACATCAACTCGAAGTGTGGATACGATTATTACAGAGCTAGCCGTGTTTAATTACTTCGATGAACAATTACATTTAGTTGAATTAATGCCAGGGGCTACATTAGAGAGAGTAGAGGCAAATACGGAAGCAAGTTTCGTTATAGCGTTGAAATAGGAGGAGAAATCATGAGAGAAGTTGTTATTGTAGATGGTGTTCGTACTGCGATTGGTAAATTGGGTGGTTCATTAATAAATGAGACGGCAGATCTTCTTGGAGAGAAAGTCATCCGCACACTTCTAGAACGAACAAAGTTAGATTCAACACTAGTTGATGAGGTGATTTTAGGACAAGCAAAACAAAGTGCCGATCAATCGAACGTTGCACGTCTCGCTTCATTACGAGCAGAATTACCGATTACAGTGCCAGGTTATACGGTACATCGTCAATGTGGCTCTGGTCTACAAGCTGTTAATAATGCTGCTCAACAGATAGCCCTTGGCTATAGCGATATTATTATCGCTGGTGGAACAGAATCTATGAGTACATCTCCTTATTATTTACGAAATGCTCGTTATGGCTATGGTGTTGGAAATGCATCTATTTTAGATCCAAATACAGAAAGTCAGCCAGGGTCTCAACCATTTGAAGTATATGGAATTTCAACAATGGGAGAGACTGCAGAAAATTTGGTAGAAAAATATTCGATTTCGCGTGAAGAGCAGGATTCATTTGCACATCGAAGTCAAGAGCGCGCAGCTCATGCAATACAAGAGGGATATTTTGCACAACAAATTGTCCCCTATGAAGTGAAAAAAGGAAAAACAGTGGACGTTTTTAAAATAGATGAGCATCCATTTTTAACGAGTGAGGAGAAGCTAGCAACATTAAAGCCTGTTTTCCGTAAAGGTGGTTCAGTCACAGCAGGGAATAGTAGTGGTCGTAATGACGGTGCATCCGCATTGTTACTAATGTCAAAGGAAAAGGCAGAAGAGTTAGGTTACAGACCGAAGACAAAAATACTTGCACAGGCGGCAGCAGGGATAGATCCGTCCATTATGGGAATTGGTCCAGTGCCTGCTACATTAAAAGCTTTAAAGCAGGCAAATTTAACAATTGATGATATTGATGTAATTGAGCTAAATGAAGCATTTGCAGCACAATCGATTGCGGTAATTAAGGAGCTTAATTTAGACATTAACCGAGTGAATCCTAATGGAGGCGCTATTGCAATGGGGCATCCTATTGGAGCAACAGGCGCCATTTTAATGACAAAGCTTATGCATGAGCTAGAACGAACAGGTAAGCGTTATGGCCTAGTAACTTTATGTATTGCAGGAGGACTTGGTATTACTACTATTGTTGAAAACTGTCATGCATAAATTTACACCGAGTAGTTTTAACTCGGTGCTAGACATTTTATGATCCTTTTAGATTTTTTCTAAATATCGTTTTTGTGCAGATTTTAAAGCAACTGCGACGGAGCCACTTGAAGGCGCATAATAGTGTTCATCGATACGCTGGATTAATTCATCTAGGTTGGCTGTAAGATCAAAGCCAATAAGCATACGTTTAAAAAAATCCTGTGCAAGGCCTGTAATAAATGTGAATTCTGCATCAATAATTTGATGAGTTTCTTTATCTATTTCTAAAACAATGCCAGCATGTTTGTACACCTCGTACATGGACGTGCCCTGGGGTGCTTTAGCATAAGCAGTCACTAATATACTAGTTAATTTTTGCAAGGAAATGACCTCCAAAATGTATAGTTGTGATTATATTTTACCATGTTTTATCGTTTAGAGGCACTTCCCGAAAATTACTTATAGTACACATCGAGGGGGAAGTAGTATGGAAAAGTTAACGAATTTTTTCACAGAAATCATGAGAAAGTATTTGCCAGATCCATTTGTATTTGCAATTGGACTTACATTATTAACATTTGTTTTGGCACTAGTCATTGAAGATATTAGCTTTGTAGATTTAACTTCGGCTTGGGGTAGCGGTTTCTGGGATTTACTAGCATTTACAACACAAATGGCTGTTATCCTTGCAATGGGTTATGTACTAGCAACAGCACCCATTACTGATAAATTTTTAAATAAAATTACGAGTATGGTTCATACACCGAAAATGGCAGTAATTGTGGCAACGCTTGTTGGTGGTATTGGTAGTTATTTAAACTGGGGTTTTGGTTTAGTAATCGGTGGGATTATTGCAAAAAAATTAGCTTTAAAGGTTAAAGGGGTTCACTATCCGTTAATTATTGCAGCAGCTTATTCTGGTTTTACTCTCTATGGTTTAGGTTTGTCAGCATCTATTCCGATTTTAATTTCAACACCTGGTCACTTTTTAGAGGATTCAATGGGCCTGATTTCTCTTTCTGAAACAATCTTTAGTGTGCCAATGATTTTAACGTCAATAGTGCTTTTAATTACATTGCCTTTATTTAATGCGATGTTACATCCAAAAAATCCGAGTAATGTGATTGAAATTGATCCTGCATTATATGCAGATCAGCCGAAAGCAAAATTAAACTTACTAGAAGAAAATACATTAGCAAATAAATTAAACAATAGCCGTATTCTAGCATACGCAATTGGTGCAATTGGTTTAGTTTACATTGTTATCTATTTCGCGAATGGTAATTCGTTAAACTTAAATATTTTAAACTTTATTATTTTATTCTTAGGAATTATTTTATTAGGAACACCTGCACGCTATGTTGAGCATTTAGCAGATGGTATTAAAACTATTTCAGGGATTTTGCTTCAATTTCCGTTCTACGCAGGTATTATGGCGATTATGGCTGCATCTGGTTTAGTGGATACAATTGCTAAAATCTTTGTAGATTTATCGACGGAACATTCTTTACCGTTTTGGGGATTAATAAGTTCCTTCTTTATTAATTTCTTTGCTCCTTCAGCTGGTGGACACTGGACAGTTCAAGGGCCATTTATGATAGAGGCAGCAAAGGAGTTGGGAACATCATTATCAGAAACATCCATGTCCGTTATGTTAGGGAATGCATGGAATGATTTAGTTCAACCGTTTTGGATTTTACCAGCATTGGCATTATCTCGATTAAAGCTAAAAGATATTATGGGCTTCCTTGTTGTGATTATGTTCTTTGTAGGAATTATTTTCATTATCGCTACTTTAGCTTGGTCATATTTATTTTAACTTCTAAACATCCGCTGAAAGAAGTTAAAGGTCACGGAATTATGCCGAGGCATAATTGATTAGTTTGAAGGTTGCCTATTGGGTTCCTTATTAAACGGCTCTAGCTAGTGTAGAGGAGGATATGAATGTCCATCATATATCAAGCTTTATTGAAAGAAGGAAAATTAACAAGAAAAGAAAAATCATTATTATTGGTTGGTATATTTGCAGCGAGACGTGAAGAAAGGGAGATGTTGTATTTCGTTGAGCATGCCGTTAAGGAGGGTAATAGCGTAGCTGAAATTGCTGAATTGATTACATCAGCTATTATTTCTAGAGGTATTCCAACCTGGTTATCGGGGAATGAAGCTATATCCTATGCTATTAATCTTTCAAATGAAGAAATAATTCCTAAAATGCCGGAAGAAAAAGTAATGATATTTTCCTCGCAACAGGAATGTATAAACTATTATCAATCTGAGTTTGATACTCTACCGACCTGGATTCAGAATTTAATTGATTATGCACCGGATACATTATTAAAGTATAGCAATCTTCGCACAACTTCTTTACGCAATGGAGCGGTTTCACGATTGCTAAAAGAATTGCTATTATATGCGATTAATGTGTGTGATTCCTATGAAAAAGGCATTGCAATCCATAAATCAAATGCCTTATCGCTAGGGGCAAATACTGTAATTTTAGAAGAAGTTAAAGCTCTGTGTATTTATGTGGTAGGTATAAAAGTAATTTGGAGTGATACAGAAGGCAAAGCTTAAGGTGGGGGTTTTATTATGCAAAAGATACTTATCGTTGGCGGGGGATTTATGGGCTCTGCGATAGCTAAATATTTAATGCAATATAATGTAAGCGTATTCTTATATGAGCCTAATGTGGATAGGGTACAACAGCTAAAGGAACAATCAGAATTGAAAAGTGTTACTTTTTTACAACAGCTTACAAAAATTGAGGACTTAACATATGTCATTGAAGCGATAATTGAAAATTTACAAGCCAAACAAAATTTATTTGAACAATTAGATTTAGTTTTTGCTGAAGATGTAATGTTTTGTACCAATACTTCAGGCTATCTTGTTAGTGATGTTGCTGAAAAAATGGTACATAAGGAACGTTTAATTGGGACGCATTTCTTTTCACCAGCAAATATAACACCTTTAGTAGAAGTTGTTCCTAGTCCATTTACGTCGAAAGAAAAAGCAAAAGCTGTTATGCAATTTTTACAAAGTATTAAAAAGAAACCTGTGTTACTAAAGCGAGAGATTAAGGGCTTTGTAGCAAACCGTTTACAAAGTGCACTTGCTCGGGAGGCAATGTCCTTAGTGGAGAAGGGCATCGTCACCGCTGAGGAACTGGACTTTATTGCAAAAATGAGCCTAGGGGTTCGGTTAGCAGATACTGGACCGCTTGAGCAGCGAGACATAAATGGATTAGATACACATTTTGCAATTGTTAATTATGTATATCCAACATTGGAGAATAGCACGAAACCACTTTCTATTCATTATGAAAAAATAAGTGCTAAAGAATTAGGCATGAAGTCTAATCGTGGCTTTTATGATTGGTCGTCGATTGATAAACAACAATATTTAGCGCAAAAGGAAAAGACATTAATAGACATTATTAAGTTAATTAAGTAGAAACACCTGTTACTAAGTGTTTAAAAATAGAGCAGGAGATGATTAAAGCTATGGAATATCAAGCATTAGTAAAGTGCTCATCAAAGAAAAAAGATGTCCAATTTAAAACATATACTGTCCCCAAATTGAAAAATTATGAGTGTTTGTTAAAGGTAAATGCAATTGGAATATGCGGTAGTGATCTTCATATGTATGATGGTCATGGTGGCTATGATTGGGTTCATTACCCACTCGTACTAGGTCATGAAGTAACAGGGAAGGTTATTGATATGGGTGCTGAAGTGGATCAAACATTAATAAATAAAAGAGTAGTTATCAACCCATATAAAAGCTGTGGAGTCTGTGATTTTTGTAAGCGTGGCGAAACAAATTGCTGTGATTTCAATGATTATAAGTTTATTAAAACACCTACTGAGGCATTACGCTATGGATTCCGTGAGGCTGGTGGTATGGCAGAGTATATGGTAGTAGATAGCAAAAACATTATTACAATAGATGATGCTGTTTCAGATGAGGTCGCAGCTATTTCAGAGGCTTTAGCAGTAAGCTATACAGCGGTGTTGAAAATTCATGAATATAAGAAAAAATCCATTTTAGTAATTGGTCCGGGGCCGATTGGATTAGGAGTTGCAGCTATATTAGTCGGAGCGGGTAATAAAGAAACTCATATGTTAGGTGTACCGCAGGATGAAAATCGTCTAAGGCTTGCAAAAGATATAGGTGTACAAGCAACGTTCACCTCATCAAAGGACTTAATTCATAAGGAGTTTTCAGGCTATGATGCTATTATTGACTGCTCTGGTCATCCTTCAATCCCAAATGAGGCAATTAGTTTACTAAAGCGAGGTGGTCAGCTTGTTCTTGTAGGTATTAATTCAGCCGAATTTTCCGTGCCAATGGATCAAATTGTACGTGGTGAAATTATGATAAAAGGAAGCTATGGTATTACTCAAGCGAATTATGAGGCAGTATTACAAATGGCAGCAAATACAAACTATCCTTTTCGTCAGTTAGTTGCACAGACGGTACCATTTAGCGAAAGCTTGCAGGGCTTTGAAAGTGCATTAAATAAAGTGAGTGGAAAAGTTGTAATTGATTTAAAGGGGGAAATGTAGATGAAAATTATCGATTTAACATTAGAAATATATGATGGATTAGTTTCCTATACATCACATCCGCCAATTGCTATTCAAGAGGAATCAACTTTTGAAAATTCAGGTCATCGCTATGTGGCACCGTGTGAAGGATTTGAATCTCGCTTTTTACGTATGTCTGATCATAGTGGAACCCATATTGATGCGCCAATACACTTTATCCGAGGTGGGGAATCTACCGCTGAAATGGATTTAACAAAAACATATGGTGAGGCAGTATTGTTAGATGTCTCCTCTTTTAAAGATCCATATGAACCAGTAACAGCAGAGATGCTAAAAAATGCCGAGCAAAGACAAGGGATAACTGTACAACGGGGCGATATAGTACTCGTAAGAACAAGAACTGCTAATTGGGGTGAAGGAGACTTTTTTGCAGAGTACGCCTTTGCTACTTGTGCGGGTGACTGGTTACTTGAGAAGCAGGTAAAATGCATTGGCCTTGATTTAGCAAATATTGATGTACATGACAGTATGAAACGAGAGGTGCATTTAAAGCTTTTAAGTGTTCCTATTTATATAGTAGAAAACCTGGTAAATCTCGAGCAATTACCTTTAAGTGGACGGTTTACATTTATGGCATTACCTCTAAAATTGAAAAATTCAACAGCTTCCCCAGTAAGAGCTATAGCATTTATAGAATAGGTGAATGTTTTAGTGCTTTGAAGTAACGCTTAGGAAGACGCTTAAATACCACAAAAATAAAAGCTGTTCAGGTCCAAAAATATGCGTTGAACAGCTTTTTAAAGTTTATTTCATTACGTTAGACATAAAACCCTTCATTTCCATACTAAGCATATTAAGCTCATCAATGATTTCACTAAAGTCCTGAACAAGTTGAGCCTGTTCGTTTGTGGCACCATTTATTTGAGTCATGTTTTGCTTTAAATTTTCAAGATTATGATTGATGCTTCGAAGTGAGGATTCAATGTTATCAGTAGCGGTAGTTGTTTCAGTAGAAAGCTTGCGAACTTCTTGTGCAACTATATTAAATCCGGCACCATGCTGACCTGCACGTGCTGCCTCAATCGATGCATTTAGTCCGAGTAAATTGGTTTGACGAGAAATATTTTTTATCAAATCCGTAATACCATTTGTTTTTTCAGCATCCTCTAAAGCAAATTGTGTCTGCTTATTAATTTCTTCACTAGTTGCAGCTAGCTCCTCCGAATGAGAGGCAATTGTATGTACTTTATCCTGTAGGTTTTGAATAATATCATTCATAGTAACAATATATTTATCCATTTGGAGAGCGTGGTCAATAGGTAATCCAAAGGCTAGCGCACCTACGATATGCCCATTTTCACGAACAGGAAAAGAAAATGCGTTAAAGTCCACGCCGTAAACCTCTTTTGGTACAGGTTCATCAGTACTTTTTCCTTTAAGTGGAAGATGTAAAATTGCATCATCTGGATGAATTTTTTGTCCATTTTTATACCCAGCATCTAAGCGTTTACCAGGTAAATAAGTAATAATGCTCTCACTCTCTTTTTCTACTACCGCCATCATGGCCTCGCCCTTCATAGCTAAATGAATGTAAGGCATTGACATTGATAATGCTTCAAGAATATTCATAGTAACCTCCTCGGTATATATAAGTCCTATTAAATCGGGGCATAATCCCTTTTTTAAAAACGTAATTTTTTGGAAAAGTGATACTTCTTTAATTGTATGAAAAAAGGAAGGAAATAAAAAGACTATCTTAATACCATTATCCTTTTAAATTGTAAGAGGTCTTATATTTAGGCTGTTTTCGTATAGATTGTTGCTTATACGAATTTGATAAATGTCGAATATAATGCAGGTTCAAGGAAGCGTTTGATATTGTAGAGATATGTTTATGAAGTGGTTATGGAAATAAAGAATGCAGACCAAAAAACCTTATTTAAGACACTAGAACAAGGTCTCTATCTAAAAGAAGTAATTAAAAAGTCGAAGTGCAGATATAAAAAAAGTAACGGCTGAAATATCATACCAATACCGATCATCATCAACGTCTTATTGTTCTCTCTTAAATCACCCGATTCTTTTTTCATCGCTTTGTAATATTTTGTCGTCATAAACACGCCGCACATCAATAAAAAGGCGCCAACAATAAACGAAACGTTGTACGCTCCTAAGTCTTTACTCGTTTGGAAAGCCGCTACTGCATTAAAATATATAAAGGCTGCAAGCAAATAAGGGGCTCTTTCTTTCCTATCTAATTTTCTACTTTTCTTATTCGCCACTTTATACCGATGCATCAGATCTTCTTGCGACACATACTGCGTAACAAAGGCTTCCACTTGTTTTGCATATTTTTTTTGAACTTTGACCGTATAAAAAAGCTCGTATACTTCAGACGACGGCTTTAAAACGGCTTTGATACCTGCTTCAAATGGGACATTGCTTTTCTCTAAGTATTCGATAATTGTCTGGACAGTATCTTCAAACGGAATGTTACTTGTCTCTAAGTGTTCGATCATTGCCTGGGCGGTATCTTCTGACGGAACGTTCCCTTTTTCTCTGTGTTCAATAATTGCCTGGGCAGTATCTTCTGAATGTCCTATCAATATTTTCTTTTTAAACATACTAAGCACCTCTTACGAAATAAGTTAAATAACGCTTAATTATACTATTTCATTCGACCTTTCTTGCAATCCAAAATATAACATACTCTTTTAAATATGGGCCCCTCGTTCGATTAACAACATTCTTTGAGAAAACAGCCTATATTTAAGTTTTAAACAGGGATTGGATTTGTAAGTTATAAATTTTGCATGCGCGGTAATCATGGAGTATATGCAATAGAACTTTGCAGAAAATAATACGGTATTAGATAATATGAATTTTTTCCTTTAGCTGTATTTAAAAAAGAGAAAGTTTATCACGGAAAGGTTGAAATGTCATTTTGAAATGTAAGTAATGTGAATAAGTTGATTGGAGTGAAGGCTGGGCGACTCCTTGGGGATCAGGAGCGTCCCAGAAGAGACCCTGCAGCGAAGCGTCAGCAACAAATGTTTTATCTTGTGCGAAAGCGAAGCGTCAGCAACAAATGTTTTATCTGTGCGAAAGCGAAGCGTCAGCAACAAATGTTTTATCTGTGCGAAAGCGAAGCGTCAGCAACAAAGCGCCTAGCCGGAACGGAAATCAACTACTCGCCTAGCCGGAGCATTGTTTACTTTCTAGTGATTCTTTCGCAAAACCTTGACATAGCTTTTTCTTTTTTGGACAACCTAAACTTTAGAAATAATGGTATGAGGTGATGATCATGAAAATTGAAAGGTCGTCCGAATGGGAAGAAGGCTTTATCAATAAACTAAATGAACTTGAAAAATGGGATAGTTGGACATTGTACAAGATGAATTATGACATTGTGAAAATGAAGCTAATTCCTGATTTCACAGGTTTACAGGCGACAAAGTATTTACCAAATTTAAAGCCGCTTAAGCACCAGTTGGAAGCAGCAGAGACAGTCATTGAACGTATGAATGGTAAAGCGATTTTAGCTGATGAAGTAGGTCTTGGTAAAACAATTGAAGCAGGTTTAGTTTTAAAGGAATATTTGATTCGAGGCCTCGTTAAAAAAGCATTAGTATTAGCTCCAGCATCTCTTATTAATCAATGGGTTGAAGAGTTAAATATAAAGTTCCACATTCCGGCAGTAGCTTATAAGAAAAATGTTCAGATTGAGCGCCATGATGTCCTTATTATGAGTATGGATACGGCAAAGAAGACTCCTCACAAAGAGCGCATTTATGAGCAGGATTACGATATGATAATTATCGACGAGGCTCATAAACTAAAAAATCATAAAACACAAATTTATGAATTCGTACAAAGCTTAAAGAAAAAGTTTTGCTTATTATTAACGGCTACACCGATTCAAAACGATGTCTTTGAATTATTTTATCTTATTTCCTTACTTAAGCCTGGTCATCTTGGCAATTATGATACATTTCAAACTGCATTCTCAGCAAGTAAGCATGATTTAGAGCATGATGATTATTTAAAGGAATTAGTGAATCAGGTGATGGTGAGGAATAGGAGAGAGGACACGGGTATTGAATGGACAAATCGCCGTGTTCAAATTATTCCGATCCAATTTACGAAGGAAGAAGAGGAAGTTTATAATCTGCTCGGAAAGCTTCAAAATACAGCCTCATTTTCAATGATTACATTGCAGAAGGAAATGTGTAGTAGCAAGGAAGCAACAGGTTTAACATTATCTAAAATGCTTGAAGACAATGAGCAACCACAAGAAATTGAAGAAATACTAGAAAAATTAATGGCCTTAGAAGTGAATTCAAAGGCGAAAAAGACACTTGAAATAGTCGAACAGGCCAAGGATAAAGTGATTATTTTTACAGAGTATAGAGCTACTCAAATTTACTTGCAATGGTATTTACATTCTCATGGTATAACGAGTGTCCTATTCAACGGTAAATATAATAAAAGTAAACGTGATTATATGAAGCATCTTTTTAAGGAAAGGGCACAGGTTCTAATCGCGACAGAGGCAGGTGGCGAAGGGATTAACCTTCAATTTTGCCATCATGTCATTAACTATGATTTGCCCTGGAACCCTATGAAGCTAGAGCAACGAATAGGGCGTGTACATCGATTAGGGCAAGAGCATGATGTTCATATTTATAATCTGGCTATTGCCAATACGATTGAAGAGAACATATTAGCATTACTTCATACGAAAATTGATGTGTTCGAAAAGGTAGTAGGCGATTTAGATGCGATTCTATCTAACTTTAAAGAATCTGTATAGTGTAAGGGAGAAGGACCATGTATCCACAGCAAGTTCATAGTTATTTACGCCAATTTTTTAATGAAAATGATTGCCCTATATTAGGAGAAGATCAGCATTATCTTACTGTACAATTAACCGTTGATATTGATAAAAGAATAATGAATCGCCCTTTTTATTGGCAATACGTAGAAGCTACAAACAGTGAGGCAAATCCAGCTCAAGTAACTTTCATTACAAATCAAACAGCATCAACTGGGAGCCTTTATGGCGAAGCTATTCATTTTGGTTCTCCGAGAATGAACCAGCTTTTTCAAGCAACAAGGGAGCTAGGAGCTTATGTTCAGCTTTTTGAAAAGGTGGATAATGAAATAGGGCAAGTTATTTTAACTCCTTGGCTTGGTGTTAATTTTAAAGTGTCGTATTGCTGCGATCGAACGAAAGAAACGCTTTATTCATTTGGCATAAACTTGCTAACTGGGATCATAAAAGAGGATTTTCAAGAGACGATATGTACATCTGAATTTGACGCTGTTCCAGCAGACAATGCTTTTCATGTACAATATATCATTAAGCCTCTTAGAGCACTCGAAAGATTACATGCTACTATTGAAAAGATGATTGAACGTGATGACCATTCATGGGCTACTGAAGCAAAAAAACGATGGCAGCATGATCAGCGAGTACTTGATTATTTTTATGAGGAAGAAGAAGATAAGCCGGAATGCTATGACATTGAAAAGAAGGCATTAGAGGAACAATACGATACAAAAATCAAAATAGAAATTATTAATGGTGGGTTATTTTATCTTTATTAAACGAGGAGCTGTCCTAATAGTAGGGACAGCTCCTTTACATTTAATTTTCTTCAAAAATACTTTGTAATTGTGCCAATTTATTGTCCCAAAATAAATCAAAGTACTGTAACCAGTCTTCAATTTCTTTTAGTTTGTCAGCATGTAATGTGTATATTTTTTCTCTTCCTTTTTTCTGAGCAGACACTAGCTCAGCCTGTTCTAAAATTTTCAAATGCTTCACAACAGCAGTTCGGCTTATAGAAAAATTCTCAGAAATAAGTGAGATCGGTTTATCACTTGAGGCAAGTAGCTGTAGGACATGACGTCTTGTCGGATCAGCGATTGCTTGAAAAACATCATACTTTACAGCCAGCTGTGTCATTGTGATTCCACAACTTCTTTTAATTTTTTGCCGACAAGCATTGTCCAGCCGCCCTCCATTGTTGTACGAATGGCCTCAGCAGGCATGTTGGCTTTAGGAATGATATGTGAAGCTTCTTTCCAGCCACCATGTGTTAACGTGAATTCAGTTTGCTCACCAATTTCTTTCAGTTCAAAAGTGACAAACCAGCCATCTGTATCCCATGCAAAACGAACAAAATGTGGAGCATCTACTTGTTCTACTCGACATGGTGAAGGACCAAATGGTGATTGTATTGTAAATTCATGACCTTCAACTGGCTTAAAATCATTTGGCATAAGCCAAGAAGCAATCTTTTCAGCGTCCGTTACTGTTTCCCATACTTTTTCAATTGGTGCATTGAGTGTAACGCTTTTAACAATATTCTCTAGTTTTTCAGTCATTTAAAATGAACTCCTTTGCAAAAATGTAACCTTAAGGTGTTATGAATATATAACACCTTAAGGTTATATGTCAATTATAAATACATTGGATAAATTTTCACCATGTCTTTTTGTGTAGCCTCACTTATGTTAAGATTATTTTTATAATTTTCTGACTAAAAGGAGGTCGTTAAAGTGGTGAACATATCTGTTTTTTTATTAATGTGCATTTTATTAATTATTTTGCCTGGCCCGGATACGGCAATCGCAACAAAAAATACACTTACCGTAAGCAGAAAGGGAGGCTTACAGACTTTACTCGGCTCGTGCTGTGGATTATTGATTCATACTTTTGCAGCGGTTATTGGACTTTCCGCGATTATTGTAAAGTCAGCATATGTATTTACCATTTTAAAATACGTCGGCGCAGTCTATTTATGCTATTTAGGTGTCAAAACCTTATGGGCGTTACGAGCAATACGTACACAGCCTCCTGTTGTGCAAGATGAAACCCAAATTGATCATAAATATTCGGAGCAATCATGCTTTAAACAAGGCTTCTTAACGAACGTAACAAACCCAAAGGTAGCTGTATTTTTTCTAACATTTTTACCTCAGTTTGTAGATGGCAAAAGCGGTACATTTATGCCGTTTCTTATAATGGGGCTTATTTATACGGCATTAACAGGATTTTGGTTTGTGTTCTATGTTTACTTGTTAGATAAAATTAGTGCATTTATGAAAAAGCCAACGACGAAAACTGTTATCGAAGGATTGACGGGTACAGTGTTAATTGGCTTTGGTATTAAGCTAGCATTAGAGAGAGCCCACTAAGATTAAAATGCTTTTTGCTTTAGAATAAAGTACAAGAGAGCATGTTTTGAAAAAAGATTGATTAAAACATGCTTTTATTTAATTAACCGATGTACTTTTTTATAAATTCATTTTTGTAATTAAAAGGACTGAAGAATATTAAGAGTCGATTTTCTTCAGTCCATGCAGTTAAAAATATTTATGCATTATTCATTTTTTCTTTTTATTTCTTTCATAAAGAATTCGCCTTCTATATCTAAATTTGGTAGTAATTTATCTAACCACTTTGGCAAGTACCAAGAAGCTTTTCCCATTAAGATCATTACTGCTGGTACAATAGCCATTCTTACTACAAAAGCATCAAATATAACGCCAAATGTGAGTGAAAAGCCCATCGCTTTAATGATTGGATCTGGAGCTAACATGAATCCAGTAAATACTGAAATCATAATCAACCCTGCAGCTGTTACTACTCCACCACTATCTTTCATTCCGACTAAAACAGCTTTGCGTGCATCCCCGGTATGTGTAAATACTTCACGCATTCTACTAACTAGAAAAACCTCATAGTCCATTGCTAATCCAAATAAAATTCCAATCACAATGACTGGTAAGAAGCTTAATACAGGATTGGCAATAGGAAACCCAAATATATCAATTAAATTTCCATCTTGAATAACAAATACAGTGAATCCTAATGTTGCACCTAAAGATAGTAAAAATCCTAGTACTGCCTTTAATGGAACTAGAATAGACCTGAATACTAGTACTAATAAGATGAATGAAAATCCAATAATTAATAAAGCGAATATAGGCAATGCTTCACTCAATTTTTGTGATATATCAATGTTTACCGCAGTAGTACCTGTAACCATTAATTTTATATGATTGGATTTTTCCAAGGTCTTTGCCTTTTCTCTAATATCGTTTACAAGATCTTTTGTTTCTGAATCGGCAGCTCCTGTCTCTGGAGTTATAGAAATAAGATACAATTCTCCTGAAGGTCCAGGAATTGCTGGACTAACATTTTTTACATTTGATAACCCACTTAACTCTTCTATAGTATCACTTAATGCTACTTGTGGATTGGTTGTTTCGCTTGAGGTTTTAGCCGCTACAATTAATGTTGAAAGATGACCAGGGCCATAGGCTTTGGTAAGTAAGTCATAAGCTCTTCTTTCTGTTGTCTCTTCACTTTTCGAACCGTTATCTGGTAATGCGAGTTCCATATGGAAAATAGGGATAGCAATTATAGATAGAAGTGCAATTCCAATAATTGCTACCTTCCACGGGCGTTTTGCTACGAAATTTCCCCATCTTTCGGAAGTAGTTTGTTTTTTATCACGTTTAATAATTTTGCTTAAAAAACTATTCTTTCTATCTGGTCCCACTTTATGTCCCATCAGACCTAAAAAAGCTGGAACCACAATTATTGCAATAAATATTGCGAATAATACGCAAAGGGCAGCAGATAGACCCATCATTGTTAAAAATGGTATTTTTGCAACAGATAAACCTAAGAGCGCAATGATGACTGTTATACCAGCAAACACTACAGCACTACCGGCTGTTCCATTTGAAATTGCTACAGACTCTTGGACAGAATATCCTTCTTTCCTTTGTTGTCTAAAACGAGTCATAATAAAGAGAGCATAATCAATGCCTACTGCCAGTCCCAACATTGCTGCTAACGTTATTGAAACTGAGGTAATATCCAAATAATTTGTTCCAATCATAATTAAAAAAATTCCTGTAGCTAGTCCAATAACCGCCGTAATAATTGGCAACCCAGCCGCTAATAAGGAAATAAAAGTAATTGCCAATATAACGAAAGCAACAACTACCCCAATTACTTCTGTTATTCCTCCAATTTCCATTTCAGAAAATGAAACATCACCAGAAAGTTCTGTTTGAATACCAGCATCACGTATGTTTTCGATGTTTTCTATAATATTTTCCTTTGATTTTTCCGATACCTTGTCTGCTGCTACATTATAAGTAACAATTGCATAACCAATATTCTTATCTTTATTTATATTCCCTAACTCTAATGGGCTTGCTACAGAAACAATATAACTATCTTTTTCTTTTATCACTTTCAATGTATCTGTAATTACATTATTAATCTCTTCAGAATCTAGGGTTTTATTTTCAGGTGCATTAAATACTAACTGTACTTGACCTGTATTAGAGGGGAATTCCTTTTGAATGAGGTGAAGGGCTTTTTCTGATTCTGATCCAGGTATAGACATATCCTCAGAAAAATTTGATCCCATGTTCATTGCAATAATTGCAAGCACAAAGAGAACAGTTACTGAGCCCCCAATTATTTTTTTACTATTGTTTGCCGCCAATTTTCCTAATTTATAAAGATACTTTGCCATTAACAGCTTCCTTTCATCCTAATATTACAGACAGCACATTAAAACAACTAGTTATTAATCGTACACTCTGTTGATTTAATGGCGTAGACAAAGTATATTAAAGCTAATTGAAGGTAACAATAAGCAAAATGAAGACATGTGTTATTAAATAATCATTTATTAATATTTTGTCTGTTTAAAAACATATTGAAGTGATTTGCTTAATAACCAGGAGGGAAAAACGTGGTTGGTACACCAGGAAACAGAAGAACACTGTATAGTAAAAAGGTAATAATAGAGGCTTTTTTACTGCTGCTACAAGAAAAAAACTTAAATAAAATTACTGTTACGGATATTTGCAAAATAGCAGATATTAATAGGGGAACTTTTTATTCTTATTATAATGATCCCTTTGATTTAATGAGAAGTATTGAAGAAGAATTGATCGAGAAAATGATGAGTACAATTAATATTTCAGAAGAACAAAATATACTAAATGAACTTTTAAATTTGATACTTATAAATAAGGATCTCTGTAAAATTATTTTTAATGAAAAAAATGGTTCTCATGTACTTAATACAGTTTTGAATTCTGCTCATGGTATAACAATTGCAGAAATACAAAAAAAGTTACCAAATGCTAATGAGACTCAGTTAGAATATTTTTTCACCTATTCAACAGGAGGGATCATTGAAGTAATCCGAAAATGGATAAATGATGATATGAAAATTCCGACTGAAGAAGTTGTCCAAATCTTAGAAAGTATGAACGTCACCTAATCTCCACTCCAATAAACTTACATATGGCAAAAACTTTTAAAAGGTACAAAAAAAGCTTCACGAAAATGTTTGGTCATATACATCTTCGTGAAGTTCAAACACTCTATATTCGGTTAGAAGAAAAGGAGGCCGATACTAATAATAATGCCCGTAAAGATTAAAACGAATAAACAGAAGCCCATTATATCTTTAGCCTTTAAGCCAGCGATTGCAAGGGCTGGTAGTGCCCAGAATGGTTGAATCATATTCGTCCAAGCATCACCCCACGCGATAGCCATAGCGGTTTTAGCGTAGTCGGCACCTAAAGTGGTTGCAGCATCTAGCATAATAGGAGCTTGCACCGCCCATTGTCCACCGCCTGACGGTATAAAGAAGTTAACGAGTCCCGCTGAGAAAAATGTAAACAAATAGAATGTATGTTCATTGGAAATATTAACGAACCATTTTGAAAATACGGCAGCTAAACCAGAAGCGGTCATCATACCCATAATCCCTGCATAAAACGGGAATTGAAAAACGATGCCTGTAGTTGTTTTAATGGCATCTTGTGCAGCAGCGAGGAAACGCTGTGGTGTCCCGTGGAAAATGATCCCTAACACAATAAAAATCGTATTAATCACATTTAAATCAAGAACAAAGCCTTTCGTCATAAAATGATGAACTAAATAAACAAGTCCGATAATAGCAATTAAAATCGTTAAAATATAACTTCGTTCAGAGCGACTGGCAAAGTTGTTTTCAGGCTTAGGTAACTCTGTTTTTTCTTCTACTAATAAAGTGGGGTCAACCTCAACCGTATCTTCTTCCTTTGGCATCATCCAACGGTTAAACAACGGTAAAGTGAAGACGATAACAATGACTATAAATAAGTTATATGTTGAAAAAAGTGTAACATTTGTTGGGATGATACCCATAATGTCAGCAAACTTATGACCTTCCGTCGCAATGGATAACGGAATGGAGCCAGCTAATCCGCCATGCCAAATTACAAAGCCTGAGTAGGCACTAGCGATTAATAAGCGATAATCTACCTTTTTAACATGACGAGCAATTTCCTTTGCAAAGAGAGCACCAATGACAAGCCCGAATCCCCAGTTAATCCAGCAAGCTATTAGTGATACGAATGTAATAACGATAATTGCCATGCCTGGTGTTTTTATTTTACTTGCAATGGCTGCTAATCCTTTCTTGAACACAGGACTATTCGCTAAAATGTGACCTGCAGCTAAGACAATCACCATTTGCATTGTAAATTCTAATAGTTCCCAAAAACCATCTCCCCAATAGATCACCATATCGAGCGGAGAAGAATCTGTTAATGCAACCCCTAATAATAACGTTAATACAGTGAGGATAGTGACAAATATGTATGGATCAGGTAAATATTTTTCCATAATAGCATTTGAAATTCTTGTTAACGTTTTCATGTTAGAAATCCCCCTTCCTTTTCTGCCATCCCTTATTGCTAATTGTACATAGAAAAACGAATTAAGGAAGATAAAAATGGTATTAAGCACAATAAGCGGGATGTAATGTAGAAATGAAATCATGATCGTTATTGTCCGATTAAATACTATTGAAATCATAGCAAAGCCTTAGTTCTATTGTATTTATCTACTTATTTTTAAGAAGAAGGATTAGTAGAAAATGAGGAGAATTTATTACTAAATAGGGGTTTTAGGAATATTATTTATAACAATTTAGAATAAATAGGGGGAATGTATATGGAGTTGCGAGATTTAAAAGCATTTATGACTGTTGTTGAACATGGGAGCTTTACAAAGGCAGCTAATGAATCCTTTGTATCACAACCTTCATTAAGCAAAAGCATTAGAAAGTTGGAGAATGCTCTTCATGTAGAGTTATTAAACCGCTCTACACGCAATATAGAGTTAACAGACGCTGGTAGTATCGTCTATAAACAAGGACAAAAAATAATACGTTCTGTACATGATTTACATATATTATTGGGTGATTTATCGAACATCGAGACAGGTACGATTAAATTAGGGATACCCCCATTAATTGGCACACTATTTTTCCCTGAAATCGCGCGAAAGTTTCATAAGCAATATCCAAAGGTGCATTTAGAGCTTGTGGAACGTGGAGCTAAAATGATCGGAACATTAGTAGAAAATGGCGATGTTGATATGGGGATTGTTGTCATACCTACAGATGAAAGAAAATTTACGGTCCAATCATTTGTGGAAGACCAATTTTTTGTCTTTATTAATGAGTCCCATCCATTGGCTCAGCAAGAACATATTCTATTACAAGATTTAAAAGATGAATCATTCATTATCTTCACAGAGGAATTCACACTGCATGATTATGTTATTAAATCATGTAAAAGCGCAGGATTTACACCAATAATCGGCTATAAAAGCTCGCAATGGGATTTAATAGTGGAGCTAGTTTCCTCGAATTTAGGGGTGACACTTTTACCATATTCAATAGCCGCAAAGCAGACGAATAAAAATGTCAAAATTATTCCGTTACTTAATTTTGACATGCCATGGCGTTTAGGTGTTATTACGAAGAAGAATACATATCAATCTTTTGCCTTAAAGCAGCTACTTAATACAATACGTTCAGAAAATTGATTTATGCACTTTTAGAATAAATAGTATTCTAATTTATTCCTTTACTTATAAAATAGTGTTGAGGTAGAATTTTTCTTAATAACTGAGCAATTTTAGGGGGTTTCGATATGGAGAAGGGGAAAGTGTGGAATTCGTTTGAGGAAGCCGTCGCCGACATTAAAGATGGAGATACATTAGCTGTAGGGGGCTTCGGGCTATGTGGTATCCCGGAAAAATCAATTGCGGCACTAGTCCAAAGGGGAACAAAGGATTTAACAGTTGTAAGTAATAACTGTGGTGTGGATGATTGGGGTTTAGGGCTTTTATTAGCAAATAAACAAATCAAAAAAATGATCGCATCCTACGTAGGTGAAAATAAAATTTTTGAGCAGCAGTTTTTAAGTGGGGAGCTTGAAGTAGAATTGACACCACAAGGTACGTTGGCAGAACGTATGCGAGCTGGAGGAGCTGGAATTCCGGGCTTTTACACAGCTACTGGGGTTGGAACACCCATTGCTGAGGGAAAAGAAGTAAAGGTTTTTGATGGCAAGGAATATATTTTAGAAAAAGGTGTTGTTGCAGATTTTGCTCTTGTCAAAGCATGGAAGGCAGACAAGCTAGGAAATTTAGTTTTCAGAAAAACATCACGTAACTTTAATCCTCTCGCTGCAATGGCAGGAAAAATTACGATTGCAGAAGTAGAGGAAATTGTTGAAGTAGGAGAGTTAGATCCAGATCATATTCATACTCCGGGAGTGTTCGTGCAACGCGTTTTACTAGGTGGCAATTATGAGAAGCGTATCGAGCGTTTGACAGTGAAAAAGGGGGATGCGTGATGGCTGATACAAGACAAAGAATCGTAAATAGAGCGGTAAAAGAAATACAGAACGGCATGAACGTCAATTTAGGTATTGGTATCCCAACGCTAGTGGCCAATGCAATTCCGTCTGATTATGACGTTCTTTTACAATCAGAAAACGGACTTCTTGGCATTGGACCATACCCAGTAGAAGACGCAGTCGATCCTGATTTAATTAATGCAGGTAAAGAAACGGTTACAGTTGTTCCCGGCGCTTCCTTCTTTGATAGTGCCGAATCATTTGCCATGATTCGTGGCGGTCATATTGATCTTGCTATTTTAGGTGGCATGGAAGTATCTGAAACGGGTGACCTTGCGAACTGGATGATCCCAGGGAAAATGGTGAAAGGTATGGGAGGCGCCATGGATCTTGTAGTCGGGGCAAAAAGAGTAGTCGTCGTGATGGAGCATGTCAATAAAAACGGCGAGTCCAAAATAAAAAAACAATGTGAGCTACCGTTAACTGGAAAGGGAGTTGTGCATAGATTAATTACAGATTTGGCTGTTTTCGATTTTACCGATGAAGGGATGCAGCTTATAGAATTAACAGAGGGTGTAACTTTAGAAGAAGTAAAAGAGAAGACAGCTGCTTCTTTTAGTGTCGCCTTAACAGTATAAAGTGGAACTTTAATCAGTGGGGATTTTCTTCATCCCCACTGATTATTAGTCTTCACCAATCGGGCGTTTACGGGCAGTTAAACCTCCTATAACTTTTTTGCTTCTGATTAATCTCCAGGTTGTACCCGACGCTTCTCTTTCGGTACACGATTACTGGTCGTTAATGCGAGGTAAAGTGATTGAATGTAACCAGTTCTTTGAATAGGGCTGGTTATTTTTCATTCGGAATGTCAATCAAAGGATAAATATGCGATTTTTTGTCACTTCGCGGGTATTTCTGAAGAGCATTAAAGTTGATTGCGATTTTTCAGACTATTGGCTGTTCCTTAGCTCTATTTTGCGATTGTACAATGGTTGAAAAGGAGAAAAATAACAATGAGACAACAATGGTCAGATGAATTACAGGTAGCGCAGGTACGTGTTGCACGGCCGACTGATAAAATAAAGGAAATTGAAAAATTTTACTGTGAAGGCGTAGGGTTAGAAAAAATCGGTTCGTTTTCAGGACATCGGGGCTACATTGGTATCATGATTGGTCTTCCGAATGCTGGTTATCATTTAGAGTTTACAGAGCATATTGAAGGAAGCCCGTGCCCAGCACCAACAAAAGATAATTTGCTCGTATTGTATATCCCGAAGCGTTCAACTATACAGTGTATTGCTGAACGCTTATTGCAAATGGGCTACCCTGAAGTGGAACCAGAAAATCAATATTGGGCCGTAAAAGGTGTCACAATTGAAGATCCTGATGGCTGGCGTCTCGTATTGATGAATACAGAGGGAATTTAAATCGGTAGGAGCCTATAATTTTATACCCTGAGCGGTATATGATTGCGACCTTTAATATCGAAAGATGGAAAAGGTATCTGGCAAAAAAAATTGTCTGAAGCAATTAGTAAAAAGAAAAAAGATACCTCTTCGTTATACACGGAGGGGTATCTTGTTGTTAGAATATTCTATTGTCCTAAAGAAGCACTTTGATGATAATGAGTAGCAATGGATTCAATATCTAGCTGGGTATAGTTTGCCCAATTAGCCTTTCTAAAATCTTCTTCACTAAAATAAATATTCAATAGCTCCGTCATAGATTTATCCCCCTTAGGGTCCGTTAAAGGTGCATACCAACTAATAGCTGGAGTTTTAACACTTTGAAGCTTAGACAGCTCTGCAAATATTTTTGTGGAATCCTTCAGCATTTGGCTTTTCATACCTTTTCTCACATCGGTATCCTGTATAGAGATTGATACGATACCATTCTTTTCTTCAACAGTGAATTTGTTTTTAATGATTGCTCCTACTATATCTTCAACGGAAGTATTTTTATCGACTGCAACTTCCTTTGGAGCGGTATTTTTCCCGCAAGCGGATAATAGTAGTGTGGCTAGTAAAAACAAATAAAATAACTTCTTCAATGTAATAACCTCCCTTGTTACTACCATATATGCGCAAAATGGAGGTGAATTATACAAAAAGAAGGGAGGTAATAAAAAAATCAATTATGCCCCAGCATAATTGCCGCTGACGCTATGTTTTCGCGCAGTTAACAATGTAAGAAGTTAAATTATAATGGAGCTGCATAAATCTGTTTTTCAGTTGGATCCCAGAGGACAATCCCGATATCTTGGTTTTGATCTTTAATACGAATAGAAATAGGAATATAATCAAATAAAATAGTATTCAATTTAGTACTAGTTAACTGTAAAAGACCTATCAATTCAGTATCATTTATTAAAGGCGCATTAACCTCTATTTTTAACTCGGTTAAATTCCCGTTTTCATATCGAAGTTTACCAACTATTTTAGGATTTATATGTTTAAAGCCTTCTTGGATATCTTCTTTGAAAATTAATAATTTACTATAAGTTTCTTTGTCTAAGCTATAAAGTGAATCTGAAGGGAATGTATAATTTTTTATATCTATACCAGCCCATTTATCTATTTTATCTTCGCCTTCAGGAATAAATGTTTGAGCTAAAAATATTCCGGGAATTATATCGTTTTTATTGGATTCTTGATATAAAGTTAAATAAATAGGGACATTGGGTATTTTATTATTTTCTCTTATATTTTTTATTATAGTTCCGGCTATTTCCTTACCGTATTTTTCTACGTCATTAACCTCATCTTCGTTCGTATCGACTTTAACTTGATCTGTATAAGTTAAGCCTTTATCATCATGTACTCTAATGTCATAAAATTCATTTAAGGATATGGCTAAAGACATTCCTTCTACTTTTCCGTTTTCTTTGTTAATAAAATTTTGTTCTAAGACATGAGATAATATTTTAGGATTATTTTTTTCATCCTCTAAAACATCTCCAGTACTTTTTTTAATGGGTGGGTTTAAACCAAAACCTTCTTTTGATTTTCTATCTAACCATTTATTTATAATCTCACCATCTAGATATTGACCTTCCTGCATATAAAATTTCTTTGTAGGAAAGTAATCGCCTGATAAATCCATTAATCCTTCTTCAATTTCACTGACGTTTAATGAATTGTTCATATTACTAAGTATCAACCCTCTTGAAACATTAGATTTTGCAGGTTGTTTAATTTCATATATCTCCTTTTGTTGAATTGATGATGCATACATTTTCTCATTATTTTTAATAACTGGATCATCATCACTACAAGAAGCTAATAGAAATAGTGGTGATATAAAAAACAACATACTCTTCTTTATTTTCATTTAAAATACTCCTTACTGATTCTTATGTAATTAATCGCGTATCAAAAGGTACGCTAATTTCAGTTTGGCTAATCAAACCTGAAATTGTTCCGATAAATCTTCAAAGTATTCCTATAAAAATGAATTCATCACAATAACGTGGAGTTGATTTCGTTCCACTTTGCGTATCCTATGAGCCACTTCGCTCCAGGATGTCTCCTCAAACTTTTGGTAATATAACAGTATATTTACATTTTAAGTTTGATTCTGGTAAAAGTATATAATAAAAAAACTGATATCTATTTCGTACGTCATAAAATCAAAATCCGCCTTACATCATCGCTTTAATTTTGGCTGTTTTCGTAAAGATTGTTGCTCTTCAACTCCCATGAAAGAACTTAATCATCTTTCATTTTTTGTGGTGAAGAGCTGATTTTTGCGCTTCATGGATGGCTAACGGGGCAGTTTAGTTGAAGAGTGTTGTTTAATTTGTGTTCAAAAATAGGAGCAATTTAGTAGAATAAGAATCAGTATATTGGGAGGATTTTTTTATGGAAAATAATTCATTTCGCAAGTTTCTTGATTTGTATCTAGAAGTTTGGAGAAATTCATCATTAACAGACTTGAAAAATATAATTTCCAAGGATTATAAAGCAAGAGAGATTTCAAGTGGCGAATTAGTAGACTTTGGTTATGAAGAGTCGATAATTGGTTGGGAACAAGGCTTTAATTTTTCAAAAGAAAAAGAAAATAAATGGGATTTAAATGAAATTTCAATAGTTCCTTTACGAGAAGATGAAGTTATGGTTATCTTGTCTGCTACATTAGTTATCGGTGGAAAGAAGTTAGAAAATGTTAGCTTGTTTTTTCAAACGTTTAAAAAGAAAGAAAACGATGAATGGAATTTGATACGAAGTTACATAGAAACAGGAGTACCTAATGAAAATATTAAAAAAATCCAATTCAACTAACGGGGTGCTTAAGTTAAAGAAGATAGCCAAACGTGAAGCAACAATCTTTGAGAAAACGGCCTTAATTTTTTAATAATTAATTAAAAACTATTGGAGGCATTGATAAAATGAATTTTCCGGAGTTTAAAAACTATCTTTTGACAATAAGCGAAATAATTTATTTTGATAGCAATGAGTATCTCCGCGAAAAAACTTCTAATCCTTTTAGATTAAAAGAAATGATAGACATTGCTGAAAATTTACTAGCGAATATAACGAATGAAAATGAGAAATATTTTCTAAAGGGAACGCTGGGGAATTTATATAGAATTTACGGGGAACCACAAAAAGCTGTTAAAATTTTAACTGAATGCTTTAATTTTGCTAGCAATCAGAATAACAGCAATCGAGAAATCGTATCATTAATACGTCTTGGAGAGGCAATAAAATATAATGGTAATCCAATAAAAGCATTAGGGATCTTCAACGAAGTTTTGGATAAATGTAAGGCAAATAATAATTTGGCATATTTGGACTTTGCCATACAACATAAAGGCAAGTGTTTGTTAGAATTAGGGGAAATTGCTGAGGCGGAAAAATGCTTTAAGGAAGCATTAAAGTTAAGGGAACTTAAAGGTGATGTATCACTTATTGAATCGACCCAACAAGCATTAAATTTTATAAAGAAATTGAAATGCTAATGAATAATCATAAAAAATTTTCGTAGGTGATGGGTGGTTTAAAAGTCACTTAGGTTATTGATTATTGGTATTTTTATGTAAAATAATCCGACAGATTTAAAGACATGATTCTTATCAGTTCATTTAAATCATTAAAATTTGAATAAAGAATACAAAAACTTGTAGCAAGCAGAGACCATCATATATGATGGTCTTTTTTTTATCAAACGATAATTTTGTAAGCGTATACACTTTTCGCATAGTTTTTTTCTTTTAACTATTGAATTGCTAGTGAAAACAATGTATAGTGAAGTGATTTGTCTGACGTCTGACTAACTACATATTTTCAGTTTTAAGATCTATAGCTGTTATTCAAGTTTCAATAATGGAACATAATGAGTGAAAGGATTTGTAGTTTCGGATATCGAACGCGCAAAAATTATCAATATATTTATGGAGGAACTCATGAGATACTTAATATCCTTTTGTGGATTGTTACTTGTTTTTGGTTTAGCTCTGTTAATGAGTAAAAACAAAAAAGAAATAAAATATAAAAACATAATTATTATGCTAATCATCCAATTTGTATTTGCAGCTATACTGCTAAATACAAAGGTTGGTTATGTTCTAATCAAAGGATTTACGAAAGTATTTGATCATTTATTGTCTTACGCAAGTACGGGCATAACTTTTGTTTTTGGTGGTTTAGCGAATGAAGGGGAGTATTCCTTCTTCCTAAATGTGTTATTACCTATTGTTTTTATATCTGTATTGATAGGGATCCTACAGCATTTTAAAATTCTTCCTCTCATCATGAAAGGGATAGGTTTACTTTTAAGTAAAGTGAGTGGTATGGGGAAATTGGAATCCTATAATGCTGTTGCTTCTGCAATGGTAGGCCAATCTGAAGTATTCATTACTGTTAAAAAACAATTAGATAAGATTAGTCCACAGCGAATGTATACATTATGCGCATCAGCAATGTCGACTGTTTCTATGTCAGTTGTTGGAGCATATATGACGATGATTGAACCAAAATATGTTGTAACGGCGATTGTCTTGAACTTGTTTGGCGGTTTTATTATTGTTTCAATCATTAATCCGTATACAGTAGAAGCAAGCGAAGATATTTTAAAGATAGATGAACAAAAGCAATCGTTCTTCCAAATGCTTGGAGAATATATCATGGATGGGTTTAAAGTAGCCATCATTGTTGGCGCTATGCTGATCGGTTTCGTAGCATTAATGGATTTAATCAATTCACTATTTGATATGATTTTCGGTATATCCTTCCAAGATATTTTAGGTTATATCTTTGCACCAATTGCTTTCTTAATGGGGGTACCTTGGGCAGATGCTATAACTGCTGGAGGAATTATGGCAACAAAATTAGTAACGAATGAATTTGTTGCAATGATAAGCCTTGGAGAAGTAGCTAAGTCTATGAGTGCGCATACACTGGCTATTATTTCAGTCTTTCTTGTATCCTTTGCAAACTTTTCATCTATCGGTATTATTGCCGGAGCAGTAAAAGGTTTGAATGAAAAGCAAGGGAATGTAGTTGCTCGTTTTGGCTTAAAGTTGTTGTATGGAGCTACACTTGTTAGTATCTTAACGGCTACAATTGTTGGTTTAGTTATTTAATTTATAAAAAAGAAGCAGTTGACTGCACTCTATCTATTGGAGTGCAGTTTTTTTATGATTAAAATTCGTACACAGACACTTTTACATTAGTACATATAAAAAAGCCACTTTATTTAAGTGACTTAAAAAACGACAAAGACCACCTTGATTAAGATAGTTTTTTTGTTGAAGTATTGGTTGTACCTTTTCTAACAAAATGAATAAAGATGAGTAGCATTAGTTGAAATAGTACAACAAATAAAAATACAATACCCAAAATAATAAATGAGACCATTCTAACTTCAGGAGTTTGCACTACCCCTGCATAATCAACTTCTCTTACTCCAATAAATATGGCCCCAGCAGCAAAAATGAATAGCCATACAATGTTTAAAGCCCACCATATTTTCATACTCAAAAATAAACACCTTCTTCTATTCGTAATTGTATATGGTTCACCACCATAACTTAGGGTTGATCTCCTTTTGGACGAGATGACCTTTGTGCCACTTTGGGGAAACAGGATGTTGGACACGAAGGAGTCACCCTTGGAACGTAGAACAATGAGCATTCTAAAAGCAATACGCTCTTTCATAAATGTAATTCCGACTTCTGGTGATGAATCTTAATGCTCCAATTAATGTTTTTTAATTGTAACACTTTTCCTTTTTACTGGAAACAAACTTTAGGCGGTGCCACTTCTCAGCCTTAAGACTGATTAAATGAACAAAAAAGTACACAACCAATATTTGTTATCTTTTTTAAACTTTTGGGAAGTAATAACGTAATATAGACATTAATGAAAACGTGGAAGTCTTAGTTGCTACAGGAAGAAAGAAAACAGGAGTTAATATAAGGGTAATAGTGGTTCACTGAACAAATTGAATTAAGGAAACGCTATTTAGAACTGGAGTTGCAAGGTGAAATAGATACGTATGTGTAACGGTAGCGTACCCGCAAGCTTCATTCAAAGTGAGGCAAGCAGGGGAGACAGGAAACACATAAGGCGCATATCAATCCTCCCTGACATAAACAACATTTCTCCATTCAAAAAAGCGCCAGTTAACCGTAGTTAACTAACGCCTTTTCATTATTGTTAAGAAGGTTTTATTTCTTTTCCTTCTTTATCTTTGAATTTGCCGACAATAATCATAATTAAATCGATCAATGCCCAGATACCTAGTCCGCCCAAAGTTATAATCATTAAAATACCAGTACCAATTTTACCTACGTAGAAGCGATGTATTCCTAGGCCACCTAAAAAGAAACATAGTAAAATCATTACTATATAGTTTTTTTCAGAAGTTTGTTGTTGCATTTTTATCAATCACCTTTCTTTTATGTAGTAATAATTAACTATATTTCCATTCAAAAGTCTATCATTCTTTTATGTTTTTCTCTACTTGAAATAAGTGCCAACCATAGTTAACCAAAGGATTATTCGTTACTGTTTATTAAGGTGGATTTTATAACCTTATTAGGGGGTGATTTTGCCGATGAAAATCATAAAAAAATGATTAATACCCAGGTACCCAAGCCTCTTAAAATTGCAATCATTAATATAAAGAACGGAGAATTAAATAAAGGGTGGTAGAGTCAAATGAAAGAGAAAAAGGAGGATGGGATGGGAACTATGAATCAAGAAGAAAAACAAGTCCTTTTACTACTCGTGAACCAATCGGTGAAGTGTTATCGGGGGAAGCGTTAGCTAAAGCAGCAATTAAGTATAAGGCTAATGGAGGTAAAAGAGGCATATAGTATTAGGTGAGCATCTTAATGATGGATTTTAATAAAATGAAAAAAGTAAATATGTTTCATAATAGATTTGCTTTTTCTTTTGTAAATATAGCTATCGTGATTAGATATAAACCATAGAGCAAAACTGTAGAATGTTTATTTCCCCCAACAATTCCCTTGTTTTTTCCCACAACAAAAAATCCCCCATAGTTTTCACTATGAGAGAAATGCTTCAAAGCCCTGAGGCCATATGATTAAATTAAAAAGCCGCGTATGCCGTAGTTATTATAGAAAGTTTTAAACCACCACTCCTCAAAGTGGGTGTTCGCAGAAGCTTTCCTGCTTATCCTCATGCACCTTAGTGTGAGGCCCGTCATTCCAACTCCAATAATAAAACTCCCTTTTACAGCTTAAAGGTTAAAACTTAATATTATACGAACAATGCAGCCTTTAAGGATATAATAAGGCATGTTAAACAAACTTGCAAGTAAGATGGTTTGTACAAAAAAGTCAATGGGCGAGTGTCCCAAATCATGAATATCCAGAATGAAATATCTCCAAAAGCATAAAACAGATTCAAATATTTTTCACAAATACGAACGAAAAATGCGAACATCCTTTACTTAATAGGGCGAAGTATGTAAAGATAAGAGAATATATAGGGTTTACCTTCATTCAGTAGAAGGCTACACATCTCAACAGGTGGTGAGATGAATGCAGTTTTGATTACCTTTCAGTGGGTATCCAAATCCCTACTGAATGAAGATAAAGCCTCCGGCGGATGTCATGGATTTTCAAAGGAATGAATTGTGCGGGCACAATTCAAAATCCAGACGCAATTACGCCAAGGCGAAATTGATCTAGGAGCAAAAAAGTAAAAGGAGGAAGCGGAAATGGCAGCTTATCCAAATTGTCCAAAATGTAATTCTGAATACACATATGAGGATGGAACAAACTTTGTATGTCCAGAATGTGCGCATGAGTGGGGCACTGATGTAACGGAGCAGGAGACAGATACGTTAATCGTAAAGGATGCTCATGGCAATCTACTTGCAGACGGTGATTCCGTTACAGTTATTAAGGATTTAAAGGTTAAGGGTAGTTCTTCAACGCTAAAAATTGGGACAAAGGTGAAAAGCATTCGTCTCGTTGAAGGCGATCACAATATTGATTGTAAAATCGATGGCTTTGGTGCAATGAAATTAAAGTCAGAGTTCGTTAAAAAAGCATAATTACTGAAAAAAGAGTCGTGTAATGAGGCGTCCCATTCTCGGAAATGATGTTGGGTGGCTATTCAAAACTGACTCTTTTTTTATTTCTGGATAAAAGGAAGTTGCCTCAATATATTGAGACAACTTCTTTCTGCTGGTGTAACATTATTTTGTAAACCTACGAAATAGAATAGCAAAGGCAGAACCGAATAGTGCAAAAATAGTATGTAAAATGGCTATGAAGCTAGCTCCAATCAACAGTGTCCCAATTTCTGTTAAGGAGTAGTGGGTGACGTAGAGAGAATTATTGATATTGTTAACAATAGCCCATACGAAAACAGGTATAAAGCTGATAGCAAAAACAATCCAAATATTTCTGTAAAAGAAATAAGTAAGACAGCCGAAAATCGCGTAAGATATAGCAAAGCTTGTTTGATTGCCAAGTAAGGAAGAGTTAATGGCAAACATAAAGGATAGTACGATAAAAACAAGGTGGAAAAACGTGAGCGTTCTTTTCATTAATAAATGATAGCCAAGTATTTGCTTTGAAGTAGCGAGCTGCTGACAATGCTCACAAGTAGCTAAATGTTGTTCGACGAATTCTACAGTAGTTGCTTGGAGCGCTTGTTTTTTATACAAAGGCCATAAATCCTCTACAATTGAACATTCCTGTGACAAAAGCTTCCCTCCAATCGATCTCCTTCTATTATACGACTTTTTAACTTCTTTCAGCAGATGAATGCGGGTTTAAGTTAATTTTCAGCGGGTGTCCAAACATCTGTACCTGTCGCTACGCTTTCGGTACAAAAAACATCCGCTGAAAGAAGTTAATGCCTCCGGCGGATGTCACGGAATCGAAAAGGCGTTCACATAGGATGTTAGCCTAAAATCATCGCATCCATGCGATAACGGCTAACTGACCTGCCTCACGCAGGCCTAGGCACGAAGCAGATTCCAGACGCAATTATGCCAAGGCATAATTGATGAAAATAAAAAAAGCCTTCCGTGAGTTAATTCGTTCGGAAAACTTACATGCACCTTATTAATTTGATGTTAATACTTCATTGGTCAAAGCTTGAATATCAATATGTGTTTTTTCCTTCACAGCATCCTTCAGAATCTCAGTACGGAAATAGTGAACCGACGCTTCAAGAGGAATAGTTAAAATCTTGGAAAGGGCTGATTGATACATATGCACAAATTCTTTATCTGTGTTTCCACGTTTTAACTCAGCAAAGGCTTCGTAGAATTGGTCAAGCTTATCAGCAAACTCGAGTAGAAGACCTTCTATAGTTTTATCCTTACCTTCTTTCATGCGCTCAAAGAAGACAGCCTGAAACTCTTGTGGGATCTCATCAATAATAAATTTCTCCATCATTTTTTCTTCCACATGTGCAAGCATTTGTTTAAGCTCTGGGCTCGCATGCTTTACTGGAGTTTTAATATCACCGATAAATACTTCAGCAAAGTCGTGGTTAATGGTTTTTTCATACAATGATTTCCAATTGACCGTAGCTCCGTTCATTTCTTCAAGTGTGGCAAAGAACATCGCATACTGCGATACCTTCCAAGAGTGAGCAGCCACATTGTGCTCTTCAAATTTGAAGCGTCCAGGGCAACGAATAATACGCTCTAGATCATTAAGACTTGTAAAAAATTGATGAATTCCTATAAAAATCACTCCTTTTTGGTCTATATGTGCATGTTACTATAATCCATACCCTCTTTGTGCAAATTTCAAACAACTTAACAATGATTCATTTTGCGTTTACAAAGGATTCACAATTGACGATAAAGCACGCTTATGTTGGTGCTATAATGAGGGGGACTGATTAAAAGGGAGTATGCACCGTGATTTCAATTTATACACTTCTTCTTTACATACATATTTTAAGTGCCATTCTTTCGATTGGGCCTTTGTTCGTGGTTTTAACAATTGTTAAAAAAATGCGTACAGCATCCCATGTTGAAATGTCACCATATATTGAAGCTTTTAAAGGAGCAATTACGATCGTCAAGCATTCGGGGCATGTCCTTGTTGCATCCGGTATTTTATTAATGTGGCATGCGGGTTATCATTGGAGTACCTCGTGGATTGTTCTTACATTTCTTGTGATGTTAGCCTCCATTGTTTTTTTAGCAAGAGCGTTCAAACCGACTTTACAGACATATAATACACCTGCCTATGACCAGCAAAAATTTGCTTCATTGTTACATCGCAAAGCATGGATGTACATTTTGTTATTGCTAATTATGTTATGGCTAATGGTAGCAAAGCCTGTGCTTTGGTAAGAAGCTAGCTCATCACCAAAACGTGTGGTTGATTTCCGTTCTGACTGGGCGCTTTCCTGGGGGCGTCCGATGAGCCGCTTCGCTTCGCTGCAGGGTCTCGGGCCAACACGATGTTGGTCACGAAGGTGTTATCACAGGATGTGATGGTTTTAGCCTTCGTTCCTCTATCGCTTATCCCCAAGGAGTCGCCCAGTCTCCACTCCCATCAACCACTTCACATAGCAAATATCTTCTGGCATGACACTCTAATTTATAGTTATAAAACGATACTAAAGCAATTTTATGCAATAGCGTAGTGCTAACGTAGCGGCAGCAACAGATGTCTTAGAAAACGAAGCATTAGAATAACAGGCGTACAATTGCGTCACTGTAATAAGTCTTTTTTGTAGATTAAGGTGGGTAGCAATAGTGTTCACTTTTGAAATGAATAAAATTTATAAAAGTTCTACACTATTGCTGATTGGAGTGGAAGGCTACTCGACTCCCGTGGGAAAGCGAGACAGGCGAGACCCTGCACGGAGCGCAGCGGAGGAAGCGGCTCGACGCTCGCCCACAGGAAGCTCTGCGCGAAAGCGAAGCGTCAGCGGCAAAGCGAGTAGCCTGGAACGGAAATCACCCTCATTCAATGTGCCACAACATTCTCAAAGACCACCTATAATTTTGTTTTTCAACACTATGAAAAATCGCACTCCACAAAGGGTGCGATTTTTTTCATTATAGACTAAGCAAGCGTTTGAAATAGCTTTTGCGAATAAAAATATAACTAACGAAGAACAGGGCAAAGAAGCATAAAGAGCTCATCGTAGAGACTTGTAAAAATGCTGCTGAAACCATTGTTCGCATGGCAAATAATGTAGCGAATAACATCGTAATGGCTATCGCGAATGGTACAAATATAAGGATTGCCAGCTCTTTAGAAACTACAGTGAATAACTCTTTTTTAGATAGCCCAAGTTTTCGTATGCCTGCATACTTTTCTTTTTCCTGAAGAAGTGTCGTTTGTAAATAGAAGTAGAGGATACTCATAGCTGCACTTAAGAAAATCAAGCTCAACATAGAGCCGATAAAGAACATAACACTTTTTGTGAACATCTCTGCGTCATACAATTCGATTTTTGAAGTTACATAACGTTCATCATATATATGTGGGAAATCCTTAATAATTTTTTTCGCCAACTCTGTATGTGCCGTCCAATTGTCTAGCTCAAATAAATAGGCTTTGTAGACAGGATATTTGATGCTGTTATAAACTTTATCAGGCACAATAAAATACGTTTTCTGGAAACCTGTTGTTAATAGATTTTTTTCATTTACAGATATAAGCTTAAAGTGCTGTAGATATGTGTCATCACTTACATTAGTAATTGGCAAAGTTTTACGATTACCAGCAACTGCTATAAATTCATTTGTACCTAAGCTTTCTTTTTCAGTGTGTAACAAATTATAATCAGAAACTGACATATAACCAATTCTACGTTCTTCATTCGATTTAAATTCAATAAAAAATTTATGTGAATCCACTGTGGATAATTGTTTTTCAATACTTTCGATATCAGCTTCTACCATACTTGGATCAGCCTTAGGCGTGGCAATATACTGAACACTGTATGGATAATTCTCTTCACTATCCTTTTTAACATTGTAGTAAGAGCTAAATAAAATGCTTGTACTTAAAAACACACCGCTTAACAAGAGAGTGATTAAAAATAGTATATTTGCGTGTGATTTCATTTTTGCATTCAGATTGGAAGCCAGTAGCATATTCGTTTGTTTCATATAGGCTGACGATCTCTCAAAAGCCTTTAGGAGGAAGCGCATTCCTTGTGAGATGATTAAATAAATTGTACAAAGAAAACTCACGAAAAAAGCTACATAGAAAAGACTACCGACAATGTCATGATCTCTTTTTAAAAAATAACCTAAACCAATGGAAATCATAATACTAATGAATAATAAAAGATAATGTGGTTTTATTGACTTTTCGATGACAACATCACTTTTTAATAGTTGAATGGAAGCTTCTTTATTAATAAATCTTGTCATTACTTTTGAAATAACAACGAATAATACAAGGAATAAAGCAATCGTTAGCATGATTGCTTTCATAGGGAAATACATACCGAAAGTTTCTGCATTTAAAACAACTTTGGCACCCATTAAGAAGAGTGGCGAAATGACAAGCCCAAGAATGATTGCTGTAATAATCGCCAATACACCGATAAGAATATTTTCACGAAAAACGAGCGTACGAATTTGTTTCATGGATGCACCAGTAATCATAAAAATACCTAGTGTTTTTGTTTTCTTCTTTAAAAAGGCCATGATGGAATAGGCGATATAAATAAATGAAAACAAATAGATGAGCAAACTCGCTAACATTAATGCAAGGCCAAGTGTTGAGTCTGGATCTAAACTTGCAAGACTTGGATGAAATACAATGACCGTAAACAGAAAGAAAATAATAATAGAAAACATACTGCTAAGGAAATACGAAACATAGGTCCATTTATCACGTAAAATATTTTGGATAACGATATGATTAAAGCTCATGCTGTCCACCACCTAAAAAAGCAAGTGTGTCCATGATTTCCTGGTAAAATTGTTTACGATTATGACCACGATGAATTTCGTTATATAATTTACCATCCTTAATGAATATAATACGATTTGCGAAGCTTGCTACATAAGGATCATGTGTCACCATTAAAATGGAAGTTTTCAGTTCTGTATGAATAGAACTAAATAAATTCATGACATCATTTACTGCTTTTGAATCGAGATTTCCTGTAGGTTCATCTGCCAACAGTAAACTCGGTTCATGAATAACCGCACGAGCAATAGCTACACGTTGTTTTTGCCCACCGGAAATTTCATAAATTCGTTTTGAAAGAAGTTCTTCAATTCCTAGAAATTGAGATACATGTTTAAGTCGTTGCTGCATTTTATCGGCAGGTAAACTATCTAAGGTTAACGGTAATAAAATATTTTCTTTCACCGTTAATGTGTGTACAAGATTAAAATCTTGAAAAACAAAGCCTAATTCTGAGCGACGGAACTTTGCAAGCTCTTCATCATCTAATGAATATGGATTTCTGCCATTTATAAGAATTTCACCAACAGTAGGGCGATCGATAGTTGACACGCTATTTAAAAATGTAGTTTTCCCACTTCCAGAAGGCCCCATAACGGCTACGAATTCATTCTCACCAAGTTGAAAATCTATGCCATTCAATGCTTTATATGTGATTTCCCCGATATATTCTTTTTGCAGATTGGTCACTTGTAGGATTGAGTCTCCCATCTTTCAACAACTCCCTTACTTCGATTGAATAGCTTAAGTATAAAGAAGGAGCAGCATTTTACCTATTTGGTTAAATGACGTCAATATGACAAAGTTGTCATATTACGAGCTTACAATGATGATTTTTTTACGCTATTTGAAAAATCTATAGAAAAGGTAGCGACGCACTCATGGGACTGTAAAGTAAAAGGGTGCTCTAATTCAGTTAAAATCTTTTTCACTAAATACAAGCCTATACCTGTTGCCTCACCGCTCGTTCTACCTTTCACACCTGTATAAAACAAATCAAAGACACGTGAAATTTCATTCTCAGGAATCGTATCTCCATAGTTTTGAATGCGTAAAGTAGCTTCGTCATAAATAATTTGAATAGAACTTTCGGACTCACCGTATTTAATGGCGTTATTGATGATTTGATAAAGCACAATTTTTAACCATTTTCGATCTGAATAAATAATAGTATTTTCAACAAGCGTCACTTTTGGAAAAACTTCTTTGGCAATGAAATAATCCTTTAAATCGTTCACAACTTCCTTAATAAGATCTTTTAATGAGAGTGCTTCTATTTTTAAATCCGCCACAAGATTGGACGTACGTTCATAAGTTAGTAACTGATTAAGGGTAAACGTCAGTTTATCGCATTCTTGATTAATTGTTTGCAAATGCTCGGATTGGCTATTTGCATTCGATTGGATCATCAGTTGAATAACCGACAATGGCGTTTTCATTTGATGGGCAAAATGAGAAAGCACAAGCTGCTTTTCTTTTCCTTGCTCTTCTAAATGTTGTTGCTGTGTTAAGTATAGATATTGCATTTGCCGTAGTTTTTGGCTATAGGCTTGCTCAATCATAGCCTGTGGTTCATACAGATGGAGGTCATCGTTTGTTAATGTGCTGTTCTGTAAATGAACATAGAGCTTTTTTCTGCGATAATAACGTCCGATCAGCCAAATGGTAAATAGGAAGCTAACGAGAAAGATAAAATAAAGATAGTGTGAAGATAAATCATCTAATGAATGAATGATCCAAGGTAATAATAGAAAACTTACACAATAAAGAATGATGACACTTACATGATCTCGAAAGAACAGCTTCATTCTTCTGCCTCCACTAATTGATAACCAAGTCCGCGAATTGTTTTAATTTCTAGTCTAGATTGAATAGCCTCGAATTTTTTGCGTAATCGGCCAATATTAACAGATAAAGTGTTTTCTTCAACGAAGGATTCATCATCCCAAATGGCACTTAACAATTTTTGACGAGGAACAACATTAGGATAAGCTTCAAATAGTAATTTGCTAAGTTGCATTTCTTTTAACGTTAACAGGCTCTCGTGTTTCTCGGTGTAAAGGCGAACTGTATTGGAATTTAACGTTGTATTAGTAATTGATATTGAATTAGATTCGGAGGAAGCATATTCTCCGTATGTACGGCGAATAAGCCCATTCACTTTTGCCATAAACACATCTAGTGAGAAGGGCTTAGTAATAAAATCATCTGCACCATTTTCAATCCCATGCACTTGATCGATATCATTCACACGAGCAGATACAATGATAATCGGGCATTTGGATAGCTGACGGATTTTGCGCGACCAAAAGTATCCATCATAGGTTGGTAGGTTAATGTCCATAATAACGAGATGAGGTTGAATAGCTTGAAATTCTTCTACTACATGATTAAATTGTTGAACGGTATAGCATTCAAATTGATATTTTGATAAATGCTCCACAATAATCTTTGAAATATTGGGATCATCCTCTATTATGTATATTTTGTACATAGTATCGACCTTTCTTTATAGACTATCACTAAAAAGTGGGTATTTAGTTAAAATATACGAAGGTATATTGGTTGATTGGAGTGGAGACTGGGCGATTCCTTGGGGATTAGCGTCACAGATGAGGCCCTGGAGCGAGCGCAGCGAGTGAAGCGGCTCATCGGACGCCCCAAGGAAAGCGCCCAGTCGGAACGGAAATCAACACTACGTTATGGTGAGCAGCCTTCTTTATTTATATATTTTTAATGTACCCTGATTTTTAGAAATCCATTAATATTATTCATTGAATACAATAATTGTAACTTGAAACTATAAAAAAGAGCCACCACAAACCCTATTGGGAAGGTGATGGCCACTTTATTTATTTTTTTGGAATATGGAAGGTGACAGTTGTTCCTTCATTTAATGTGCTTTTAATTTGTAACCTCTGTCCGTAAATCCTTTTAAGACGTAAATCTGTATTACGTAAACCTACGCCATTGTTTGGCGAAGTACTACCGGATAGTAGTTCATCTAATATACTTGGATCAATCCCAACGCCATCATCTACAACACTTACTGCCACATGATCCTGAAAATCCTTTATACGGATACAAACTGTACCGCCTTCTTCCTGTTTCAATACACCATGACAAATTGCATTTTCGATTAAAGTTTGTAAGGAGATAGGGGGGATTTCAATATTGATAGTGTCATCTATATCCCATTCGATGTTTAGTAAGTTCCCAAAGCGCTGCTGATTAATATAGAGATATGAGCGTACTAGTTCTAACTCATCCTTAAGTGGCACTACCCGCTGTAAATTCCTCACATCAAAGCTAGCATGTAGATACTCACCAAAATGATGCATTAAGTCAACCATTCGATCTGTATCGATTGTACTTAGTGATGCAATTGAATTTAATGTATTAAATAAAAAATGAGGCTGTATTTGGGCCTGAAGCCAAGCTGTTTCCAAATGCAGTCGTTGATTGATACTATATTTTAAATCGATTAAGGCTCTGCTCCTTACCTTTAACTCTAATGAATTAATAGGCTTCGTAACATAGTCATTTGCACCATGGGCGAAACCAGTATAGACATCCTCGGAATAACTACGAGCTGTTAGTAATAAGACAGGCAATTCAAGTAATGAGTAGTGTTCTCGAATACTTTCAATTAACGCATAGCCAGATATATATGGTAGCATCGCATCGATAATGACTAAATCCCAATCGTCTTGCTGTAGCACTTCTAATGCCTTTTCACTGCAAGTAACTGTAGTAACAGCATATTCTGGTGTTGCAAATAAACTTCGCATAATTGTTAAGTTTACCGGATCATCGTCGACCATTAAAATTTTAAATTGCTTTTCCATTGTCGGTGGGGAAATATGTTCTTCAATAGGAATATGTATGTCTTCTTCCTCTATATAGGATTGCTCCTCATTAAAGTCTCCTTCTGCTAATGGCAAAGTGAAATAGACATCTGATCCTTTGTTAGGAATAGAATGTATTCGCAAAGTTCCACCATGTAATTCGATGAGCTTCTTTGAAATTAATAAACCGAGACCAATTCCATCATTGTTGTCATTGCCTTGTTCGTAAGGGGAAAATAGACGACTTTGGATATCATCATCCATTCCTAACCCGGTGTCACGAATATGGATAACAGCCATACTATTTTCTATATGGGCACTGATTTTTATAGATCCTGCACTCGTATATTTAATGGCGTTGTGTAGGAGATTAAAAAGAATTTGAATCAATCGATTTTCATCAACCATTACATTAGGGAATGCCCTAGGAATCGTTGAATTCATTTGAATCTGTTTTCCGCCTATTACAAAGCGTAACATGTCAAAAACACCATAAACTATACTTTGGATGCTAACGTTCTTTTTATGGAGATGTAAATTACCTTCCTTTAAACGAGTAAAATCTAGTATGTCATTTAACGTAAAGGACATGCTTCTCCCGATATCAATTAAATGCTTCAGGTTTTGTTTATCATCAGTCATAAGCTTATTGTTTGGATTATCATAAATGGACTGTCCTAATGTAATCATTTTATTCATGGGATCCCACAGCTTTTGTGAGCTACTGGATAAAAATTCATCCTTTAATGCATCATCCTTTTGTAATTTAGCAATCAATTGATTAATTTGCTCTTTATTTTCAAAAAAGCGTTTAAACCAATAACCCGAAAAACCGAGCATGACAAATAAATAATCGAACGGATACATGGGTATATCAAAAACATAGATGGATTTGATATACGCCCATATGATGCCATTCATTGCACCAAGGGCCGTCAATGCAATAAAAGCAGTGCTCTGTTTTTGATCTTCAAGATACTCTCTTAAAGCGAGTACTACTACAAATAAAAATGAAACGACATAAAGTATAAAGTAAAAAGGATTTATTGCGAATAACCAATCAATCGGTAAGACGACAGTGAAAAATGCTGAAAGGAAATAGAAAGCACAGAGCCACTGAAAGCATTTAGCATTATGATATGTGACTAGTAAAACACGCATAAATTGGATAAAGAAAAAAGAAGACCCGAGATAAATGATAGTAGATAGCTTAAATGACCATACATAATCGAGATGTAACCAAGTGATAATAGATTGGTCATATGAAATTAATTCATCTGCTAAAGGCAAAAGAAAACCTACTGTGAACAGTAAAACAATTGGCTTTGGATTAATAAAAAAGAACACAAGGGTGCTAAAAAGTGCGAACAATATGAGCGTTATCGAAATTGTTGCAAGAGATAGATCGTTAATCATTTGGTGATGTGCCATAGCAGAAGCAGAGCCAAATAAAACTCTTTTATCAATGTTGGAACTTACTGATGTATCAAAATTAGATACATGTAAAATTAAGTCAATTTCAGGCTGCTTATTTGTAAAGTAAAGAGTATAAGGAGCGGCTTGACCTTTATGACTATGTGAATCAGTAGCTACTTTCCCTGATTGTTCAACCAACTTCCCATTAATATATAATGCTGAAGCAGTCGACACTGCAGGAATCCGAACGGCATAACGATGATCTTCGGGAGCATCGTGATTGAGTAAGATTTTTAAACGGTATGTACCATATCGTTGTATCGTTGTCTTTGAATCTCGCATGGGAACCGTTCGGGTAGTTTGTTCAAATGATTGGGTATTAATGTTTAAGGGATCTATTAATGATCCGGGATAATAGAGCCATTCACCATCTAAGTTAAGAACTTCTTCGTCGGATAACTGCTGATCCCGTATATCAAATATACCTTCCTGGGCAATCGGTTGATTACTTGAAGGGAGAAAGTATGCTAGCCAAAGTAAACGAAGGGTAGTAAGCAATATGAAAATTAAAATAATGAAAAGTGAATGTCGTATAGTCGCTTTTTTCAATAGTGACATAAGAACCTCCAAAATTTCTTCTTGTAATCAATTATGCCTCGGCATAATTGCGTCCGGAATCGGCTTTGTGCTTTGGCCTGCAGATGTTTTTTGTGCGAAAGCGAAGCGACAGCAACACAGCACTGATGCAGGTCAGTTAGCCTTTATCGCATGGATGCGATGATTTTAGGCTAACATCCTTTATTAACTCATTTCCGATTCTGTGACATCCGCCGGAGGCTTTAATTTCTGTAGCTGACGCTGCGCTTTCGCTACAGAAAACATTTGTACCTGTCGCTGCGCTTTCGGTCAAAAGACATCTGTACCTGTCGCTGCGCTTTCGGTCAAAAGACATCTGTACCTGTCGCTGCGCTTTCGGTCAAAAGATATCTGCTGAAAGAAGTTAAAAGCACTATATTTACCATGCCATGAAATTTAGAAAATGGAAATAAGAAATTTTTAAAAGTGTTACTTTCAGACTAATCAGAAAGGATAGGGGAGCTGATTTTCGCTACAGGCTACTTGTTTCCCTGAGGGCGTAGCGTGAGATTTGATACCCCTTCTTACTGTGCAGTCAAGTACATATTTTGAGGGAGAGTCATTAGTTTAAGTTTTTTTTAAGAGGCGTGACGTATGATGAAGGAATAAATAATTTGTGAGTTAAAGCGTATTAAAATTTAACAAAAAATCATCTCAATGGGAGAAATGATCTATTGTGGGAAAATTCAAGTTAAAGTTATCGTTTGTTATTGTTAGTATGACGGTAATTGTTGTACTTGCGACTGCTAGTATTAGTATTTGGAGTAGCTATCGAAATTTTAACGACATTCTTATGCAAAATAAGATTGCCATGCAGGAAAATTATGTGAAGGAAGTTTCAGTAATCACGGAGAGATACGTACAAAAAAAACAGATGGAACCAAATCAAGATAAGTCGATTGAACCTTATATGGTGCAAGTGGTTGACAAGTTACTTGATGAAAGAGTTGTTTCATTTAGTGCGTTCATAAAAAGTATAATCGTTCCTTTACTATTATGGTTAGTTGCAGTACTTGTGGTAGCTGTATGGCTTGCTTTCAAAATTGCACGACCTTTAAAAAAGCTTTCTACTAGCGTGGAGAGAGAAGAAGTACAGAAGCTTGAAGAAATGGATGACTGGTATTACGAAGCACATTCATTAAAAAAAGTAGTACAAAACATGGTCATAAGTTCGGAAAGCGAAATATTTGATTTAACGAGTCAACTGAATTTAGACTCCTTAACGGGAATTCCTAACCGTAGAAGGATGGATCAAATTTTAAATGAGCTAATCGTCAATACAGTGCCACATACAGTAGTGTTAATAGATCTAGATGACTTTAAAAGTATAAATGATACATATGGACATACTGTAGGGGATGAAGTTTTAAAAGCTTTCGCAAATCATATGCAGAAGGCCATTGAGCAACAGGGAATGTGTTTTCGATATGGTGGGGAAGAGTTTATGGTTATATTACCATCCACGACAATAGATGTAGCATTAGAATTGGCGGAGAATGTACGCATTAAGCAGGCCTTGTTAGATACGGCATGTGGAAGGCCAGTGACAATGTCTGCCGGCATTACAGCATTTACAGCAAATATTAAGACTGCTAATCAGATCATTACAATGGCAGATAAGGCATTATATAAGGCGAAACAGTCAGGAAAGAATTGTATCTGTGTCGTCGAAGAATTATCTGGAGAATTAATCAAATGAATATCAGCCAAACTCAAATAATAAATTTTTTCTTTTACAATTAATATTAAATAAAGGTCTGTTGATTCGAATGAATACCGTAAATGATATTTGCAAAACGCATGTTAGTATATAAGTCGGAACGGAAATCAACCCCACGCTATGGTGGTAAGACAGTTGATTTTCATTACTGGTGAAATGAATACGAGATAAGAGACCATCGAGAGTTATCTTCTCGATGGTCTCTTAGTTTCCGACAGATATAGCGTTAAATAGCTCAGTCGTTTCTTGCTCTGGTAAAATACCGAGATCTGCTAACAAGGTACTTTTAAAGGTATTGTAAACCTTCACTGCACTTGCTCGATTATCCACTTCTATATAGTGCTTTATTAGCTGCTGTATGGTTTTATCGGAATATGGATTATGGTCTATTGTTAAAAGTAAAATTTGCTCTCGTTTCTTAACATCATGAATTTCTGTATAATGCTCTACTAAATCATGAAGTAAAAGAGTAAATTTGTTGTTCATAAAATTTGCTTTACTAGTAATCCAGGGATAATCTAAGGTGGCCATATACTCACCTTGGTAGCTTTGTATTAGTGCCTCAGCCCTCTCTACATCAATCTTTCCAGTCTCTGCTTTAGCATTTAAAATATGCTCTAATTCATGGACATCACATTGAAAATCCTCTATTTGCAAAATATAACAGCCATTTGCATACTGTATGACTTCTAAATAGCCCAAAGTTGAAAGCGTAGTACGTAGATAGGAAACTGTTGTATGTAACTGTACCCTTGCTTTTTTTAATTCCGTATCTGCCCATAAAGCATCGATGATTGTATCACGAGGGACTTGGCTATTTAGGTTGGAAAAAAGAAAGGCAAATAATTCTTTTGTTTTAAGCGTTCTCCAATGGACGGCTTTGTTATTGTATAAAACAACGAATCCTCCAAAGCATTGTATTGCAAGAGCGGGTTTATTTCGTATTTGTATAGGAGTTGATTTATTTTCTAGGTGAAGGAGTTCTTGGATTCTGTTAATAGTTGTCTCTAGACGAGCTTTTGAAATAGGTTTTAGTAAATAGTCTATGGAGTGAATTTCAAATGCTTGAACAGCATAGTCCCGATACGCAGTGACAAATACAATAAAAATATTCTTGTTCCATTCTTTTAATAGCTGTGCAATCTCTAATCCGTTCATGCCGGGCATTTCAACATCTAAAAATGCTACTTGAAAATCCAAGCTCGGTCCCTCTGCCAGCAAATCTTTTACAGTTGTAAAAGATTTAATGACCTCTATTGAATTAAATTCCTTTAACTTCTTCTCCATATTTATAAGAGCTAATGGCTCATCATCCATTACTATCACTCGAATCAAAAAGGGCACCAACTTTCAAATATTAATTTTAACTTCTCTCAGCAAATGTTTTCTGTAGCGAGAGCAAAGCGACAGCTACAATTATGCCGAGGAATAATTGATATGTAGTGAAGTAGGTTAAATTGAAATGTCAATGACTGACCCTTTATGTGGATGTATAGCCACTTGTTGCTGTGGCAGATCTTTTAATAAATTGATAGCAGCTGCAGTATTTAGATTGAGCGCATTTTGCATAACACTCATTTGTACAGTTTGTTGTAGCTCCATAATCTGAGAAGACATTATTGTATTAACTTCCATCCTACATTCCTCCTTTACCATATTATCGGATAAAAGCACTGATTTTCCAACATATAAAAATTACAAATAGTTTTGCAGTGGTTTTACCTTAAAATTGTTCAATTTACCAAAAATATAATCGATATTGTATATTTTTCCTCCATTATAGTAATAATTCGTAATATCAGGTCCGTTGTCCTGAGTTATTAATTGCATTCTCTAGTATTGCTTGCATAAAAGAACCTAACTCTAGTGTGCTAGCAGCAGATTGCAAAGTATTAAAATATGGAGGTTATAAAATATGAAAAAACAAGCTTTAGCTTTAGCTGGAACATTAATCTTGGGATTAGGTTTATTTGCTAGCCCATCATTTGCTAAGGACAAAATCTCTTTTTGGCCATTCGATACATTGTGGGGAGTCTCGAAAATTTACAATTTATCTTTAGGAGATTATGAGCCACTGAATGAGACAGACTCGACATGGTTTTATCCAGAGCAAGATTTAAATGTAGTCGAGCCGAAAATTGATAGTGATCAACATTTCGTTGAGGCCGGGGATACATTATTTACAATTGCGCGCGTAAATGGAGTGTCAGTGCAAGAATTAAAGGAATGGAATAACCTTCCATCTGATCTAATTTATGTAGGTGAATCATTAGCTATCAAAGCATCAGCGGCAAAACCTAAAACTGCTGAAAGCAAAACTACAAAAGTGGCAACGACATCAAGTAAAAAGAAAGTAACGACATCGAGCACAAAAACAAATACAGTGAGTGCTCCAACAAATACAGGCAAAACGTTAACTATGCGAGCAACTGCCTATACAGCGTATTGTGAAGGATGTTCGGGGATTACAGCGAATGGAACGGATATCAGATCGAATCCAAACTTAAAAGTAATTGCTGTAGATCCGCGTGTAATTCCTCTTGGTACAAGAGTTTGGGTTGAAGGTTACGGAGAAGCAATTGCAGCAGATACTGGCGGAGCGATAAAAGGTAATAAAATTGACGTATTTATTCCTACCGAGGGACAAGCTCGTCAGTGGGGCGTCAAAAGTGTAACTGTAAAAATTTTAAATTAATGTAAGTGGAAGGGTGTCTCCTTGGGTTGGAGATATCCTTTTATTTTGCATTGTTTTTAAGAATCAACATTGATTAAAAGCCAAGTGTACAAAGTTTACTCTGTAACCAACAATTCACAAAATTCTCAGTGGAATTGCATAAGTGGAAGGATTGTTGGCAACCATCTGAAATAGAGGAGGTATTTTCATGAAAAAAATGAGCTTAATAATTATTTCTTTATTAGTATTTGTCGGTGGTTGTAGTTTCTTTGAAAAGAAGGAGCAAAAAGTGGCAGTTAACGCAAGTTCAGGACCAACTGCAACTGCGAAAGTAATTGGTAAAAATAATGAAAGCTACGGCAATGCATATTTTGAGGAAGAGGATAATGGGGTTAAGGTGACACTCGCACTATCAGGATTGCCAGCCGGAAAACATGGCATTCATATTCACTCCGTTGGGAAGTGTGAACCACCAACATTTGAATCGGCAGGTCCTCATTTTAATCCAACGAGTAAAGAGCATGGGAAGGATAATCCTAAGGGATATCATTTAGGAGATCTTCCGAATTTAGAGGTTGGAGAAGATGGTAAAGTTGATCTGAATTTCTTAGCTGAAGGGTTAACTTTAGAAAAAGATGCTGCTAACTCATTGTTACGTGATGGAGGCACTACATTAATCATTCATGAATCTGAGGATGATTATAAAACAGATCCTTCTGGTAATTCTGGTGCTAGAATTGCTTGTGGCATTATTCAATAAGGAAATTGAATCGACTGTATCTGGAGTAAAACACTTTAGATACAGTATTTTTGTTTTGGGGGTAAAAATCGACAACAAATGATTAATTTCCTGAAATCAACCACTTTGGTCTATGGAAAAAATAACTCGTCATCATAACGTAGGGTTGATTTCCGTTCCGGCTGGGCGCTTTGTTGTTGCTGTCGCTTCGCTTTCGCACAGACAAAACAGTTGTTGCTGTCGCTTCGCTTTCGCACAAAAAACATCTGCTTCGCTGCGGGGTCTCGGGCCAACACGATGTTGGTCACGAAGGAGTTATCACAGGATGTGATGGTTTTAGCCTTCGTTCCTCTATTGCTAATCCCAAGGAGTCGCCCAGCCTCCACTCCAATCAACTTATATACATAACATACATTTTTATAAAAGATAAAAATAAAATATGCATTTTTCATACATGTAGAAACTAAAAATGTTTTCTTGAAAAAAAGAATTTGATAGCTTAATGTAGATAAATTTAGTGTGAAGGAGATATTGATAAACGTTGGGAATAATGAGTATTTAAGAGAAATAGCATAATTATAAAAGACTGAATTTACAATAAATAGATTGACATTATTATACTATGTTTGATAATTTTAAATAGATTCTTATTTTTAACCAAAGGGGGAAGGTTACTATGAAGAAAAAACAATTCAGGTTATTAATGCTATTAAGTGCCTTTGCGCTATTGATTTTGGCTGCGTGTGGGTCTGATAGCGGAACAGGTTCAAAGGACACGAATAAAGGAGATTCGGCGTCGTCTGAAAAGCCATCATCCGACATTAAATTTTTGAACTTATTAACAGGGGGAACGCAAGGTACTTACTATGCACTAGGTGGAACGTTTGCTGATTTTATTTCTAAAGAAACGGGCATTAAAACAACTGCTGAAGTATCTCAAGCATCTGCTGCCAACATGACGGCTTTGCAAGATGGTAAAGGTGAAATTGCATTTGTACAATCAGATATTGCTTATTACGCTACTGAAGGAAAATTTATGTTTGATGGCAAAAAAATCGATTCAATTGCTGCTTTAGGTGCACTTTATCCAGAAACAGTACAATTAGTAACGACTGAAGCATCAGGCATTAAATCATACGCTGATTTAAAAGGGAAAAAGGTTTCTGTCGGTGCGCCAGGTTCTGGAACTTACGCAAATGCTGAACAATTACTTGAAATTCATGGTCTAAAAATGGATGATATCAAAGCACAAAACCTTGACTTTGGTGAGTCTACTGACGGCCTTCAATCTGGCCAAATTGATGCGGCGTTTATCACTGCAGGTACACCAACTAGTGCAGTAGAGGCATTAAACGCGACAACTAAAGTAAATATTATCGGTATGGATGCTGGTAAAGCAGATGAGTTAATTGCTAAATATCCTTACTATGCAAAAGATACAGTAACAAAAGGTACGTATGGTATTGCAAATGATACTGAAACAGTTTCAGTACTGGCGATGCTAGCGGTTAAAAAAGATCTTCCAGAAGATGTTGTTTATTCGATGACGAAAGCTATTTATGATAACGCAGGTAAAATTTCTCACGCTAAAGGGGCATTTATCAAAGCGAAGACAGGTTTAGACGGTATTAGTATTGATGTTCACCCAGGTGCTCAAAAATACTTTGATGAAAAGAAATAACGGAACATTCGGGTTTGGATTTTATCAAACTATAGCTTAAAGCGAGTAAAAAGTTATTTTCTTAATACGAAGAGGCTCGGATTGCGTAAAGCTTCGAGTCTCTTTTCTTCCGTTAAGTATAAGTCGTGAGTAATAGCGAATAGTTTTAACTTCTTTCAGCGGGTATTCAAACACCTGTATCTGTCGCTGCGCTTTCGGTACAAAAGACAATCGCTGAAAGAAGTTAAAGCCTCAGGCGGATGTCACTGAATTATGCCGGGGCATAATTGATGTGGGGGAACAGATGCAGTGCGAAAGAGAACATTAATAATTGTTTTAGCTTTTTTATGTATTTGCTTTAGTATCGTCATTTTTCTTCCTCTTCAAAAGGTATTCGCATTTACGGAAACACGTATAAATGATCCGATAGTGCATTATATACCACTGACAACTGAGGATACATTTGAAATTAGATATACTCACTCTATCCATAAAACGGATGTACTCGAACATTATAAATACATAGATGGAACACGTATTCAAATGTTAGGGATGGAGTATGAAAGTTTAGCAATCGGCATGCCGAGCTATGCAGAAAAAAATCAAACATTAACAGAACGCAATGGTAAGTATTTTTTGCAGTTTGACAATGAAGTCATTGAAAATTTTACGATCTATATTGCCGATTTGGATTTAGACCTTGTATTAGATTACGAGAATTATGAATACGATTTAAAAAAAGACTTACAAAGGGGAAAATCCTATTTATTTGAGGTGAAGCGTTTATCACTTTATGAACAATGGAAAGGAGTAAGGATGAAATGACGACACAGCATAAATCAAACGACGAAGTAAAAAAAGAAGAATTCGAACAAATATCAGCTGAAGAGCAACAAGCGATACTTGAGAAATATGATATTGAATCCAATGTCCGAACGGTATCGGGCATTATGAAGCATGTCATTTTCTTTGGACTGCTAGCGTTTTCATTGTTCCAGCTTTACACGGCAATTAAAGGCCAATTCCCAGCGCAAATTCAGCGTACGATACATTTAGGTTTTGGTTTGACCCTAATTTTCTTGCTATTCCCTGCTCGAAAAAAAGCAGCAAAGAATAAAATAGCGTGGTTCGACTATATTTTAGCGGTATTATCCATTGTAGTAGGTTCGTATTGGACAATGAATTATACAGAGCTTGTTAATAGTAACGGTACCATTACGCAAACAGATTTGATTGTAGGTCTCATAGCGGTCGTGTTGGTGCTTGAAGCAGCCCGTCGTGCAGTAGGTGTACCGATTACCATCATTGCTATATGTTTCTTAATATACGCCTATTTCGGACCGTATTTCCCAGATTTTATGGCGCACAGAGGGCAAGATATTGAGAGTATTGTTAATCTTATGTATTTTACGACAGATGGGATTTTTGGAACACCGATTAGTGTTTCTGCCACATTTATTTTTGTGTTTTTACTCTTTGGAGCATTCCTTGTCAAAACAGGCGTTGGCCAATACTTTAATGATTTAGCGGTATCTCTTGCGGGTAAATTAATTGGTGGTCCTGCAAAAGTGGCGGTTTTTTCTAGTGCGCTTCAAGGTACGATTTCAGGAAGCTCTGTAGCGAATGTTGTAACATCGGGATCATATACGATTCCAATGATGAAAAAGCTTGGGTACCGTAAAGAATTCGCAGGTGCGGTTGAGGCAGCGGCATCTACGGGTGGGCAGTTAATGCCTCCGATTATGGGTGCGGCAGCGTTTTTAATGGTTGAATTTATCGGTCGCGGAATAACGTATTGGGATATTGCGAAGGCGGCGGCGATACCTGCATTGCTTTATTTTACAGGTATTTGGATTATGACTCACTTCGAAGCGAAACGTGTAGGTTTAAAAGGCTTACGTGATGATCAAATGCCAAATCGTCGAGAGGTATTTAAGAAAATTTACCTTCTATTACCGATAATCTCTATCATCGTTTTAATGTTAACAGGTACACCAGTAATGCGTGCAGCGCTTTACGGTATTCTTATTTCTATTGGCGTTGCTATGTTTAATAAGGAAACACGTTTAAAACCAATGGATATTATTGATGCATTAGTTGAAGGGGCTCGTACAGCACTTGGTGTTGTAGCGGCAACAGCTTGTGCGGGTATTATCGTAGGTGTTGTTGTGAAAACGGGTCTTGGCTTAAGTTTAGCTAATAGTTTAGTGGAATTAGCTGGTGGTAGTATTATTTTAACGCTGATTTTTGTGATGATTGCTTCCCTAATTCTTGGGATGGGGGCTCCGACAACAGCGAACTATGTAATTACATCAACAATTGCTGCTCCTGCGATCGTAGCATTATTATCACCGAATACACCACAGGAATTAGTACCAGTAGTTGTTTTATTATCGGCACACTTCTTTGTATTCTACTTTGGTATTATTGCCGATATAACCCCGCCTGTTGCACTTGCAGCTTTTGCGGCTTCGGGAATCTCTGGTGGAGATCCGATTAAAACAGGTGTAAACTCAGCGAAGCTTGCTATTGCAGCGTTTATTATTCCGTATATGATTGTGTTTTCACCTGCATTGCTAATGATTGATACAACTATACCTGAAATTATATGGGTAGTAATTACGGCCATTACAGGAATGGTAGCCATAGGTGCGGGAGTAATCGGTTATTGGTATCGAAAAATGCTTTGGTTTGAACGCATTATTGCCATTGCAGCGGGTTTACTTCTGATCTATCCAGAAAAACTCTCGGATTGGGCTGGCTTAGCAATCTTTATTGTTATGTTTATTATTCAATATGTAACACAAAATAAAGGTGATGGTGATGACGATCAAAAAAGTAAAACGAGTGCTATAGTTTAAGAAATACGTAAAAAGGGCTTGGGACCGCATAATATTAAATAAAAAGAATCTGCTCATTTTCTGAGTTAGTAAGTGCATGCCTTGTATGTTTAGAAGGAATTTGCTTAACTTACAAGCTACAGGAACGAGCAGATTCTTTTTTTGCAGCGAAAGTGGAATAAGAAGCACATACATAACTTAGCACAAAATTTCAAGAAAAATGATTATCAAAATATGTTCAAAAGTATGCAAAAGTTGATTTGCATGTTTTTTTGAGAATTGTTAGTCTTTGATAAACCAAATAAAGGTTAGCCATTTAAAGGTAATTATCCTTTGTTATATTTTCAATGTATTGAAAGGAGATTTCGAAATGAAAAAAGCAAGTTTACTTTTAATGATTATCCTTTTAATCTTTTCTCAATTGTCATTGGGTAATCTATCTGTTTATGCGACAAGCAACAATGAAACTGATATTGTACAATCGAGAAATTTAAAAGATGAAAATATTCTAAAGGATGATGAAAACAAATCACCACCAGAAGATGCTTTTATAATAAAGGATCTTGGCGATGGTGTTGCTATTACTAAGCATTATTTTGGTATATCAAAGGATTATATTAATATACCTGATGAAATCTGGGGCAAACCCGTTATAGAAATAGGGAATGGAGCATTTTCTGGTAAGAGTCTAGCGAGTGTAAAGATTCCGTCAAGTGTGAAAACGATTGGGGAACTTGCATTTTCTAGTAATAAATTAACGAATGTGGATATTCCGCCGAACGTTCGAACAATAGGGCAAAGTGCATTTTTTGACAATCAATTAACAAGTGTAAAAATTCCGGATGGCGTTAAGACAATAGAGGCAGCCGCGTTTTTAAATAATCGATTAACAAACGTAGAGATTCCATCTAGCGTAACAACGATAAAGGATTTTGCATTTACTAATAATAAGTTAACAAGTATAGAGATTCCATCAGGTGTTACATCAATAGGATTTTCAGCTTTCAATGGAAATTCGATAACAAGTGTAGAAATTCCAGAAAGTGTTATAGAGATTAAAAGTAATGCTTTTTATAATAACAGTCTTGATTTTGTAACGTTTACTGGTACACATAATTTCCAATGGTCTGAGAAAAATTCTCCATTCAATCCACAAAAGAAGGAAGGGAGAACGTTTTTGGGTTGGTTTGAAGATGAGGATTTTACAAAAGTTTGGAGTTACTCAGTATCAAAACCAATGACAATTTATGCAAAGTGGAGCCATTATGCTGTCACTTTTGATTCTAATGGTGGAAGTGAAGTTCCGTCGATAATGGTAGCATATAACGAAACAATGGAAGCTCCGTCGAATCCAGTGAAAGAGGGCTACGCATTTGAAGGTTGGTATAAGGATAAAGAACTGACGCAATTATGGGATTTCGATCAAGATGTAGTGAAGAAAGATATCACGTTATATGCTAAATGGGAAAAAACGGAATATACAGTCACGTTTGATTCCGATGGAGGAAGCAAGGTACCATCCCAATCAGTAGAACCAGGTGGCTTAGTGAAAGTCCCATCCACTCCGTTAAAAGAAGGGTACACATTTGCGGGTTGGTATAAAGATAAAGGGCTTACGGAAGTTTGGGATTTCGATCAAGATTTAGTAACGAAAGACATCACGCTATACGCCAAGTGGTCGAAAGTAAGCTATATCGTTACTTTTGATTCCAATGGAGGAAGCAAAGTACCATCCCAATCGGTGGTACCTGGTGAATTAGTGAAAGCCCCATCCAATCCGGTAAAAGAAGGGTACACATTTACGGGTTGGTATAAAGATAAAGGGCTGGCAGAAGCATGGAATATCGATCAAGATGTAGTGGAAAAAGATATCACGCTATACGCTAAATGGTCGAAAGTAAGCTATATTGTTACTTTTGATTCCAATGGAGGAAGCGAAGTTTCATCCCAAACTGTAGGGTATAACGAATTAGTGAAAGCACCAGCTGCTCCAAAGAAGGAAGGCTATACATTCAACGGCTGGCATAAAGATAAAGAATTAACAGTGTTATGGGATTTTACAAAAGACGTAGTGACTAAAAATGTTACATTGTATGCGAAATGGACAAAGGATCACACATCAGGTGGAGGATCTGGCTGGACGCATCTAAACACTGTCACTTTTGATTCCAATGGTGGGAGTGAAGTACCGCCACAAACAGTTGGATTTAACGACCTAGTGAAGGCTCCGTTTACTCCAGTGAAGAATGGCTATCAATTTACTGGCTGGTATAAGGATGTAGAGCTTCAAAATGCATGGGACTTTACGAAAGATAAAGTAACAGCGGACATAACGTTGTATGCGAAATGGACAAAGGATAATGTGTCAGAAGGTAGCTATATCGTTACTTTTGATTCAAACGGAGGCAGTGAAATCCCGTCCCAAACAGTGGCGTATAAAGCTTTAGTAAAAGCCCCTTCTAATCCAAAGAAGGATGGCTACACATTTATCGGCTGGTATAAAAATAAAGAATTCATAAAGGCGTGGAATTTTAAGAAAGATGTAGTCACAGAAGACTTAACATTATATGCTCGATGGATGAAGGAGAGTAAAGGCTGTGATATTGCTTTTAAGGATATTGATCATAACTGGGCAAAAGATATAATTAAAGAAATTGCTAATCGATGCATTATTAAAGGATACCCAGATGGCACTTTCCGACCAAACGATCTGGCTCAACGTCAGCATGTGGTACTTATGATTGACCGTGCGTTACGACCAGCACCAATTCGAGAGGCTGTATCATTTTCGGATGTACCTGAAAACCATATATATTATGAACAAATTACACGACTGCAACGAGCAGGTATCGTGGATGGTTCAAACGGAGCTTTCCGACCAGATGCATATATAACACGTGCCCAAATGGCAAAAATAATGGTGCTTGCATTTGGCCTAACGCCTGAAGGAAAAAGTACGTTTAAAGATGTCGACCCATCACACTGGGCGAGTGGATATATTGCGACTCTAGCAGATCATAACATTGCACTAGGTGATGAAAACGGTAATTTTAGACCGAATGAAAACTTAACACGCGCACAATTTACAGCGTTTATGTATAGAGCGCTTGGTTTATAAGTCTTACTATGAAGGGGATGTATCGTAATTTGATACATCTCTTTTTCTATTCTGAATAAGCGAAACGATAATGTTTCTACACTTTTTTCATTGGTTAGTTTGAAAACTTCGATGTATTTATTTATCAAAAAAATATTTTAATAAAGTTTATAACTGCTTAATACGGGGTATCCATTTAATGGGTACCCATTTATTTCAAACTATTGAAAGGATACTACAAAATGAAAAAAACAAGTTTATTAGTAATGAGCATACTTTTGATATTCTCCCAATTAGCATTAAGTAATCAGCCTGTTTATGCAAATAGCGATAGTGAAGATGATTTTAAAACGACTAGCGTGGACGATGGTGTTGTTATTACAGGGTATAATGGTATATCGAAGGATATTGTTATTCCGAGTGAGATTAAAGAGAAACCAGTTGTAGCAATTGAACAATATGCGTTTTCAAATAAGAATCTAAAAAGTGTAAAGATACCATCAAGTGTTACAAAGATTGGCTATAAGACGTTTTATAATAATCTATTAACAAATGTAGAAATTCCTATAGGTGTTGAAAATATTGGAGGTCATGCATTTAGCAACAATAGTTTAAAGAATGTAGAGATCTCATCAAGTGTTACAACGATCGGGGATTATGCATTTTATAATAATCTATTAGCAAACGTAAAGATTCCATCGAGCGTTACAACTATAGGTAAGGGCGCATTTTATAGTAATCGATTAACAAGTGTAGAGATCCCATCCAGCATTACAAAGATTGGAGAACAAGCATTTCAGAATAATCAATTAACCAGTGTGGAAATCCCATTAGGTGTTCAAAATATTGAAGGTTCTGCATTTAGTTATAATCAATTAGCAAGCGTAGAGATCCCATCAAGCGTTACAACGATTGGACATTCAGCGTTTGCATATAACCAATTAACAAGTGTAGAAATTCCATCAAGTGTTGAGATAATTGAATACGGCGCATTTTCTAGAAATGAGTTAGATTTTGTTATATTTCATGGGACACCTCAATTAAATTCTGACCCTAACGGAGGCCCATTCGATTTTCAAATCAGAGGAGCCAAATACTTTAATGGGTGGTTTGAAGATTCAGGTTGTACTATTAGATGGACTAAATCTGTAGTGCAGCCAATGACAATTTATGCAAATTGGAACACATGTAAGGTGAAAGTAACTTTTGATTCAAATGGAGGAAGTGAAGTTCCGTTTAAAATAGTTACAGCTGGAGAATTGGTGGAAGGACCATCTGACCCAGTGAAGGAAGGGTATACGTTTGATGGCTGGTATAAGGATTCGGAGCTGACAACAGTTTGGGATCTTACAAAAGACATAGTCAAAGAAAATCTAACGTTATATGCAAAGTGGACGGAGGACGACACTTCGGAGCAAAGCTATATCGTCAGTTTTGATTCAAATGGAGGAAGTGAAGTCGCATCAGAAGAAGTGAAAGAAGGAGAACTGGTAAAACCCCCAACTGTCCCAACGAGGGAAGGGCATACGTTTGCTGGTTGGTATAAGAAATCGGAGCTGACAACAGCATGGGATTTTGCAAAAGATAAAGTCGAGGAAAACCTAACATTATATGCAGAGTGGATAGAGGACGACATTGCAGAGCTGAGCTATATCGTCACTTTTGATTCAAACGGTGGAAGTGAAGTCATACCAGTAGAAGTGAAAGAAGGAGAACTTATGAATACGCCAACTGCTCCAACGAAGGAAGGGTATACGTTTGCTGGTTGGTATAAGGATAGCGAACTGTCGGAAGCATGGGATTTTGCTAAGGATATAGTCAAAGAAGATCTAACACTATATGCAAAGTGGAAAGAGGACGACGCTTCGGAGCAGAGCTATATCGTCAGTTTTGATTCCAATGGAGGAAGTGAAGTCATATCAGAAGAAGTGAAAGAAGGAGAATTAGTAAAAACATCAACTGCCCCAACGAAGGAAGGATATACGTTTGCTGGTTGGTATAAGGATAGCGAACTGTCAGAAGCATGGGATTTTGCAAAAGATATAGTGACTAAAAACATCATGTTGTACGCGAAATGGACCAAGGACAATACTACTGAAGGTGGATCTAGTGAAGCTATGCCAAGCTATAACGTCACTTTTAATTCAAACGGAGGAAGTGAGGTTCCATCTAAAGAGGTTTCAAAAGGTGAATTGCTACAAGTGCCGCCTACACCTGTGAAGGAAGACCATACATTTGCCGGTTGGTATAAGGATGAAGGACTCATGAAAGCATGGGATTTCGAACATGATGTAGTAACAGCTAACGAAATATTATATGCTGAATGGACAAAGTATAATTCTTCTAACGGGGGATCTAGCCAAGGTTCGCCAAACTATAACGTCACTTTTAATACAAATGGCGGAAGTGAAGTACCGTCCCAAACTGTTGCCTATAAAGCATCGTTGCAAGCACCTTCTAACCCAATGAAGGAGGGTTATACTTTTGCTGGATGGTACAAGGATGAGGAACTCACAAAAGCATGGGATTTTGCTAATGATGAAGTGATAGAGAATACAACATTATATGCAAAATGGACGAAGCTAGGCAGTGACTGTAATATTACTTTCAAAGATATTGATAATAACTGGGCAAAAGAGATGATTGAACAAATTGCCAATCGATGCATTATTAAAGGCTATCCAGATGGCACTTTCAGACCAAATAACATGATTCAACGTCAGCATGTCGTACTTATGATTGAACGTGCCTTACCTCTAACACCACTCCGGGAAGCTGTACCATTTTTGGATGTCCCACATAGCCATCCGTACTATCAGCAAATCACATTACTCCAACAAGCGGGCATTGTAGACGGTTCAAACGGAACTTTCCGTCCAGATGCTTATTTAACACGTGCCCAAATGGCAAAAATGATGGTGCTTGCCTTTGATTTAACTCCAAGCGGGAATAGCTCGTTTAAGGATGTCGATCCATCACACTGGGCGAGTGGATATATTGCTACACTAGCGGACCATAACATTGCACTAGGCGATGAAAACGGTAATTTTAGACCGGATGAAAACTTAACACGCGCACAATTTACAGCGTTTATGTACCGAGCGCTTGGTTTATAAGTCTTACTATAAAGAGAGATGTATCGTAATTTGATACATCTCTTCCTCTGATTAACCTCAAAGTTCAATCTAAAAAGTAGATAGCTTTTATGCTTTTTATGCATAAAGAGCATCGTTTATTGCTTTTTTTACAAAGATCATTGTATAATTCTTTTATCAGAAAATTCAATTAAATTAAAAGGAGAGATGATTAAATGAAAAATTTGTTTAACTCAAAATTTGAAACATATCTAATGGATCAGGAACTGGAGCTTACTATGGAAGAGGAAAAAAATGAGGAGCAACTATCGATGGTGCATTATGAAGAATATCCTGAAGGTTTTTTTACAAGTTTATAATAAATATTTGAAGGACTGTGCTAAAGGTAGAAAAACTTTTAACACAGTCCTTCGTTTTTTTACATATATTAATCATTTTTGGATCATCATCATAGCGTGTGGTTGATTTCCGTTCCGACTGAACGCTTTGTTGTTGTTGCTGTCGCTACGCTTTCGCACAGAAAACATCCGCTTCGCTGCGGGGTCTCGGGCCAACAGATGTCTTTTGCGCGAAAGCGTAGTGCTAACGAAGCGTCAGCAGCACCGAGGCTGGTCACGAAGGCGTTATCACAGGACGTGATGGTTTTAGCCTTCGTTCCTCTATTGCTGAACCCCAAGGAGTCGCCCAGTCTCCACTCAACTTATATATGGCATACGTTTTAATAAATGTCATCAACTTTTGGTGAGGAGCCTCTTGAAAATATCATTGTTTTTCATATATATAGGTCTAATTCCATATGTACTTTTAAGAAATAGTTTCATGTATAATGGGAAACAAAAATGCGTATAGAGGTGTAGTTATGTCAAATGCTGTAATCTTAGAAGAAACAATTTATCAATGGTTTGATCATTTTCATAAATATCCAGAGATAAGTTGGAAGGAATTTGAAACTACTAAAAAGATTGCGTCGATTTTAGATGAGTTAAACGTATCCTATCATTTGTTAGGGGATGTTCCAGGGTTGATTGCGGAAATTGGTACAGGTGATGAAATTGTTGCTGTACGTGCAGATATAGATGCTTTATGGCAAGAAGTGGATGGAAAGTGGCAAGCAAACCACTCGTGTGGGCATGATGCAAATATAACGATGGTGCTTGGTGCTTTATTACTGCTGAAAGATCGACCATTGCAACATCGTGTTCGTTTTATTTTCCAGCCTGCTGAAGAACTTGGGAATGGGGCTTGTGCAGCCTTTGAGCGCGGAGCTGTTGAAGGCGTATCGCATTTATTTGGTGTTCATTTAAGACCAATTGAAGAACTGCCACTTGGCAAGGTATCACCTGCTATCCACCATGGTGCGGCTTATTTTTTAGAAGGAACAATACGAGGTACTGATGCCCACGGTGCTAGACCTCATCAAGGTAAAAATGCAATCGATGTTATTATGGCCGTACAACAAATGCTCAATAGTATACATTTATCGCCTTTCGAGCCTCATTCGGCAAAGTTAACGAAGATTGTTGCAGATGGTGGTAGTACGAATATTATTCCAGGTACTGCGAGCTTCTCTATGGATATTCGCGCGCAACGTAATAACCAACTAGAATTGCTTCGTAGTCGTATTGATTTTGGCTTAACATCAATCAAGCGGCAGTTTGAAATTGATATGGAGTGGGAATGGTTAGATTTCACACCTGGCGCTGAGGTTTCTTCAGTTGCTGCACGTATGGCTAAAGACGCAATTATTGAAACACTTGGAGAAACGTATCTAGCTGAGGAAATAACAACACCTGGAAGTGATGATTTCCATTTTTACACAGTTAAAAAACCTGAATTAAAAGCAACGATGATTGGGATTGGGGCCAACTTAACTCCTGGATTACATCATCCAAAAATGACTTTTGAACGAAATGCATTAATTGATGCTGCAAAAGTACTTGCTTGTGTGTTAGAAAAAAAACCTGAATACGAATAACGATAGCGAGAGGGAGCTATATCAAAAGTGCAAAATTCTTTTGGTAAAGTTTCTTTTTCTTTTCTTTTTTGTAGAAATGTATGAATATTTTGCATTGTCCTTAATAGCTATTTGAAAGCGTTTTTATGCGCAAAAACAGTCGAAATCGCTCGAGAGGCATAAAATTTTTGCGTTGACTTTTAATTTTTTGAATATTATGCTAAAAAACATAAAAAATTATTTGCATCTTTGCAAACCAAGATTAACAATTAGCGCAAAAAAGGGGATGGATTCATGAAAAAAGAAATTAATGCAGGTTGGGCACTTCTGACATTTGCAATAATGATTATAGCTATGCTAATTACAGTAGTTGTGTTAGAGCAAAGTCCTCACGTACCACTTATTGTTGGAACAACTGTAGCAGCTATTGTCGCTAAAATGCATGGATTTAAGTGGATAGAAATCGAGGAAATGATGTATAAGGGGATACGTCTAGCTTTACCAGCGATTGTTATTATTATTTTAGTAGGTTTGACAATTGGCGCATGGATTGGCGGCGGTGTTGTCGCAACAATGATTTATTTTGGTTTAAAATTAATTTCTCCAGCTTGGTTTTTAGTAACAATCATGCTGTTATGTTCAATTGTTTCCTTGGCAATTGGTAGCTCATGGTCGACGATGGCAACAATCGGTGTTGCTGGTATGGGTATCGGTTTAAGTATGGGAATCCCTGCAGCAATGATTGCTGGAGCAGTTATTTCGGGTTCATACTTTGGTGATAAGATGTCACCATTATCGGATACTACTAATCTCGCAGCAGGTTTAACAGGCACAGACTTATTTGATCATATTAAGCATATGCTTTATACGACAATTCCAGCTCTAGTCATTGCAATTGTTGTATTTGGAATTATGGGAAGAAGCTTCGCAGACATCTCAATGAAATCAGAAAGTATTTTAACAACATTAAAAGTAATGGAGGACAGTTTCGTTATTTCTCCTTGGTTATTGCTTGTGCCAGTTGGTGTAATTGTATTGGTAGCGAAAAAAGTACCTGCGATTCCAGCTTTAGTTGTCGGAATTATCTCAGGATTCTTACTACAAATCTTTGTACAAGGTGGTACACCTACAATGGCTGTACATGCTTTACAAGAAGGATTTGTTATTTCAACTGGCAATGACATGGTGGACAATCTATTTAACCGTGGTGGCTTAGATTCGATGATGAATACGGTTTCAATGACAATTGTGGCGATGACATTCGGTGGGGTGTTAGAATATTCCGGCATGTTAAAATCACTTATGAATGTTATTGTGAAGTTTGCTAAATCTACAGGAAGCCTAGTTGCTTCAACGATTGCTGCATGTATTACAACAAATGCTACATGTTCTGAGCAGTATATTTCAATTGTTGTTCCATCACGTATGTTTGCGAATGTCTATCGAGAGCGTGGTTTGCATTCGAAAAACTTATCTCGTGCGTTGGAGGATGGGGGAACACTAACTTCTGTATTCTTCCCATGGAATACTTGTGGAGTCTTTATCTTAGCAACATTAGGTGTAGGTGCAATGGAATATGCACCATATGCAATTATTAATTTCCTTGTACCTATTATTTCAATTTTTTATGCATATATCGGATTTGCGATTGTTAAGCTGACGCCGGAAGAAATGGAAGCAGCAGAGAAGCGCAAAAAAGAGGAAGAATTAAATGAAGCTAATATGGTCATGGCAGACTAAATCTAAAAGAGCAATTATGCCGAGGCATAATTGCTCTTAATAGGTTGCAAAGTTTAATTCATATATTGTGCGTGGGCGACCTTGTTGGTGTGTCATTTCTTCACCAACAACTTTAGCATAGCCGTTATCCACTAATTTTTTTATAATGCGCTCTGTTGTACGACGTGTAACCTGTAAGTATTCAGAAAGATTATGGGATGTAAATTGAGCTGATTGTCGCTCTCGGCTAAAATGAATGATCTTGGAAATATTTAATGGACTTAAGCTTGTTTGCTTTGCCATTTGTAAAACATAGGGATCATCTGTTTTTAAAGCTAGTTTTACTTCCGATTTTGGAAATGGACCTAGCAAATTTTTATGTTCATCTAGTATATAAATCTCACAAGGTTTAGCAAATGTTAAAGCATTTTTAGCATTTTGATTAGCCTCAAATATTGAATGGCCATAACCAAATGCTAGATTAAATGGCTTATCAGCTTGTTGTAATAAGTTCTGTAAATTCTCTTTTTCAAGTGCCTTTTGCAAATGCCCAGCTGTCGTATATAGCTCAAAAGAGTACGGTGAAATTTCTTTATAAGTTGAATGTGTAGCTGCTGTGATTTGCGTTAACATGTTAAAGTCTATAGGTTTATCTTCAGGAGCTTCTAATAGTCCAACAACGGCTTTGACAGATTCGGATTTTATAAGAAGTGATTGAGATTTCGTCTCCTCTAAGCATTGAACAATGGAGTTAGTTGCATCTAACATGCGCATTGCAGGTATTTGAAGAGCCTGTAATTCATCAAACACACTATGAATACTTGTTATGACAAAATCAATGCTATTAGCTTCCCATAAAGTTATATGATGCTGCAATATTGATTGGGTAGGTTTAGTGATAGAAATAGGCTGGATATATGGTTTTGGACCATAATACTCTATTTCTGTTAGAACATTTTCTACTATAGTAGGATTCATAACATCAATGGAAATTCTACTTAAAGGTACTGCATGATTAGCTATAAGCGATAATAAGGTTGTGGAAATTGCCGTCTCATCTTGTTTTATATAATTCCAAGGTATTGGTAGTTCTGACAGTGCAGATTGGGCATGTAAATAGGGTAGGGTTCCTCCGAATAAAAGTGCATCACATGGCTTCATTTCCTTTAACAAAACGGGTGATTCTGTAGGTTGCTTGTAAAGATAAAAATCTATTTGAATATTCTCTATGTTTTGTGCGATACTGTTTATACGCTTCATAAATGCTTTCGAGCAGATAACCGCTATTTTAGTAGACATAGGCAACGTTCCTTTTCTATTATTTTTTTGACAATTAGCGACGTATTAGCGACAACTATATTATACAGGAGACTGATAAAAATGAAAATCCAACAAGTAGAGATTTTTGCAATTCATTTACCACTTATTGATCCATTTATCATCAGTTATGCTACATATGATACAATGCCTTCTATTATTTTGAAGGTTACGACAGACACAGGTATTGTAGGCTACGGTGAAGCAGTACCAGATGAGCACGTAACAGGGGAGACGTGGGAGAGCACGTATGCTGTGTTAAAGAATCAGCTTGCTCCTGCAATCATTGGAGAAAATCCAATGGGCTTTGAAAAACTTCATGATAAATTGAACAAAGTTGTGAAGGATGTGCCAGCAGCGAAAGCAGCGATTGACATTGCTTGTTTCGATATTGCAGGTAAAGCGTTACAAGTTCCAGTGTACCAACTACTAGGTGGGCGTTATCATGAGAAATTCCCGATTACGCATGTACTGAGCATTGGAACATCTGAGGCGATGGCAGAAGAGGCGGCTAACCGTGTAGAGATGGGCTATCGATCATTTAAAATGAAGGTAGGGACAGAGGTAGCTCGTGATGTTGCTCGTATCAAAGCGGTACGTGAACGTGTTGGTGAAGACATCGCAATTCGAGTAGATGTAAACCAAGGGTGGGGCAATGCGTCAACTACTTTACAAGGTTTACGTGCATTAAAAGATTTAAATATCGATTGGTTAGAGCAGCCAGTTGATAGTGAAGATATTGATGGGATGGTAGAAGTGAAGTCGAAAACAGATGTACCATTAATGATTGATGAAGGACTTCGCGGTGTACGTGAAATGCGTGAAATTATTGCAAAACGTGCTGCAGATAAAGTCAATATTAAATTAATGAAGTGCGGTGGAATTTATCCTGCTATGAAACTAGCAGTGATGGCTGAAATGGCAGGCATTGAATGTCAAATCGGTTCAATGGTAGAATCATCAGTTGGTTCAGCAGCTGGCTTCCATGTAGCATTCTCTAAAAAAATAATGACGAGTGTAGAATTAACAGGTCCATTAAAGTTCTCTAAGGATGTCGGAAACTTACACTATGATGTGCCATTTATTTGTTTAAATGAAAAACCAGGATTAGGTGTAGACGTAGATGAAGAAACCCTTAAAGAATTATGTAAGTTCTCAACAATTGTAACAGCCTAAGGAGGCGGCGAAATGGAAAAAATTTATGAAGGCATGCTTGGAGAAACGCCGTTTTTTGTTACAACATTAAATCTTCAGCATTTGCAAGAAATTGAAAAATTACAGCTTGAGGTTTATCATTCATTAGCAGACCAAAGTGTTTTACAGCCATTAAGCACTGAGGAATTTGACTATATTTTAAGCGGCAATGGCATGATGATAGGTGCTTACGTAGGGGATGAGTTAATTGCCTTTCGCGCACTATTGAACCCACCTGTTGATGACGAGCACCTTGGCTATGATTGTGGGATTGTCGAGGATGAATTTCATAAAGTTTTATATCAAGAAATATCGAATGTCTCACCAACATATCGTGGCTATGGATTACAAAAAACATTAGCCCAAATTGTCATGGGTCATATCGATTTAGAAAAATATGATTATGTATGCTCAACGGTAAAGCCATATAATATCCCCAGCTTGAAAGATAAATTTTCTCAAGGGTTAGTGGTAAAGGGATTAAAAATTAAGTATGTAGACAAGCTACGATATGTTTTCTATAAAGACTTGCGACAAGAGCTACCAACCTTTACAGAAAAGATGACGATTTCGATGGATGATACGGTTGGTCAGCAACAGCTTTTGAAACAGGGTTATATAGGTACTTCTATGTATGAGAATCAAGATGATTGGTTCGTCGTTTATGAAAAATAAATAATAGTAAAAAGCCTTACCTTTTACTTATTGTGAGAGGTAAGGCTTTTTGGTTTAGGAGATTTTTATTTCATCGGGCAAAAGCCACAAGCCATTAAACCTGGTATGTCTTTTGAAAAACAACATGATTTCCGTACGGGAACGTTCACTAAATTAGTGGGGCTTTGACCTCCTGTATATTGTGCCCACCAAGATTTATTGGAGAAACGAGCCCATGTTTTAGGGTCCTCTAAAGCTTCAATATCCTCCATTGCTTGATCGGCTAGTCCAGGATTAGAAAGCAATATGTGATAGTGCCAAAGTAGATATCCAAAGAAATTCTCCCAAATAGTAAGAGGGGAAATAGATGTTACTTTACGGAGCTGTTGAACGATTACATGCCCATCATATAGAATCTTCTCAATAACTGCTTGTCGCTCATCCTCATCGACATAACGCCAATCATTGGGGTTAACAAACATTGCGACTGTAAAACTGTCGAATTCTTTTGCTGCATCAAAGCGAAGCTCGATTGGTTTACCGGCCCACACCTCGTCATAGGCGGCAAGCATGTAAAGTTGCATAGCGAAAAACATACCGTAGCGGCGTGAAAAATGAGAAATAGCGGCTGTTTCCGTTGCTGCGTCTGTAATGCCCATCATAAGGTTTAAAAAGTCAGGATGGTAAAAGTCCTTATGTATATCAGCTAATGTAAATAGTGTCCGCTTTGGTTCTGTCGTATAAATGCTATAGGAATTCAATTGTCGAACTTGATCCATCGTTAATGCTGGCATCGTGATCACCTTTTCTTTCAGTCTTCTGCTACTTCAATTATAAATTAATCATTTTTGCTTCACAAATGGTATGCAATATAGTAAAATACATTAAACATATCTGAAAGGTAGGTTTTAAAATGTCGCAGCCTCATGCAATTCCAAGGCCGCTCGTTCGACTCAATCAATGGACGATTCTGTTAAGTGTCATTCTAACGTGGGTAACAGGGTTCACTTGGATTTTAGCAATTCCTTTAGTAGCAAATTTACTTGGTGTTTTATGCAATTACAATCCTATTATTCGAGTAGGGAAGCTGTTTCTAAAAAAGGCTCCATCTACTTATATACCAGAGGATGCACAACAACAAAAATTTAATTCTAATATTGCTAGCTTTTGTTTAGCAGGCGGAATTTTAGGTTACTTGCTTAAATGGCAAGTGGTTGGCTACCTCTTTACGGGAATTGTTGCAATAGCTTCATCGATAGCAATTGCAGGCTTTTGTATAGGTTGTTTCCTACATTTTCAGCTAAAGCAATGGCAATATCGTCGCTCGCTGAAAAAGGCATAAAAAAACTTTAAAAAATTTTCAGATTAATGTTGACTTTATAATTGATAATGATTATCATTATCGTATAAAGATTATTCCTCCCCTACAATACAGTGTAGAGAGGATGAACTTTAGCTACTTTTCTCCAGAAGTTTGCTAGTTCATGAAGACGCTCCTAAAACCCCCCTCATTTTTTGGGAACGTAAAATCTCTAGACGACTCACTCCATTGTGATTGAGTCGTCTTTTTTTATCAAAACTGCAATTGTTCCGATAAAATGAGATATTATTCCGATAAAATGAGATTATGTTCCGATAAATCTTCAAAGTATCCCTATAAAAATGAAAGAAATCAGCTTTAGTGAATTCTGATTTTATTAATGAGTAAGTAAGGAATGACATTTGTTAAATCGTATGCCATGCATATAAGTTGATTGGAGTGGAGGCTTGGTGACTCCTTGGGGATCAGCGTCACAGATGAGACCCTGGAGCGAGCAAAGCGAGTGAAGCGGCTCATCGGACGCCCCCAGGAAAGCGCCCAGCCGGAACGGAAATCAACTACACGTTATGTCATTAACCCTAAAAATTGTAATTTAATATATGATATCCCTAAATGCATATAGTAATTAGAGTGACAATTTGATTGTTTAACAATATTAGGGGGCGGGAGTGATTATCTTATGTTTTATATTAGAAACTTCGAAGGTAATAAAAATGAGTTTGAATTCTTTCAAGAAATGTTATATGAGTCTGTAATTATTCCTGTCAATAAACCATCAAAAGAGGTTTTGCTAAACTCGCCTGACATAAGAAAATATCATGAAGGTTGGGGGAGAAAGGGAGATACTGTTTTGATTGCCTTTGACGCAGAAAATCAAACTGTTGGTGCAGTCTGGTACAGATTGTTTGATGAAAATAATAAAAGCTATGGATATATTGATAGCAATACTCCTGAAATAGGAATTGCTGTTTCAAAAGACGTAAGAGGAAGGGGATTAGGGACTTTACTAATGCGTAAAATAATTCAACAAGCGCAGGATGAAGGATACAATACCATTTCACTTAGTGTAGACCTTGAAAATAGTGTGGCCATTAATATTTATAACAAACTAGGCTTTCAAGATTATGAAGTAGTAGGAACATCTAAAACAATGATTTACAAATTATAGTGCTCTCTAGAATAAAAAATGTACACTACTAAGTAAATTTAGTAATGTACACTTTTAATATTACTGAGTAGGGCTGCTGTTATGAACAGCGCTTTTTTTCCCTAGTATCATCGTATAGTAGCTATGAAGTAGCATGCCCACAATGATGACACCTAAGCCCGCGAGTGCAATTGGATTTGGGAATGCAATGCCGAGCAATAATACTTCACCGATAATGACAAAGAGTATTTCAGTCGATTGTGTTGCTTCAACTGCTGCAAGCTTGCCTTGATGATCGCGAACACGGTCAGTTGCAATGAAAAATAAAGTTGTGGCGATGACACCAGAGCTTATACCTACAAGCAACGATTGCATTACTTGGCTGCTAGAAGGAAGCCCGACCGTTGCTAATGCATAAATAGCTAGAATAATCCATGCAGGCATCGAGGCGATGGTCATACCAAGAACTCGTTGATATGTATCGATACGTCCACCGCAGATTTCCATCATTTTACGATTACCAAGAGGGTAGGCAAAAGCAGCGATGACAACAGGTAAAATGCCAAGCATTAAACTTTTAAATGGGACAGATTGTGCCTGTGGTATTTGGATAAGTAAAATGCCGACTAAAATAACACATGAAATGAGTAATGAAATAAGCGGTATTTTTTGACGTACTGTTTTCCCAGCTACTATTGAAACAAATAGGGGTGCTAGTAATACGCCAGCGACAATTGTCAATTGCCATGTTCCAGAAACGAGCCACCCTGGACCGAATGCTGCTGCAAATGTCAGTGGGGCATAGAACAATACGAATCCAATAAAGCTCCAAAGTAGCCAAGCGGCAGGCTGTGCCTTCATTTCACCTGATAGTTGGGTAAAACCTTTTCGATAGAAGACAATCACAAGTAAAAACGGAAGCATGAAGAAATAGCGCAAAGATGCACTCCAAAGCCAGCTACCACCTTGCATTTCCATTGCATGATTTAATATAAATGTAACAGCAAAAAAAAGTGAGGCTAAAATGCCTAATGCAATTTCTTTCATTAAATTCACCTCAAAATCCTTTATGTAATTTGAAAATTCAGTTATCGTTTTTTAAAAAATTACGAAGAAGGGGTAAACCCTTCTTCGTAATTACTTTCCTTGTTGTTCAAAGAGCTGTACGATTTCGATAATCACTTGTGTAGCTTTCTCCATCGTTTCTCCAGATACATATTCGAATTTACCGTGCATATTTTCGCCACCTGCAAAAATATTTGGTGTTGGTAAGCCCATGTAAGAAAGCTGTGAACCATCAGTACCGCCACGGATTGGTAATGTAATTGGAGTAATATCTAACTTTTCCATCGCTGTGCGTGCAATATCAACGATTTCTTTTACAGGCTCAATTTTTTCGCCCATATTATAGTATTGATCTTCCATAGTAATGCTTAAAGCATGCTCGCCATATTGGGCTTTAATTTTCGCCGCAGCATCAAGCATTAATTGTTTTTTCGCCTCGAACTTTTGACGGTCATGGTCACGGACGATATAAGAAAGCTCAGCATGCTCGATCGCTCCGTTAAAGCCCATTAAGTGAATAAAGCCCTCATAGCCTTCCGTTTTTTCTGGTACTTCAGCAGTAGGCATTTCATTTTGGAAAGCGATCGCCATTGTGATGGCATTGACCATTTTATTTTTTGCAGATCCAGGGTGTACACTAGTACCTTTTGTCACAACCTTTACGCCTGCAGCATTAAAGCTTTCGTATTGTAGCTCGCCAAGTGGTCCGCCATCCATCGTATAAGCATAGTCTGCTCCAAAGGCAGCCACATCAAATTTATGAGGACCGCGGCCAATTTCTTCGTCAGGTGTAAATGCTACACGTAATTTACCATGTTTAATAGAAGGATTATTTACTAGGTATTCCATAGCCGTCATAATTTCTGCGATACCAGCTTTATCGTCAGCACCTAATAACGTAGTGCCATCCGTTGTAATTAACGTTTGACCTATATAATTTTTAAGCTCCGGAAAATCTGTTGGCGACATCGCTAGATTTTCATTGAGCTGGATCGTTCCACCATCATAGTTGTCAATGCGCTGTGGATTAACGTTTGTGCCGGTAAAATCTGTTGTAGTGTCCACATGTGCTAAAAAGCCAATTGTAGGCACTTTTTTATCTGTATTTGCTTCGAGTGTCGCAAATAAATAACCATTTTCATCTAATGTAATGTCAGTTAAGCCTATTGCAGCAAGTTCATCTTTTAGTACATGCAATAAGTCAAATTGTTTTTGTGTTGAAGGAGTTGTTTCGCTTGTGAAATCAGATTGTGTATCAATTTTTGCATAACGAATTAAACGCTCGATTACTTGTTCTTTCATAAGTATGGCCTCCTAATGTGTATGTTTAACTACTTTCAGCCCCCGGCGGATGTCACGGAATTGGCTTTGTGCAAGGACAAAGCCGATTCCGTGACATCCGCCAAGTTATAATTGATATTATTGTAACACTTTACTTCGGATTTCGGAATATTGAGAAATACTTAAGGCAATTAGTATTTGGGCACTGTAATATGTCAACATAATAAACTCATGTGAAAATGGTAAAGGCATAACAAATTTATTAATAGCTAAATAGGAATCTGATGAAATAAAGAGCAGAGCGCCGATCGTTGCAAATGTAGAACCTGTTCGAATCGCAGTCCAACCCATCGTTAATATGACGGAAATATAAGCAATGACCGCGATACCAAGCACGACTTCTCCTGATGAAAATACAGTACCTGCAATCCACACAGCCATACTTGCACCGTAAACGAGTAAGACAATCTTCGCCCAAGTCGGTACTTGTCGTTCATTAGTAGAAGAAAAGGCCAGGATATAAAAAATATGCCCGATTAAGAAGCTTGTTAGCCCAATTAGAAACCACTGTAGCGTATAATCGCCGACCATACAAAACACAAGTCCGATGACAATCAGTAGTTGATACTTTTTAATGCCTAAATTTTTTGATGTAGCGGCTAAAATAATGATTAAAAGCATTGGGATGACTTTAAAGATAAGTATCAAGCTTTCTGCAATATGAGACAGGAAAAAAACATAATAAAGACCAAACAAAATAATAAATGCTATTAAAACTTTTTTAGACAAATTTCTCAGCTCCTTTTCTTTGAAATTCTTTATCTATGTAACAATTTCCTTTATTCTTTTGTGAAGGAAATGTACGAGAGGGTACTCATTCATCTTATGTATGAAACTTTTTTGGTATGTAGCCGTAAATAAGAGGACAGTAAGCTTAGAGAGGGTGAACAAAATGACTAAGCTATTAATAGCTTCGGCAGTCATTGGGCTAATCGCGAGTGTTTTATTAACACCGATTATAACGAAAAAACGAGAAGATGGCGGATCTAAAAAAGTAATTGGCTACTTCTTTATAGGTGTATTTGTACTAGGGTTTTTAGCTACTGGTATAACAGTATATGTGACAAACATGGATGTAAACTGGCTTGCTTTTTGGCCCGCTATTATTCTATTAACATTAGGTGGCGCGCTTCTTGCAGGTGGTATAGAAAGAAAAATAAAGGGTGTTTTATTTTTAGCTAGTTTAGGTGTTGCAGTGTATGTATTATCAGCTCCTTTATGGAATGCTAACGAAAAATTCAAATCAGCTGAAATGAAGGAAGAGGTTGAAATAAAACCATTCGATGAAACACAAACACCAGCTAGTGTTCCTCCTAAATTTGCGCGCAATAAGATGAAAAAAGCGTTCGGACAAGTACCGAATACGAGTTATTATGAGCTAGGGCGCTTACAAATTCAAAAAGTGAATGGTGAGTATGTTTATATTGCACCAGTTGAGTTCTCTGGTTTCTTTAAATGGATGAACGGCGGGTCGACTCCTGGTTACTTTATAATGAGTGCAACGGATTCGGCAGATAACCCTAAATTTGTTAAGCAGGAAATGAAGTATGTTCCTTCTGCGTATTTAAATTCAAATTTAGAGCGTCATATACGTTTACAACATCCATTCCTTGTTTTTTGCGGAGATGTACAACTTGAAATAGATGATGATGGTAAACCATACTACATCCGTTCATATGGTGAGTTTATCTCAGCACGTAATGGCTTCGATGTAAAAGGGATCGTGCTTGTAGATGCGCTAACAGGAAAATCAGAAGTTATTAAGCTGGAGGAAGTCCCAGAATTTATTGATGGAGCGGTTTCTCCAGAGACAGTAAGCTTACAAAATAGTTATTTCGGTAATTATGTACATGGATTTTGGAACAGTCAGTTTGGTAAGAAAGATGTAAAACTTCCTTCTGATGAGGGAACAGAGGCAAATGTTAGCCCAATTTTTGACGAGAAGGGCGATATGTATTATTTCACAGACTTTACGAGCCCTAAAGAGGGTGTCGATTCAATGCTTGGCTATTCCTTAACAAATGCACGAACAGGTCAAGCAACCTATTATACTGGAAATCAAGACGCTTCTTACATGGATTCACAAGGTAACTTGCAAATTATCGAGAAGAAATTTATAGAGAAAAAATGGTCTGGAGAAATGCCAGTGTTGTATAACTTTTATGGCGAAGCTAGCTGGCTAACAGCGGTACTTGATTCAAATGGTTTCTTACAAAATTATTTCATTGTATCTGCGGCAAATCCTGAAATTTCCGTATATGCGACAACTCCTAAAGAGGCATTAAAATTATATAAAACAGCCTTAAGTCGCGGTGGAACTACAGTCGAAGGAAGTTCACATGCGGAAGAGAAAAATGCAAGTGGAAAGGTGCTTCGCGTTTACAAGGAACGTCTCGGAGACTATACAGTTGTATCATTTTTACTAAATAACGGTGAAAACTATTTAGTAAGCTCAGAAACAGAATCGCTTGCAATTTATTTGCAAGAAGGTGATGAGGTCATTCTCACTTATGGTGATACGGGAGAGCAATTCTTACCAGTTCGATCAATGATTATTAAAGGATTACAATAAAAGAAAAAAGACGATCTTTGTAGCTTAGTACTACTTGATCGTCTTTTTTATGTTGGTTGAGATTCTATATAGTGAAGCATCTTTTCCTGATGATTAGTATAAAGTGCTTTTGCATGATCGTTTAACGCAAATATTTCATGAATGTACCCTTGAAGTAAATGTTGTTCATATTCAAAATCAGAATGGTCTTCGTTTTCTACTATATGCGCTAATAAAAGTGCATGTAACACAACGACCTCTAAATTTTGTGTATTTGTAATGAATTTTAAGTTGAGTATGGTAGTATGGGAAACGAATTGATTCACATAATCAATAGCATTCTTATAAACAGCTAAGTCGATCTGTGGTTCAAGTCGTTTACTTAATAGTGTACAATTATTATTTAAGTCTTGAATTTTTAAAAATAAACCTCTTATACTTCGCTTATGTTGCTGTTCTAAAGTACGAGCAAGATTTTTATCGACATAGGACATTTATACATAACTCCTTTCCACATAGTGGTCATCTATTAGTATTAATGGAATTATTTTAAAAGAAAAGAGTCTTTTTGTTTAATTTATACCTAGATTTAACTTCTCCCACAAAAAAGTCTCTTACTTTAAACGTGAAAAACAATGTACTTTTTCATTTAATCAGCTATTGAACAAAGTTTGATCAAAACGATAATTCAATTATTATATAGGAAGCTTTTCAACGAAATGAAAAAATATAAATATTTATTAGAAAAAGTATTGACCTTTTTAAAATACGGGTGTAATATTATACAAGTCGTTAGGACAGCTACTAAAAAACAACTAAATTAGTTGTTGACATAGAGTTTGCGACATGATATTATATAAAAGTTACTGTTGAAGAAATGGTAACGAAATGAACCTTGAAAACTGAACAAGCAAAACGTAATCAATAAAGTTTTTAGTAACTAACTTCGAGTTAGTGAACGAAACAAAATTTTGGACATCAAACATGATGCCAGCAAAACAATTTGAGCTTATCAAATTTCTTTTTATGGAGAGTTTGATCCTGGCTCAGGACGAACGCTGGCGGCGTGCCTAATACATGCAAGTCGAGCGAACAGAGAAGGAGCT
>NZ_JBIWFQ010000012.1:133239-144991 GCF_044763105.1 Lysinibacillus sp. NPDC096212 | reverse complement strand
TGGTCACTCAGTCTTTTGTTGTTGTTGTTGTTGTTGTTGTTGTTGTTGTTGTTGTTGTTGTTGTTGTTGTTGCTTTTGCTTTCGCACAGATAAATTGCCATAAGACGTGGCGTTCTTAGCCTAAGTTCCTCTTTTCAGTGGATGTTTGAACACACTCTGAAAGAAATTAAAAAATTCCGCTCCTTCCTCACTGCCACATACATAGCAAGAAAAATGCGAAATTTTTAAGGTTCATCTATTGTTTTGTCTCATTAAACGTGCGATTTGTTGCTCATTTGTATGTTCGATTTCTTCTAATTTTTGAATTACTAATTGTTGTCTATCATTAGAATGATTCTGGCTTAACTTCTTCTTACCTTCCATACTTAAGATTTTTAATTTAAAGCCTTGAACTCCTTTGTTTAGATTGCTTACAAGCTGATCATCTACCTGAGTTAAGCTATATGTGCTGGTATGATGTTCATATTTTTTAATCATGTTGTTAAAGGATTGTATCAATTCATCATCGTGTTCAATAAGCTCGATTTCTCCATAAATATGTACTGCTACATAATTCCATGTTGGGACAGCTTGATTTGTTTCATACCACGAGGGAGATATGTAGCAATGTGGCCCATGAAATATTGCTAAAACCTGTTGATTTTCAATATCCTTCCATTGAGGATTTCCTTTTGCAAAATGCCCAATTAAACAGTCCTTAGTGTCATTCAACAACAACGGGAGATGTGTAGCAACTGGCATTCCTTCCTGAGTTGAAAAGAGTGTTGCAAAACTGTTCTCCTGAATCACTTCTATCATCTCGGATCTATCCTTCATTTTAAAAGCTGCTGGTACGTACATAAGCAACTCCCCCTTTGTTATTCGCTACACAAATGCTCCATAAGTGTTGCGTAATCCAAATTGCCGTATTGTATTACTTGCCCATCCTTTTCTACTACCGGAATCATTAACATATACTTTTCATGTATGCTCTCATCTTCTTCAATATTAATAATTTCAAGATCGAAATCTATATCTTCCTGTACGAGCTTTAAAGTATGCAGTCCCTCTACACAAAGTCCACAATTATCTCGACTAAAAAATTTCACGTCCAATTACAGCACCTCCCTTAAGAGCTATTATAAAACGAAACAGCTATTAATAACCAAGATACTGTAATGACACCTTTTGTTTATTGTTTAATTGTTTCAGAATCTTTTTTTACAACATTGGTATTCTTGCCAATAATTACGGACGCCACAACAATGAATGCTATTACAATAGTAAATAATGTAATAGGTTCATTGAGAAATAAAGCTGCAAAAATAATCATTAAAAATGGCTGTAAATATTGAATTTGGCTTACTCTTGAAATGCCTCCCATAGCCATTCCACCATACCAGGCTACATATGCTAAAAATTGACTCACAATAGCAAGATACAGAAAGCTAATCCAAGCTTTTAAAGGAGCATGCAACATCTCAACTGATACGTTTAGTAACACTGGAATAATAAGAAAAGGAGTAGCAATTATAATTGCCCAAGCAATTACTTGCCAGCTTCCTAATTCTCGTGCTAGTACCCCTCCTTCAGCATAGCTAAGTCCGAGTATAATGACTGCTGCCAATAATGCTAAATCTGCAACATGTAATTGGCCCAGTCCAAGATACATAGCGTAAATTATTACTGCCAATGCGCCAACTATACTTGATATCCAAAATTTAATGGACGGAATTTCGCCTCCCCTTATCATTGCAAACCCCGCTGTAGCTAAAGGTAAAAGGGCTAACTCTACAGCTCCATGAGAAACTGGCAAACTTGTCATAGCCCAAGAGGTGAGCAAGGGGAATCCTAAAACTGCGCCTAAAGAGACAATAATTAAACTCTTGAATTGACGAGCAGTGGGCAGTTTTTCTTTTTTCACAACCAATACAAGAGCAACTAAAATTGAAGCTACTACCGCTCTTCCTAAGCCAACAATTGTAGTCCCGAAATATTCTACTGCTACACTTGTTGCAGGTAATGTTAAGCTGAAACAGATGACGCCCACTAAGCCTAATAATAACCCCATTTTTTCCTTCTTATTGTCCTGCACCATTACCAACCCCTTATATTTTATGCAAATCTGTACCATTTGTGCTGGTATAATAAATATTAAGAGGAACTACCGTAAAAATAAACGATATTTTCCGTCATCTGTCCTGGTACAGAATAAAGGAGGCTTTGCATTGTATACAAAATATAATGAGGTTATTGATGAAATTAAAGATCAACTGGCACAGGGATTACTTATAGCAGGTAGTAAACTTCCTTCAGTACGACAACTCTCTGAAAAATTCTCCTGCAGTAAAAACACAGTTGTTAAAGCCTATGAAGAGCTAGAAAAAGAGCACTTAATTTTTTCGGTTCCTAAAAGCGGCTATTATGTTGTCAATGAATTTCAAAATCCAGACAGTAAAAATGATATTATTGACTTTTTGTCTGCTGGTCCAGATAAAGACATCATACCCTACATTGATTTTCAGCACTGCATCAATCAGGCCATTGATACTTATAAAGAAGAATTATTCACTTACACCGATCAACAAGGTCTATACTCTTTACGACTTCAAATGGTGAAGTATTTGCAAAGCTTACAAGTATTTACTGAACCTGAAAGATTATTTATTGTGTCTGGCTCTCAGCAGGCTCTTAATTTATTAGTTTCTATGCCATTTCCAAATGGGAAAAACAATATTTTAATTGAACAGCCTACTTATTTTGGCTTTATAGAGTCTGCCAATTTACAGCAAGTGACTACGTTCGGGATTGATTTATCTATGGATGGAATTGATTTCGATCGTCTAGAATATATATTTCGCAATAACGATATCAAGTTTTTCTATATTGTTCCGAGGTTTCAAAATCCACTTGGACATAGCTATACAAATAAAGAGAAAAAAAGGATTGTAGAATTAGCGGAAAAATACGATGTCTATATAGTTGAGGATGACTTTTTAGGGGATTTGGATCCAAATACTAAATCCGATCCATTATTCGCGTACAATCCTTCTGGCAGAGTTATTTATATTAAAAGTTTTTCTAAAGTTTTTCTACCTGGTTTAAGAGTTGCGTCTTTAGTTCTTCCAAAAATAATGACTAACAATTTTTTACGCTATAAATTTACTGCCGATTTTAATAGTTCGGTTCTTTCACAAGGAGCATTAGAAATTTATTTAAAAAACGGAATGTTTAATAGCCATATTAAGAAAATAAAAGAGCTATATTATAGAAAAATGAAACATCTTCAGGAAGCTTGTGAGTTATTGCTGCCAAATAACACGCATTATACGAAACCCTCTTCAGGATTTTATCTTACTATCTCCCTGCCCGAGAAAGTGACCGCAAAGCAGATCGTCAATTTGTTAAAAGAGCAAAATGTCCTTGTGGATGATGCAGCTAGAATGTTCCTACCAGAATATAAAAAGGAAAATCTGATTCGATTAAGTATTTCTCAAGTGAATGAGCGTCAAATTCATGTTGGAGTAGAAAAGCTAGCCCGTTGTATTACATTAATTAACAATAAGAAAAATGATATATATCGAAATACTTTTCAGCTCTTATAACGGCTCTTCATCCAAATAAGTCTCGACTGTACAATCGGGAGTGGCAAGAACAATTTAGAGTCTTCAACTAGAAAAGACTGTGCAAGAAATTTATGCACAGTCTTCTTTATATTATTTTTTCAGATGGCTATCTAAGAATTTTAGCATTGCAGTGTAAAATTCGATACTGTTTTCTTCATTACGGAAACCATGGCCTTCATTATCCTTCATCATGTATTCCACATCAACACCTCTTGCACGTAATGCTTCAACGATTTGATCAGATTCAGCTTTGTTTACACGTGGATCATTTGCACCTTGAGCTACAAATAGCGGTGTTTTAATTTTATCCACATGGAAGACAGGTGAAGCTGCTGTTAATAGCTCCTTATCTTTTTCAGGATGCCCTACACGCTCATAAAGCATTTCACGCATTGTTTCCCAATATGGAGGGATTGTATTTAATAGTGTAAAGATATTCGATACACCTACGTAATCAACTGCTGCTGCATATAGATCTGGTGTATAAGTGATACCTGCTAATGTTGCATAACCTCCAAAGGATGCACCATAAATTCCGATGCGTTTAGGGTCTGCAATGCCTTGGTCGATTGCCCATTGTACGCCATCTGTAATATCATCCTGAATTTTCAGACCCCATTGCTTATTACCAGCTTCAAGGAATTTTTTACCGTATCCTACGGAAGAACGGAAATTGACTTGTAGTACTGCATAACCACGATTTGCTAGTAATTGCACTTCAGGATTAAAGCCCCACATATCACGTGCCCATGGTCCACCGTGTGGATTGACGATAAGTGGCAGATTTTTAGCCTCTTTGTTTTTCGGTAAAGTTAAATAACCGTTAATTGTTAGACCGTCTCGACTTTTATATGAAATTGGGTGCATTTCTGAAAGCTCCTCTTGTTTTAACCAAGGGCTTAATGTTGCCATTTCTGTTATTTCATCTGTTGTTGAATCGTAGTAATAATATTTTCCGAAAACAGTGTCACTAGAAACGTTAACAATGAATTTTGTCATTTCTTTATTGTAATCATTAATGCTTAATTCACTTTCTTGAACACCTAATTTGTTTTGAATTTTACGGAATATTTTTTCAAAGTCCTCGTCAAAGAATTGATAGTGTCCTTTATCTGTTATATATGCACCGTATAATAATTTATCTTTCTCAGAATTATATAATACACCCATTACATCCACTTCTGAGTTGGACATAATTACTTCCTCATTACCTTCTAAATCATATTTCACTACTTCTACTTTATCTCTTCCTTTATTAGTAGTTGCAAAAATATGTTTATTGTCTTTAGAGAAAGCAAGTGGCATTACTTCATCTCCTGCTTTCATTTCAATAAATGGTTTGAATTCATCTTTCTCTGAGTCACGGTAAAGGACTGTTCCTTCTACACCATCTGAAGCAACTGCCATACGTACATTTCCATCATGATCTGCTAACCAACTTGAAATATTACCTGGGTTTTTCGCAACATGATTAGTTTCTCCAGTCTTCACATTAAGCTTGTACACATCAAAGACTTTTGCATCTTCTTTATTCATCGTAATAAGGATTTCGTCTTTAACGCCCTGTAAATCACTTAATAACCCAACTGTTACGTTCGGATATGGCGTTAAATCCTTTTCCTCATTACCATTAAATGTTGTTGAATAAATGTGGAAGTTTTCATCGCCACCTTTATCCTTTACATATAGTAAATTATCATCTTTCCAGAAGGATCCACCAATATCGCGATCTGTTGAACTAGATACGCGTACTGGCTCACTATCATCATTCATTTTCTTTACGAACACATTTGAACGATTTTCCCATGCAGATTTATAAGTAATGTAATTACCATCTGGTGAAAGCTGATAGCCGGCGTTTCCTGGGTGTTTCATGAAATCTTCGACAGAAATTTCTTTCACACCTTCATTATTGCCGACACCGTTTTTCACATTTTTAGCATTGTTCAAGATTTTAACCGCATCTTGTTTAGAAATCGTTTCACTAGCTGACAGACCGTTAAATAAACCAAGCTTATTTGCTTTTTCTTGATACTCAGCTAGTGTTGCTTCTTTTTCTTCTTTATTTAAAGCTCTTATTAAAATACGTGCCGCTTCATCACGTTTTATATTGATACTTAAATCTTTTAATTCTTCTCCCTTTACCCATTGATCAATGATTTGCTGACGCATTGTCTCTGATCCGTGTTGGAATGTTAGAGCTGTTACAGTTAAATCTAAAAATTCTTTAGCAGATAGACGTTCCTCTTTTACTTCTACTTGACTACTAGTTTCATTGGCAGCGCGCACTTCCTGCATAGAAACTGGAATGACTGCAGATGACGTTAAAATAACCGCTAATGATGCTGATAAAAACCTTTTTTTCAAAATGATTCCCCCTTATATCAGTACGCATTACGCATATTGTAAATACAATGAAATTATACCAACTTTAGCACTTTTGTCAATTATTGGTTCAGATGAAAAAGACTGCGCAAGAAACTTACTTCCTGCACAGTCTTCTTTCCTATTATTTTTTTAGATGGCTATCTAAGAATTTTAGCATTGTATTATAAAATTCAATGCGGTTTTCTTCATTCTGGAAACCATGTCCTTCATTATCTTTCACCATGTATTCCACATCAACGCCTCTTGCACGTAATGCTTCAACGATTTGATCAGATTCTGCCTTATTTACACGTGGATCATTTGCACCTTGAGCTACAAATAACGGTGTTTTAATTTTATCTACATGGAAGACAGGTGAAACAGCTGTTAATAGCTCTTTATCTTCTTCTGGATGTCCCACGCGCTGATAAAGTTGGTTACGCAATGTATCCCAATACGGAGGGATTGTATTTATAAATGTAAAGATGTTGGATACACCTACATAGTCCACTGCTGCAGCATATAGATCTGGAGTGTAAGTGATCCCAGCTAAAGTTGCATAACCTCCAAATGATGCACCGTAAATTCCGATGCGTTTAGGGTCTGCAATGCCTTGGTCGATTGCCCATTGTACACCATCTGTAATATCATCTTGAATTTTTAGACCCCATTGTTTATTACCAGCCTCTAAAAATTCTTTTCCATAGCCAGTTGAAGAACGGAAATTCACTTGTAGTACCGCATAACCACGATTTGCTAGTAATTGCACCTCATTATTAAAGCCCCACATATCACGTGCCCATGGTCCACCGTGTGGATTAACGATAAGTGGCAGATTTTTAGCCTCTTTGTTTTTCGGTAAAGTTAAATAACCGTTAATTGTTAGACCGTCTCGACTTTTATATGAAATTGGGTGCATTTCTGCAAGCTCCTCTGGGTTTAACCAAGGGCTTAGTGTTGCCATTTCAGTCATTTCATCTGTCGTTGAATCGTAGTAATAATATTTTCCGAAAACAGTGTCACTAGAAACACTAACAATGAATTTTGTCATTTCTTTGTTGTAATCATAAATGGCCATTTCATTTTCTTGAACACCTAATTTATTTTGAATTTTACGGAATAGTTTTTCGAAGTCTTCGTCAAAGAATTGATAATGAATCTTATCTGATACATATGTACCATACAATACTTTATCTTTCTCAGAACTATATAATACACCCATTACATCCACTTCTGGATTGGACATAATTACTTCTTCATTGCCTTCTAAATCATATTTAACTACTTCTACTTTATCTCTTCCTTTATTAGATTTCACCAAAATATGTTTATTGTCTTTAGTGAAACCAAGTGGCATTACTTGATCTCCATCTTCTATTTCAATAAATGGCTTGAATTCATCTTTCTCTGAATCACGATAAAGAACAGTGCCTACTACACCATCTGAAGCAACTGCCATACGTACATTTCCATTACGGTCTGCTAACCAGCTCGTAATATTACCTGGGTTTTTCGCAACATGTGTAGTTTCTCCAGTCTTCACATTAAGCTTGTACACATCAAAGACTTTCACATCTTCTTTATTCATCATAATAAGGATTTCATCTTTAACACCCTGTAAGTTACTTAATACCCCAACTGTTACATTCGGATAAGGTGTTAAATCCTTTTCCTCATTACCATTAAAAGATGTTGAATAAATGTGGTGGTTTTCATCGCCACCTTTATCTTTTACATATAGTAAATTATCATCTTTCCAGAATAATCCCCCGATATCACGATCCGTTGAATTGGATACACGTACTGGCTCACTATCGTCATTCATTTTTTTCACGAAAACGTTTAATCGATTTTCCCATGCAGAAGCATAAGTAATGTAATTGCCATCTGGTGAAAGTTCATAGCCCATGTTTCCTGGATTTTTCATGAAATCTTCTACGGAAATCTCTTTCACACCTTCATTATTGCCGACACCTTTTTTCACATTTTTAGCATTGTTCAAGATTTTAACCGCATCTTGTTTAGAAATCGTTTCACTAGCTGACAGACCATTAAATAAACCTAGTTTATTAGCTTTTTCTTGATATTCAGCAAGTGTTGCTTCTTTTTCCTCTTTATTTAAAGCTCTTACTAAAATACGTGCTGCTTCATCACGTTTAATATGTACACTTAAATCTTTTAATTCTTCACCTTTTACCCATTGATCAATGATTTGCTGACGCATTGTCTCTGATCCATGTTGGAATGTTAAAGCTGTTACAGCTAAATTTAGAAACTCCTTAGCAGATAAACGTTCCTCTTTTACTTCTACTTGACTGCTAGTTTCATTGGCAGCGCGCACTTCCTGCATAGATACAGGGATAACCGCAGATGACGTTAAAATAACCGCTAATGATGCTGATAAAAATCTCTTTTTCAAAATGATTCCTCCTTATATCAGTTCGTGTTATATCGTTAGTCGATACAATTGAATTATAACAATTTTATCTTTATTGTCAATTATTGATAATAATTAATCATATTTGACTTTTAAACCAATAAAAAAAGCGAACTGCATTGAGTTCACTTTTGAATATAATCAATTATGCCTCGGCATAATTATTTAGTCCATCCTTACATTCATCTCACCACCTATAGAGGAGGGAGACTTCTGTAACTGCCATTTCACTTACATTATATAAGGCATCTGAAGCTAAAATTTCCGACTCGCTCCTCCACCAGCAGATGAGCCGCCTCCGAATCCGCCAAAACCACCGCCCCTAGAGCCGCCACCTCCAAAACCACCTGGAAAACCACCCGGAAAACCGCCACGTCTACCAGAACGAGGCCCTCCTCCTCTACCATTGGAAATAAACGTATAAATAATAAGTACGATGATAACAATTAAAATAATCATCCACGTTGGCATTTCTTCATCAGCTGTATTTGCAGGCACCTCTCCATCCCAATTATACTCTTGCGCGACAGTTTGAAATACTTCAGCGTACGTTGCTTTAAATGCCTTATTAATGTCTCCAGCACGTGCATCTGGATAAAACGCTGTATCTAAAATGCGCCCCAACTTGCCATCAGGTAATGCTCCTTCGAGACCTTGACCTACAGCAATAACGACATCATTATTGCCATCGCCCTGCCCAAATGTTGCTAAAATTAAAACACCATTATTTTTTTGCGCATCGCCAATACCCCATGAACGAATCATTTTTGTTGCATACATTTTTGGTTCTTCTCCGTTAATAGTATCTACCGTTACGACCATAATTTCAGCACCTGTACCTTTGTCTAGCTGCTCTGAATAACGATTGAGTTCTTCCTTTACGGATGTTGATAAAACATTAGCAAAATCATGAATATACGTATTTTTCATCGGTGTCGGCATTGCGGCATCTGCCATTCTTATAGATAGAATAAACATGACGCTAACAATAGCAAGTTGGAATATCAACCGTTTCATTATTGTTTACCTGAACTGCCAAAATCTATAGATGGTGCCTTTTCAGCACCCGCAGCTGCTTTAAAGTATTCTTTCTGTTCAAAACCAAACATCCCTGCAATAAGATTGCCCGGGAAACGTTTAACCGTTTTATTAAAAGTCTGCACTTCATTGTTGTAGTCTTCTCGAGCCACTGCTAAACGATTTTCTGTCCCAGCTAATTCATCCATTAATTGACGGAAATTTGCATCTGCCTTTAAATTTGGATAATTTTCTACGACTACTAGTAATCGACCAAGTGCTCCGTTTAATGCATCATTGGCAACCGCCTGTTCCTTTGGACTTTGCGCACTTCCCATTTGTGCACGTGCCTCTGTAATGCTAGCGATCACTTCTTTCTCATGGTTAGCATAACCTTTTACAGATTCTACTAAGTTCGGAATCAAATCGTAGCGACGTTGTAGCTGATTTTCAACCTGCGCCCATTTCGAATCTACGCTTTCCTCGGCCGTTACTAGACTATTGTATTTTGGAATAAATAGTAAGGCCAATACAACTAAAATAATAACGATTATTCCTACAGGTCCAAATATTTTTTTCAATTCTAAAACCTCCTTCGCTTTCTTTTAGCTATCATCCATGTTTTGGCGATAAGCCTTTCTTTTTTCTTACCACTAATGTGCAGCAAAAAAACATCTCTATTCTACATATATGCAAATGCATTAATACCGTATGAAATTTGTCTAACGTGCCATACTTAATACTGTAACAAACTATGATATTTAGGAGGCGCTTTTTTTGACACAATCGTTTCAAAACGAATCATCAAACCAAACATCATTCAACCAACAACAAAGCCTAAATCATGGTGGACATGAGCAAATGGACTTGCATGAAACAATCGGTGCAATCATTGCTTGTATGAATCAATCCATTGTTTTACGTCCACAGGTTAAGGACACAGAGTTGCTTAGTATTTTGGATCGCCAATATAATTTCACATTAGGTATGTATAACACTATTGTGGAATCTTATAACACAGGTCATGATCCGACTGTTCCTACAGGTCGCTATCAAATGGAGACAGGAAATAATTTCAAATATGGAATGAATCCTGACCAACCTAAAAAGCCGATGCAAAATGCAAGTGAACTCAATGATGAATGTATTTCTGGCTTCTTACTTGGCGCTCAAAAAGGTGTGGCAAAAGGTATGACTGCAGCAGCAACAGAAACTACAAACCCTGTTGTTCGTCGTGTTATTGCAGATAGTATTCCCAACTGCATTGAAATGGCATACGAATTATCTATTTACCAAAATATGCATGGCTACTATCAAGTACCTCAATTTTCTCAACAAGATATGCAAACGATGCTTAACGCATACGGCACTACAACAAATCCCCTTCATTAATGATAAAAAACAAGAGCAGCCCCATCTGTGGTCACTATCACACGGGGCTGCTCTTGTTTAAAGGATTTTAAAACTTTTCCTAATGCTGTAGATGCCCAAAAAGCTCTTCCCGCGTCCCCTCTTCGCCAATATAGCCATCATTCATAAAGACAATACGATCTCTTTCTAAAAATAAAACAGTGCTATTTTTAGATTATTTGCAAAAAAAAAAAGAATCCCCTCAGATAGGATTCTTTTTTTCGACTAGTATAACTAGTCTTCACGTACAGTATGTTCACTAAAAAATAATTTGGAGTTGTTGCTTTTTTGAAGGTTTGAAAGAAACAAATACGGGAATAATGCCTACTAGGCAATATTTCCATTATTTTTCCTTCTCTTTTCCCCACTAAGCAGGCTGCTAAACTACTTATTAGGAGAATTGAGTTATAAAAGTAAATCAAATAATCAGTAAAATGGCGCCCTCGGAGGGAATCGAACCCCCAGTGCAAGAACCGGAATCTTACGTGTTATCCATTACACCACGAGGGCAATTAAACAAAAAAAAAAGTACTCACCCTAGGCTTTACGAAAAGCATGATGTAGATAACCCTCATTTGAAGCATACCTGACAAAATAGTGTACTGTACTTTAACTTATGTGACCTTATCAATTATACAAACGTATTGCCCATATTTCAACTATAGAATGCAAAACATTTTAACTTTTTTTATTTTGATTCATTAAGTGTCAAAATACCTATAAAAAAAAGATAATCCTCTGACGGATGTCATGGATTTTGAATTGCGCGGACACACTTTAAATTCTGGACATACTGTTTATCTGCGTGAGAGCGAGGCGTTCGCGGTATTTTTTATCTGCGTGGAAGCGAAGCGGATGCGGAGCGGATGCGAAGCGGATGCGGAGCGGATGCGAAGCGGATGCGAAGCGGATGCGG
>NZ_JBIWFQ010000012.1:131734-133141 GCF_044763105.1 Lysinibacillus sp. NPDC096212 | reverse complement strand
GGATGCGGAGCGGATGCGGAGCGGATGCGGAGCGGATGCGGAGCGGATGCGGAGCGGATGCGGAGCGGATGCGGAGCGGATGCGGAGCGGATGCGGAGCGGATGCGGTAAATGTTTTTGTAGTTAAAGCAATGCGGAGGCATCAAATGTTTTCTGAGCGAACGCGAAGTTGCGGCATCTAATGGTTTCTGGGCGAACACGAAGTTGCAGCGTCTAATGTTTTCTGGACGAAAGCAAAACGGCGGCATCTAATGGTTTATTGGCGAATGCGAAGTTGCGGCTATAATTACGCCAAAGCAAAATTGATTTAATTTATTTTACTTTAACAGGGTTAATATTTGACCTTCCCTGACTATAATGTGTATGATAAGGATACAGCTGAATTACCAAGGAAGTTTTCAGCAAAAGTATTCGAATTTAGTTTTTTAAGGAGGATTTAACATGAATTTAATTCCTACAGTTATTGAACAAACAAGTCGTGGTGAACGTGCGTATGACATCTATTCACGACTACTAAAAGACCGTATTATCCTATTAGGAAGTGCAATTGACGACAACGTTGCTAACTCAATTGTTGCTCAACTTCTATTCCTACAAGCAGAAGATCCAGACAAAGATATCTTTCTTTACATTAACTCACCGGGTGGATCTATCACTGCTGGTATGGCAATTTATGACACAATGCAAATTATCAAGCCACAAGTACAAACAATTTGTATCGGAATGGCTGCATCTATGGGTGCTTTCCTACTTGCTGCTGGTGAACCTGGTAAACGTTTCGCATTACCGAATGCTGAAGTAATGATTCACCAACCTCTTGGCGGTGCACAAGGTCAGGCAACTGAAATCGAAATCGCTGCAAAACGTATTTTATTCTTACGTGAAAAATTAAATGGAATTTTATCGGAACGTACTGGTCAACCACTTGAAGTCATTGCAAGAGATACAGATCGCGATAACTTCATGACAGCTGAGCGTGCAAAAGAATACGGCCTAATCGACCAAATTATGGAACGTAAATAAAAATGCTAAAGGCATCCCAGATTATTTCTGAGATGTCTTTTTTTGTTTTTCGACATTAAATGTATGTATGGTTTGATGAGGCTATCCTTCACTTTGATTGGGCTATCCGCGATTTGATGGTTTTATCCACGACTTTGGCTACTCTATCCATCATTTTGATGGTTCTATCCACGATTTTGGCTCTTCTTTCCGTCGCTCTGACTTTTCCTTCCGTCGCTTCGGCCTTTCTTTCCGTCGCTTCGACTATTCTTTCCGTCGTAGCCTTTTCTTCCGTCGTTCTGACTTTTCCTTCCGTCACTTCGGCCTTTCTTTCCGTCGCTTTGACTCTTCTTTCCGTCTCAGCCTTTTACTTCCGTCGCTCTGACTTTTCCTTCCGTCGCTTCGG
>NZ_JBIWFQ010000012.1:112561-131635 GCF_044763105.1 Lysinibacillus sp. NPDC096212 | reverse complement strand
TCCGTCGCTCTGACTTTTCCTTCCGTCGCTTCGACTATTCTTTCCGTCGTAGCCTTTTCTTTCCGTCGCTCTGACTTTTCCTTCCGTCACTTCGGCCTTTCTTTCCGTCGCTTTGACTCTTCTTTCCGTCTCAGCCTTTTACTTCCGTCGCTCTGACTATTCCTTCCGTCGCTTTGGCCATTCCTTCCGTCGCTCTGACTTTTCCTTCCGTCGCTTTGGCCATTCCTTCCGTCGCTCTGACTTTTCCTTCCGTCGCTTTGGCTCTTCTACCCATCATTTCTATCAACGACTTTGGCCTTTCTTTCCCTCGTCCCATCCTTACTTCCCATCGCTTTGACTCTATTTTCAGGACCTATTTATTCGGTGCAAAAGCGCAAAAAAACTGTCCAACATGTAAGTTTTACTGTTTGGACAGTTTTTGCATCATAGTTTTTTAATCTTCTTTTTCGATTAGTGCTGCTAATGCTGTAACCGCTTGCTCAGCATCGTTGCCATCGCCACTAAGTACAACCTCTGTTCCTTTTGCAATGGCTAAGCTCATAACACCCATAATGGATTTAGCATTTACTTTTTTCTCGTCTTTTTCCAGAAAGACATCGGCGCTAAAACGATTTGCTTCTTGTACAAATAGTGCTGCTTGTCTAGCTTGTAGTCCTAATTTTAATTTCACATGGACTCTTCTCTCGGTCATTCTTAAAACTCCCCTTTACTACCGTTCATCTATTATTTTTATCTTACCTTACTTACTAGCAAAAGAACAAGACACGAATCAATTATGCCTCCGCATAATTGCCGGCTTTCGGTACGACAGACATTTGTAACTGCCGCTTCGCTTTCGTTACATAAAACACCTGTAGCTCACGCTTCGCTTTCGCTACAGATAATAATTACTGAAAGAAGTTAAACATCACATTCATACCTGAAAAGTATGAAAATTTAACCACCAATTTTTTCTCCGCTTCTTAATGCATCGGCAATTTCATCTATTTTCCGTAATCGATGATTGACACCGGATTTACTAACCGTTCCACTTGATACCATTTCACCAAGTTCTTTTAGTGTTACATCTTGGTATTCTACGCGTAATCGTGCAATTTCACGCAGTTTTTCTGGCAATTGATCTAGGCCAATTGAATTTTCAATAAATCGGATATTCTCTACTTGACGTAATGCTGCGCCTATTGTTTTATTCAAGTTCGCTGTTTCACAGTTAACTATGCGATTAACACTATTTCTCATGTCGCGCAATATGCGAACGTCTTCGAATTTCATCATTGCTTGATGCGCTCCAACAATATTAAGAAAATCAGAAATTTTTTCAGCTTCTTTTAAATAAGTTACAAAGCCTTTTTTTCGTTCAATTGTTTTTGCATTTAGCTCAAATTCATTCATTAAATCCATTAAAGCCTCGCCATGCTCTTTATATAATGAATAAATTTCTAAATGGTAGGCCGATGTTTCTGGATTGTTGACAGAGCCACCAGCTAAAAACGCACCCCGTAAGTATGCTCTTTTTTGACCACTCTTTTTAATGAGCTTCCGAGAAATAGTATGATTAAATTGAAAGTCGTCTGAGATGATTTCTAAATCAATCAGTAGCTCACGGGCACCTTCTCTTACGCGGCAAATGTATACGTTATTTTTTTTCAAACGCATTTTTTTTCTAACAAGTAACTCTACATTATATGGATACAGCTTCTTCATAATCGTATAAAGTCTTCTTGCGATTGCAGCGTTTTCAGTTTGTACGTCTAAGCTTAACTGTTTATTAGCAAAGGATAATGAACCATTCATACGAATTAGGGCAGATACTTCTGCTTTCATACAATGATTGTCCGCTTCTATTTGAGTTAACTCTTTTTTCGTTTCAGAAGCAAAAGACATATCACGCCCTCCTTTCAACTTTTTGTTCTATGTATATGTTCATCTTATCATATACAATAAGCGCTTTATGATTCACTAACTTCTTGTTTATAGATATTTGCGTAATCTACAAGCCATTTCGCAACGTTTGTAGCATTATGACGCACCGTCCCATCTGGGCGAATCGTGGCAATATCTCGTTGAATAACCTCTAATCCCATACTTTCAAGCTTTGCAACGTCAAATGTTACTGGTTCAGCACACTCTTCCTTATAAAGCTCTTTTACAGGATGAGGAAGTTTTACATCATTTACCAATATAGAATCGATGAAGGAGTCTTCCACATGCTTATATATAGCTTTAACATGATCGCCTGCTGTATAGGAAATGGTTTCACCTTTTTGAGTCATTAAATTACAAACGTAAATTTTTCTTCCTTTAGCCTTTACAACAGCATCTCCTATTCCTTTTACAAGGAGGTTTGGAATAATGCTTGTATATAAACTTCCTGGACCAATTAAAATATAGTCAGCACGATGAATTGCTCGAATAGCCTCTGGTAACGGTTTCACGTTTTCTGGCACTAAAAAAACACGACTAACTCGTTTTTTAGCATTTGGGATTTTAGATTCCCCTTCAATGATTGAACCGTCCTCAAGTTCAGCATGTAAATTTATCTTTTTATTGGCTGCTGGTATGACGCGACCATGAACCTTTAAAACCTTTCCCATTTCACTAATAGCATGGTTAAAGTCCCCAGTAATATCTGTTAAAGCAGTCAGCATTAAATTACCTAATGAATGCCCACGTAAATCTTCCGATGCAGAAAAACGGTATTGAAACATTTGCTCTACAAGCGGCTCAACATCCGATAACGCCGCGATCACATTACGGACATCACCTGGTGGTGGAATATCATAGTCATCTCGTAAGCGTCCCGAAGAACCACCATCATCTGCTACTGTCACAATTGCAGTAATATCAAATGGGTGGTGCTTGAGCCCTCGTAGTAACGTAGAAAGCCCCGTACCACCACCAATTACAACAAGCTTTGTTCGCTTCTTTCCCATTCACTCAATCCTTTCTACGATTGATGTCACGATGTGTAATAACAGTGTTTTCCTTCCCAGCTAAATATGCCCCAAAATACTCTGCTAATGTTACTGAACGATGCTGTCCTCCAGTACATCCAAAGGCAATGACAAGTTGTGATTTGCCCTCTTGTCTATAGAGTGGAATCATAAATTCAAACAAATCCGTTAGTTTCTGAATGAGTGTTTGCGTATCTTCAAGTGCCAGAACATAAGAAGATACCTCAGTTTGTAATCCCGTTTTATGGCGTAACTCTTCTACATAATATGGATTTTTTAAAAAACGGACATCAAATACTAAGTCGGCATCTATCGGCATACCATGTTTAAATCCAAAAGACATGATATTTACCGAGAAAATATTATCAGCATCACTGGCAAATTCTTTAGCGATTTTTTCACGTAGCTCTTTAGGCTTCATATTAGATGTATTATAGACAAATTTAGCGCGACCTTTTACTTCGGATAAAAGTTTACGTTCTTGTTTTATGCCATCTAATGGCAAACCATTTACAGCTAATGGATGTGCACGTCTTGTCTCTTTATAACGTCTAACTAAAGCTGCATCATCTGCATCTAAAAATAAAATTCGTGCAACTATATCGCCTTCTTTAAGAATATGGTCGAGAGCGCCGATAAGAGAATCAAAAAAGTCGCCACCACGCATATCCATGACAGCTGCTATACGTGTAATATTTTTACCAGAATCCCTTAGTAAGGTTAAAAATGTTGTGAGTAGCGCTGGTGGTAAATTATCAATACAGTAATACCCTAAATCCTCAAAGCTTTGAATAGCTACTGTTTTCCCAGCTCCAGACATTCCTGTAATAATAACCAATTCATGTGTACCTTTTGGTCCTTCAACCACCACTGTCATGCAGCTCCTTTATTGTTCGATTGATATTTGTATTTTCTCATGCAGTAATTCAAAATCAGTTGTGTATTCAAATGTACCGTACTGAATGCCTGTTTGTGAGATAGCAAATTGTAAGTTTGTTCGATCACCTTCAGCCATTGGCAAATGTTCCAAATCCTCTACTGGGTGCCATGCAAGTTTGCCTTCTCTAGTTTCTTTAAACGGTACTCCTTCTACATCCTTTGCAACAAATGTATAAAGCATCCATTCGTCCACTACCTCATTATTTTCTTTAATAACCATCGTATAAACACCTTTTAAATGAGCATTTATCGGTGTGACATTTGTTTCTTCTTTAAACTCACGTACTGCAGCCTCATAAATCGATTCACCGCTCTCCATTTTACCGCCAGGAGCTACGAACCAGCCACGTCTCGGCTTCTGAAGTAATAACACTTGACCGTCTTTTACGGCTATTAAATTTGCAATCCTTTGCATAGGCACACCTCTAATCTCTTTTGCATTCTACCTTTTATTATAGCAAGACCAAACAAGGTTTGTCCTCAATTCTAAACTTTACGTCATTTGCAATTTTAACTTCATCGATACTGTTTTTAACCTCTACTCAAACATATGAAACTCCGCCATAAAAATTTCCGTTCATAACAAAAATAGGTTGCTCCACCTAATTTGGCGGAAACAACCTACTCAACAAAATAAAAGGGGGATTGCTAATTACAATTTATATATTACACCTTTTATATGTCATTCAAGTTACAACTATATTAAGACCGTATTAAAATTGTATTTTTTTCCTTAAAATAACGATCTTGGGCTAATCACCGTAACGTGTGGTTGATTTCCGTTCCGACCGGGCGCTTTGCCGCTGACGCTTCGCTTTCGCGCAGAGCAGAGCTTCCTGGGGGCGTCCGATGAGCCGCTAATCCCCGAGGAGTCGCCCAGTCTCCACTCCAATCAACTTATATAAATGACATACATTTCAAAAAAATGTCATCCACAACTCTGGTGATGAAACTGCCTTTAGCAATGATCACTTTAAGCATTAATTTTTTCTAATAATTCTTCCACATAGTGCTGTACTGCTTGTGCTGCGATACTTCCGTCACCTGTCGCTGTAACGATTTGACGAAGTGATTTTTCACGTACATCTCCAGCAGCGAAGATACCTGGTACTGTCGTTTCCATATTATCATTTGTCAAAATATAACCAGCCTCATTTAAAATACCTAGAGACTCAAATGGTTTTGTTAATGGGAGCATACCAATGTATACGAATACGCCATCAGTAGCAAAATTAGATTCAACACCATCTACAGTTGATTGTAATGTTACACTTCCAACTTTACCGTTTGCCTCATTAATTTCTTTGACTGTTGCATTCCAAATGAAATCAATTTTTTCGTTAGCAAAGGCACGATCTTGGAGAATTTTTTGTGCACGTAATTTATCACGACGGTGCACAATTGTTACTTTATCAGCAAAGCGAGTTAAATAAACGCCTTCTTCAACAGCTGAATCTCCGCCACCTACGACAACAAGATTTTTTTGTTTGAAGAATGCACCATCACATACTGCACAATAGCTGACACCGCGGCCACCAAGTTCTTTTTCGCCAGGCACGCCCATTTTTTTATACTCGGCACCTGTAGAAAGAATAATTGCTCGTGTTTTATATTCTTTAGCACCTGAAATTATTGTTTTATATTCCTCACCATCAATAATTTCTGTTACATCGCCATATGCATACTCTGCACCAAATTTCTTAGCATGATCGAACATTTTTGTAGATAGCTCAGGCCCTAAAATTGTATCAAACCCAGGATAGTTTTCTACTTCTTCTGTATTTGCCATTTGTCCGCCAGGGATTCCACGTTCAATCATTAAAGTTGAAAGGTTGGCACGTGATGTATAAACAGCAGCAGTCATTCCAGCTGGACCTGCACCAATTATTACTACATCATAAATTTTTTCTTCTGACATAAATACTTCCCCCTAAACAGATTTTTTACTTTTTTATAATAATGTTAGTATGTTCATCGTATGTGAAAGTAAAAAGTTATTCAACTATGTTGCTCACGGTCTAATTATGAGTGTCTGGTAAAAACATTAAAATTTCTTCAATATACTTCGATAAAGTTGACACTGATACTCCGTATTGCTGAGCGATCTCTTTTTTTGTAACCTTGAGCATTCTGGAAGAACGAAATAAGTAATCATTTGCTCCTGCAATAGCTGCTGGATTTGTAAAACGATAATTGTTCATCAATGCTTGCTCACAAAGCACAAACCACATTTGGAACATTGGTGCAATTATTGTCGTTAGCTTTTCATACTGTTCTAGTAAAATTTCTGGCACACTTACTGCTCGTATAAAGCTAGCCTCTACTTTGTTCTTCATATCAAATTGATGTTCTAGTGCATAAGCGAGGAATAGCTTTTCATACGCATTAAATTGGTCAACATCTATCCATTTTGGATGCGCAATAATTTCCTGTTTATGTGCTGTACAGCTTAGTAAAAACAACCCAAATATCCGTTCACTTGTATATTCGCTCTCTAGCTTTTCCACAATATAATCACGGTCATGTTCTAATGCATCAAGTGAATAATTGTTTTCTTCTTGACGCCACGGTTCAAAGCCTTCTTTATCGGGATCCAGCTCAAGTAGCTGCCCCCATGTACTCTTTGAAATTTCTTCATGTCCTGAGAAATAAGCGGCATGTGATAACCAAAAGTAAAAGCCAGCATCGCCTACATAGCCTCTTTTCTGCATGCTACGCAACCATTTAAATGCTAAATCATATTGTCCAATGAGCGCTAATGTAGCACCCAGCTTGTAGCGATGTTCCCATAAGTATGGCTGAATTTTCACAAGTATTTCTAAAAGATCCTTTAAATCTTCTTCATTTTTTTCATAGTATGCGATAACCGTTAAATTACATAGTGCATGTAAATTCCCTTTATTTTCGCGTAATACAGTGTTTAGCAGAGCTTTCGCTTGTTCTGCTTCACCCACATAAAAATAGGCAAGGGCTAAGTTGTTATAAGCTGACCAAAAATCTGGTCTGTCTTCAATTAAGTCTTCTAGCATTTTAATAGCTTCAGGGAAATCTCCCTTTTCCATACAACGTCTTGCCTGTTCTTGTCGATATAAGTCTTCAGCAGAACCTTCAAGCTCCTCAAAATCATCCTGCTCAAAATCAACAAACTCTAATATTTCAGCAGCTTCATCTGCATAGGCACCTTCTGGCTCTAATTGTAAATATTGCTCTGCAAAGCGCTTAGCGTCATGTATGATACCGATACATCCTGAAACCTCTGCCATGTAAAAAATAATTTCTGGATTATCTTTATCTATCTGATAGGCACGACGAAGAAGATCATACGCTTCCTCAAAACGTTGACCCTCTAACTCTATTATCGCTAATTGTAATAAAATCATCGGATCATCAGGACTTAAATCAACTGCTCGCTGTAAATATTTATAGGCTTTATTCATTTGTCCGCTATTCATTGCTTGAATTGATTTTTTATAATAATAGTCGCCTGTTGGAATGAACGACACTATATTCGTTTGATTCTCTTTTTGACGTTTCTTTTCCAAAACATTTCCTCCGAAACAAGAAATAAGGAACGTATTATACGTTCCTTTACACAGTAACTTCTATTATAGCATACAATAAGCAATATGCCGTTATTTCTCCTCGTGACGTTTTTCTAACACATGTAACACGTCATAAACGCTTACTTTTTGCTCTTGTAGTAACACTAATAGGTGATAAATTAAATCGGCAGACTCCCACTTCACTTCTTCTGCATCGCGATTTTTTGCACCTATGACAACTTCAGTTGCTTCTTCTCCAACTTTTTTACAAATTTTATCGATACCTTTATCGAATAAATATGTAGTATACGCCCCTTCTGGCATTTCTTGCTCGCGTTTTTCAATGACCTTTACGAGTTTAGAAATAATCTCAACAGATCCTACCTTGTCATTTTGCTGAATAATCTCCGTAAAGCAAGAAGTTGTTCCATTATGACAAGCCGGTCCAGCAGGAATTACTTCCACAACTAATGCGTCACTATCACAGTCCGCCTTAATAGATATCACTTTTTGCGTATGACCACTCGTTGCCCCTTTGTGCCAGAGTTCTTGACGTGAACGTGAGAAGAACCATGTTTCTCCTGATTCAAGTGTTTTCTCTAGAGATTCTTTATTCATATACGCTACAGTTAGTACTTCTTTTGTATTAGCATCTTGTACAACCGCAGTGACAAGACCTTTTTCATCAAATTTAATGCTGTCAATCATCTTATTGCCACTCCTTTTTCACGTAAGTATTCTTTTACTTGTGCTACGCTCGTTTCTTTGTAATGGAAGATGGATGCGGCAAGTGCTGCATCTGCATCGATATCTTCAGCTAATACTTCGTAAAAATGTTCGGCATTTCCTGCACCGCCGCTTGCAATAACAGGAACTGTCACAGCCTCTCTCACAGCTTTTGTTAAGGCTAAATCAAAACCAGATTTCTCACCGTCCTGATTCATACTCGTTAATAAAATTTCACCTGCACCTAAGCGAACCGCTTCCTTCGCCCATTCAGTTACTCGCCATGTTGTTTTGTTTCGGCCCCCATGCGTATAAACCATCCATGTGGCATCTTCTTCGCTATAGCGGGCATCAATAGCTACAACAATACATTGTGCGCCAAAAAAGTCAGAACCTTCTTTAATGAGCTCTGGTCGCTCTAAAGCAGACGTATTCACTGATACTTTATCGGCACCTGCACGTAAAATACGTTTCATATCATCTAACGTTCGAATTCCACCACCTACTGTGAATGGAATGGCTAATGTAGCTGCAGTTTGCCGTACGACATCCACCATTGTTTCACGTCCTTCATGTGATGCCGAAATATCTAGAAACACAAGCTCATCTGCCCCTTGTTCATCATAAAACTTAGCAAGCTCAACTGGGTCACCCGCATCACGTAATGACACAAACTGTACACCTTTTACAACACGTCCCTCTTTTACATCAAGACATGGAATAATACGCTTTGTTAACATGATGCCACCCCCTTCAACCATTGTTCTAATAAATGCACACCTAGTTCACCTGACTTTTCGGGATGGAACTGCATGCCCGTAATAGAGCCATTTGCCACAATGCCAGGAACCTTAATATCATGATAATCCGCATAAGCGACAAGCTCCGTTTCATCGATATCGGTTGCATAAAATGAGTGCACAAAATAAACATGCTTTGCCGTTACTTCGCCATTTAACCAAGAAGGACGGTTTGTCACTTCGAGCTCATTCCACCCCATATGCGGCACTCGATACTCCTGCCCAGCGTTGTCACCAGTAAATCGTTTAATGCTTCCTTTAAAAAAGCCTAGACCTTTCGTTGGGGCTACCTCTTCACTTTGCTCAAATAATAATTGCATGCCTAAGCAAATTCCAAGAAGTGGTCGATTTTCTGCTTTCACCTTGTGCAAATATTGATCTAAATTCGTTTCAGCTAAACGTTTGATGGCATCTAGAAATGCTCCAACACCAGGAAGCAACAGTGCATCTGTTGTATCTAGCACTTTTTCATTAGCCGTGACAACAACCTCACAGCCTAGTCGTTTTAATGCCTGTTCAACGCTAAATAAATTCCCCATGCCATAATCAATAACACCTATTTTCACGTTAACAGCCCCTTAGTCGATGGTACACCTTTAACACGTGGATCAATTTCCACTGCTGCATCAATGGCACGTGCTAACGCCTTAAAAACAGCTTCAATAATATGATGTGTATTATGGCCATAAGGTACGATGACATGAACATTCATCCGAGCCTCGAGTGCAAACTTCCACAAAAATTCATGTACTAATTCAGTATCGAAGCTACCGACCTTTTCCTTCAACTGTGGCACACGATATTCTAAGTGCGGACGATTTGAGCAATCCACCACGACCTGTGCAAGTGCATCATCCATTGGCACAAATGCTGTGCCGTAACGCTTTATTCCTTTTTTATCACCGAGCGCTTCGCGAATAGCTTGGCCTAATACAATTCCGAGGTCCTCTGTTGTATGATGATCATCTATATATGTATCACCATTGGCTTCTATCGTCCCATCAAAAAGCCCATGTTTGATAAATAGGTCAAGCATGTGATCCATAAAGCCAACACCCGTTTTAATATTTGCCTTCCCTTCACCATCTAAATCGATGGCTACCGAAATTTGTGTTTCGTTTGTCGTACGTTCAACTTTTGCATATCGTTTTTTTCCAGTCATTGTACTACTCCTTTTCCCATCCACGCGATTCGACTGCACGTGCATGGCCTTCTAAGCCTTCCATACGTGCTAGACGTGCAATTTTCGGTGCGTTTTCTGCCCAAGTTTTTTCACTATAAAAGACGACGCTCGATTTTTTCACAAAATCATCGACGTTTAAGCCACTTGCAAAGCGTGCAGTGCTATTCGTTGGAAGCACATGATTTGTCCCTGCGAAGTAATCACCAACTGGTTCAGAGCTATAACGACCGATGAAAATACCCCCTGCATGTCGTACTTGCTCAGCTACAGCCTCAGCATTTTTTGTGACAATTTCTAAATGCTCAGGTGCTAGAGAATTAATGGCCTCTACGGCATCTGCCATCGTTTCAGCCACATAAATGGCACCAAAGTTTTCTATAGATGCACGTGCGACCTCTTCACGCGGTAAAGTCGTTAATTGCTTCTCCACTTCATCAGCTACTTTTATAGCCAATTGCTCAGAAGTCGTCACTAAAATGGCACAAGCCAATTTATCATGCTCAGCCTGTGATAAAAGGTCAGCCGCGATTTCATCAGCAAATGCTGTGTCGTCTGCTATCACTGCAATTTCACTTGGGCCAGCAATCATATCAATCGCTACCTCACCAAAAACCTCACGTTTTGCTAATGCTACAAAAATATTTCCTGGACCCGTTATTTTATCAACCGGAGAAATTGTCTCTGTTCCATATGCAAGAGCCGCAATCGCCTGAGCTCCACCGATTTTATATATTTCTGCTACTCCTAAAATATGCGCTGCAGCTAGTACGCCTGGAGGTAAATTTCCATCGCGACCTGCTGGAGATGTAATTACTATGCGTTTGACACCAGCTACTTGTGCAGGAATAACGTTCATCAAGACCGAAGATGGGTACGCTGCTGTACCACCAGGAACATAAAGACCTACTGCATCAAGCGCAGTAATTCGTTGCCCAAGCCATGAACCATCTTTAAGCTCTAAGCGATAACCTGAGCGCTTTTGCTGTTCGTGATAAAAGCGAATATTTTGAGCTGCTTCTGTTAAATCTGCATAAAGCTGTTGATCAATTGCATTTGCGCCCTCTTCAATTTCTTCCTTCGTTACGCGTAAATGATTAGGGGCAAAGCCATCCCATTTTTCTGTATAAAAACGTATGGCTGCGTCACCTTGTTCACGAACGTCTGCTAATACTTGACGCACAACCTTTAACTGTTCTTCATTTCCACCTTCAAGTGGTCTCTTTAAAGAAATACCTTTTGCTAGCTTTGTTATTTTCATAGGATTAATCTCCTTTAAATCTAGGAATGTGCCTCTTCCAGACAGTAGACATTTTATTTAACGCATTTTTTCAAACGTTTCACAAGATCGATAATACGATCACTCTTCATGCGATAGCTTACGGGATTGGCAATTAATCGTGATGATACGTCGGTAATAAATTCATACTCCACTAAGCCATTTTCTTTCAGCGTCCGGCCTGTTGAAACAATATCGACAATTCGATCTGCTAAGTCAATCATGGGCGCCAATTCAATCGAACCATTTAGCTCAATAATTTCAACCTGCTCTCCAATACCCTTATAATATTTCATTGCAATATTAGGATATTTTGTCGCTATTCTCGGTGCAATTTCATTCATCGTCGTATTAGGTAAGCCCGCTGATGCGATATAACAAGTACTTATTTTTAAATCCAGTAATTCATGAACTTCTCGTTGCTGTTCTAACAAAACATCTTTACCTGCAATACCAATATCCGCTACACCGTGCTCAACATAAACAGGAACATCCATTGGTTTTGCTAATATAAAACGTATTTTCTCTTCCGGAATTTCAAGCATTAATTTACGAGACATTTCGACTTCTTCTGGTAAATTAAAGCCAGCTTCTAAAAGCATCTGATATGCCTCGTCAAAAATGCGTCCCTTCGGCATAGCAATTGTTAATTCATTCACCTTCAACGTCCTCCTGTCCCACCACAACTACTTCTGTAAAGTGTGCTAAAAAAACTGCTTCATCGACAAGGCTAGTCCTTAACTGTAAGGTAACCTGTTTACCGACTGCTCGTAGCGTCTGTACCTTGGCAAGAGCCGCTTCAAATTGTTCTTCCTCAAATAGCACGACTGTAGCTTCTTGTCGTTCATCAGATTGCGCATCAATTGTTTCTAATAGGCGGTCAACACGAATACTAAATCCTGTAGCACCTACTTTTGAGCCAAATACCTCCAGCAATCCGTCATAGCGTCCCCCATTGCCTAATGGAAAACCACTGCCGGTTGCAAACACTTCAAATAACATGCCTGTGTAATAGCTCATGTGACTAGAAAGTGTAAAATCAAAGGCTACATAATCCGCTAAGTTTGCCATTTCAAGTAGCTTATCGAGCTGTTGCATATATTCTAATGCGTCATTTTTCCGCACATATTTTTCAATATCTTGAATTTCTTTTAAATGTATTGCTTCTTCAATAAATTGCAATAATGCATCGGATTTTGTTTTAGGTAAATCAAATGATTCTACCGCTTCTTCAAACCCTACGTAATTGCGTTGCACAAGCAGCGTCCGAAGTATATTTTGTTGTTCAACGCTTTCTGTATAATCTTGTAAAATGCAATTTAATATACCTGCATGACCGATCGTCACTTTAAATTTCGTTAATCCAAATTGCTTTAATAACTCCATTGCTGTAACAATAACCTCAGCATCCGCAAAGACAGAATTGTCTCCAATTAACTCAATCCCCATCTGATCAAATTCTGCTGGGCGTCCACCTTCCGCTTCTTGTGCTCGAAAGACACTAGCAAAATAAGCAAGGCGTAAGGGAATCATCTCTTTTAATAATTTCGATGTTGCTACACGTGCAATCGGTGTTGTCATATCAGGTCGTAGTACTAACGTGTTGCCCTGGCCATCTACTAATTTAAATAATTGCGCATTGGCTATCGCTGATGCTTTGCCGACTGTATCAAAATACTCTACTGCAGGCGTTTTAATAAATTCATAGCCTCTTCTGCATAAAAAATCTCGCCCTGTATTTCTTACAGCCTCTACCTTTTCAAAAATTTGCGGAAATGTATCGCGCATTCCAAGTGGTTTTTCAAACATTTTAATCGACGACAATTTTGACACTTCCTCACGTTTCACTTTAACTCACTAGAGTATTAGAGAATTAGATTATGAAAGAATTCTATCTTATTTCTTCTTGCTAGTCAATGCAACTCTGTTTAAATTATCGAATAATTTCAATACTGATTATTCTGTTAATTATACTCGAAAATAAATAAATTGAAACTTTATTCAGCAGAAGAAGCAAGCTTTTCTCTCCTTAAACTTGTAAACCTTTAGACAAAAAACTATGTGAATCTTTTTGCTCTTTGGCAGGTGGATGTCGATAAAATTCAGAAGTTGGGTGATAAAACGTGAAAGTTAGTCGATAAAACTAAAAAGTTAATGTCATTCTGTTAAAACGTATGTCATGCGAATCAGTTGATTGAGGTGAACTTGACGACATAGAAAGTAAAAGGATTCACACACAGTTTTGAGTAATGAATCCTTTTTTGCCCTTTGGCAGGTGGATGTCGATAAATTTCAGAAGTTGGGTGATAAAACATGAAAGTTAGTAGATAAATTTCAAAAGTTGGGCGATAAAACTCAAAGTTAGATGTGATTCTGTTAAAACGTATGTCATGTGAATCAGTTGATTGAGGTGAACTTGACGACATAGAAAGTAAAAGGATTCACACACAGTTTTGTGCATGAATCCTTTTTTTGCCCTTTGGCAGGTGGATGTCGATAAATTTCAGAAGTTGGGTGATAAAACATGAAAGTTAGTAGATAAATTTCAAAAGTTGGGTGATAAAACGTGAAAGTTGGTAGATAAATTTCAAAAGTTGGGTGATAAAACTAAAAAGTTGAATGTCATTCTGTTAAAACGTATGTCATGAGAACCCCTCATTTTACCAGAGAGTCATACTTTAATTTCATTGTTACAATTATTATCAACAAAAAAACACCGTGCACGGTAAAGCATGCACAGTGTAGATTTTATTATTTTTTAGGCGTGCACCATTCCACTATTTCATTGCGTTTGCGCTCCGCCATTTGTTCAGCTGTATAAATAATTTGCATAGGATTACCGCCTGCTAGACAGCCAGCTGGTACATCCTTATGCACAAGGGTTGCAGCTGACACAATCGCACCGTCACCTATCGTAACACCTGGTAGTATCGTTGAATTGGCACCAACCATCACTTCGTTGCCAATATGAACATCTCCTAGACGATATTCCTCTATTAAATATTCATGTGCCAAAATAGTCGTACTGAAGCCTATAACGGTATTGTCACCGATATGAATACGTTCTGGAAACATTGTATCTGGCATAACCATTAAAGCTATGGAAGTTTGTTCACCAATCTCCATTTTCAAAAAAGTTCGATACAACCAGTTTTTCACACGTAAAAATGGTGTGAAGCGTCCAATTTGAATGACAACGAAACACTTCATCACCTTCCAAAAGGACACCGTATCATAAATATTCCAAAGCGAGTTTGCTCCTTCGACACGGTAGCGTTCTGTTTTACGTGCCATTTACTTACCCCGCTTTCACAATTTCAAATAAATCCGTCATATGATGCAGCATATATTCCGGCTTGAATTGCTGTAAGTATTCCTCACCTTTAAAAGCCCATGCGACACCAGCTGCTCTAACTCCAGCATTGTGCGCGGCCTCAATATCGTGAGAATTGTCACCAATCATAATCGCGTCTTCCTTGTTTATACCAAGGCGGTCAAGCGCAAGCAAAACTGGCTCTGGATCAGGCTTTACATTTTTCACATCATCCGTACCAATACGGATATCAAATAAATGACCTGCACCTAGTACAGATAGACCACGATCTATCATTCCATTACGCTTTGTAGACACAATCGCTAACTTGATACCCATAGCCTTTAATTGCTCTAAAGTAGATACAACATCAGGATATTGAGTGACAAGCTCATCGTGATGTAATTCATTATATTCACGATATTTAGCAATCATTGCATCCTCTTCACCAGGAGCAATGTCACTCATTGTCTGTTTTAAGGACGGCCCAAGGAATTTTAGGCAATCTTTTGGCGAATATTGCCCGGGAAATCGCTCATTTAAAACATGCATAAATGTTTGAATGATTAAATCATTTGTATTGAGTAATGTACCATCAAAATCAAATAGTAATGCCTTTATAGTCATGCTTTGCACCCCTTATTTATTATCTAAATACTTTACTGCAGGTTTTACTTTTATACGTCGGTAAATAATCGCACCAAGCCCTACTACAATACCTATTATTGAAACAACCTGAGCTGAGCGTAAATCTCCTACTAAATATAGGCTATCTGTACGCAAGCCTTCTATATAGAAGCGACCGATTGAATACCAAATTAAATAGCCGAAGAATATTTCACCACGATTTAAATTTACTTTGCGTAAAACTAATAAAATAATTAGCCCAATGAAATTCCAGACGGATTCATATAAAAAAGTAGGATGTACGTATGTTCCTAATTCTTCAACATACATTTGATTAATAATCCAATCCGGCAGCATTAGATTTTCTAAAAATGCACGTGATACTGGACCACCATAAGCCTCCTGGTTCATAAAATTGCCCCATCGGCCAATTATTTGTCCAATTAAAATACTCGGTGCCGCAATATCCGCTACTCGTAAAAAGCTAATATTTCTTCTACGAGTGAATATGTAAGCTGTCAAAAAGGCGCCAATAAGAGCACCATGAATAGCGATACCACCATTCCAAATTTCAATAATCTTCCCTGGGTTTTCACTATAATAATCCCAACGCATCGTTACATAGTAAATACGTGCACATATTATAGATATAGGAACAGCCCATAGTAATAGATCTGCAAGAAAATCCTCTGGTAAGCCTCTCTTAACAGCCTCTCTTTGTCCTACAACATAAGCTAAAATAATACCCGATACGATTAGTAACCCATACCAACGAACAGGGATAGGTCCTAAATGGAAAGCAATCGGATTAATTTGTAATAATACTAAGTCCATCTTATGCTCCTCTCAAAATCAATTCATTGCATTTGCAAATGAATCCTAATCAATTATGCTCTTCATAATTGTAGCTTTCGCTACAGATAAACAATGCGGCGGATGTTTGTACACCCACTGAAAAGCAACTTAAAACCACATTCATCTCACCACCTATAAAGGTAGGAGACTTCTGTACCTGTCGCTGCGCTTTCGGTACAAAAAACACTCGCTGAAAAAAAGTTAAAAACGATTAGTCATCCAACTCATCCGCCGATGAGATTACTTCATCTAATCGTCTAGAAAACTCCTCGGCTGCATTAACACCCATCTTTTTCAAACGATAGTTCATTGCTGCTACTTCAATAATAACAGACACGTTACGTCCAGGTCTTACGGGAATCGTTAACTTTGTTAATTCCGTATCAATGATTTTCATTTTTTCTTCCTCTAAACCTAGACGATCATATACTTTTTCTGGATCCCATATTTCTAATTCGATAACTAATGTGATACGTTTGTACGGTCGTACCGCACTTGCTCCAAAGAGTGTCATAATATCGATAATACCAATGCCTCGAATTTCGAGTAAATGTTCTAAAAGAGGTGGCGGACTCCCAATTAAAAAATTCTCTGATTCCTGACGGATCTCTACACAATCATCAGCCACTAAACGGTGACCCTTCTTGACAAGCTCTAGTGCTGTTTCACTTTTCCCTACACCACTTTTTCCGATAATTAGCACACCAATACCGTATATATCAACTAAAACTCCGTGAGCAGCAGTCATTGGTGCTAAGCGACCTTCTAAATAGTTAGTTAGCCTACTCGAAAATTTCGTTGTTGTCATATGCGTTTTAAATACAGGTACATGTTTTTCATTAGACGCCTGTATAAGTTCCTTAGGTACCTCTAAATCACGAGAAATAATAATAGCTGGTGTATCCTGCGAACACAATAGACGCATGCGCTCCAGTTTCACATCTGAAGGCAGCATTTCAAAAAAAGATAGTTCGGTCTTTCCTAGCAATTGCACTCGATTTGCAGGATAATGCGTAAAATACCCCGCCATCTCAAGCCCAGGTCTTGAAATATCACTAGTAACAATCGTTCTTCCTATTCCTTCCTCACCAGCTAATAGTTCTAACTTAAATTTCTCCATAACGTCTCTTGTTAATACTACGACCAATGTTTAGTAGCCTCCATTCAAAGGAATTGAATATGTTTTATCCTGCGTTAACTAGCAATCAGCATAATGATTGCAGTTTCACCTTATTTTAGCATGTCTATGTATAAAAGAAATGTATTTACACTCTGCCTGCCCTGACTAAAAAATTCTACAAAATATAAAAAACTAGCGGTTCTCCAGCCCGCTAGTTTCATTTCGTTTTATTTTTGAGTAGACAACCATTTTGCAACTGCTTCTGCATCTGCACCTTTAACAAGACCAGGAGGCATTGTACCTTTACCATTTTCAATAACGTTTAAAATTTCTTTTTCTGTTAAACGAGAGCCTACATCGCTAATTTTTGGTGCATTATTTTGGCCTTGTAGCTCGCCACCATGGCAAGTAATACAAGATTTCATAGCAATTGTTTCGCCATTTGGAGTAGTAGTTTTTGAACCTTCAGTTGAATTTGTTTTACCTCCGCCACAAGCAGCTAAGAAGATTGCTGAACCAATCGCTAATGTTAACATTGCCTTTTTCATTAGGGCCCCTCCTAAAAGTAAATAAGTATCTTTCCCCGACATTATACCAAATTTATGCACGTTTGAAACCTTCTCCTAACACCTCATAAGCATCAGAAACGATAACAAACGCTGATGGGTCAACGCTTTTAATGAGTTGTTTCAGCTTTGTGAATTCTGTTTGGTAAACAACAACCATCAATACTGGTCGCGCTTCTCCTGTATAGCCACCTATAGCAGGCAACTCTGTCACTCCCCGATCAATCTCGGCATAAATGGCATCACGTACTTCATCTTGTTTCATCGTAATAATGTAAACCATTTTAGACTGACTTAAGCCGAGCTGAATAATATCAATCGTTTTTGTAGTGACATAAAGTCCAATCAGGGCATACAAACCTTTCTCTAAGTCAAAAACAATTGCTGCACTAATCGCGATAATCCCATCAATTAAAAGTACACTTGTACCAAGCGATATGCCGGTATACTTTGTAATTATTTGTGCTAGTAAATCAGTGCCACCAGTAGAAGCATTCCCCTTAAAGACAAGTCCTATTCCTAAACCGACCACAATTCCCCCAAAAAGTGCACCTAGTAAAGGATTATCTGTCCAAGGTCCCCAACTGTTCGTTAGTAATACAATAAACGGTAATGTTATTGTTCCAATAAACGATTTGATTCCAAATTTTTTCCCAAGTACTACTACACCTGCTATAAATAATGGAATATTGAATGCATATTGTACAAAGCCTGGATTCCAACCAAATAAACCGTGTAAAATTGTACTAATCCCGCTTACTCCACCAGAAGCTACTTGATTGGGCAGTAAAAATACATTGAAGCCAATCGCAATAATTGCTGCTCCTACTATGACGTACATATACTCCAAAATGCTTTCCCTTACATCACGAATTTGACTCATTTCCCCCACCCGCTCCAACTATCAGAATCTTTTAAATACGAGATGATTATAGCAAATAGTCTTCGCATTGAGAACTTCGTATTGATGAAGGAACATGTATTTTTACAATTTTGTTCATCACCATAATGTGTGGTTGATTTCCGTTCCGACTGGGCGCTTTGTTGCTGACGCTTCGCTTTCGCACAGTTAAAACATTTGTTGCTGACGCTTCGCTTTCGCACAGTTAAAACATTTGTTGCTGACGCTTCGCTTTCGCACAGTTAAAACATTTGTTGCTGACGCTTCGCTTT
>NZ_JBIWFQ010000012.1:97413-112463 GCF_044763105.1 Lysinibacillus sp. NPDC096212 | reverse complement strand
TTCGCACAGTTAAAACAATTGTTGCTGACGCTTCGCTTTCGCACAGTTAAAACATTTGTCGCTGACGCTTCGCTTTCGCGCAGATAAAACAATTGTCGCTGACGCTTCGCTTTCGCACAGAGCAAAGCTTCCTGGGGCATACGATGAGCCGCTTGGGCCACACGATGTTGGTCACGAAGGCGTTATCACAGGATGTGATGCTTTTAGCCTTCGTTTCCCTATGTGCTCGCTGCAGGGTCTCATCTGTGACGCTGATCCCCAAGGAGTCGCCCAGTCTCCACTCCAATCAACTATACACATGGCATAAGTTTTAACAATGTCATCCACTACTATAAATGATGAGCCCAATAATGTATAAAACATAAAAAAATAAGCTACCTTAAAAAAGAATTTTAAGATAGCTTATTTTTTACTTTTCACTAAAATATATACTTAACTGCAAATTCCACTATAGGACATTGAAAATAAGAGCAAATCCTTGATTTATAAAGATTTTTCTGCCCACTCCATTGCTTCATTGTATAAAAGATCAATATTTGTAAAATTCATATTGAGCTGAGGAGCTAATTTTTCTAAAGTAGACCAGTCTAACTTACCTAACGCGATACTGAATTCCAGATAAGGTGTCATTTCAGTTTGATTACCTAAAAGCGTTTCTATTATTTCTTCTGAAAAAGGTAGCTGCTGTAAAATAGCATTCAGCGGTCTTTGCAACAAAGTGTCTATCAACGAAAACATCCCGACTAAAAAATATTCAGAGAAGTTTTTCTTATAGGATAGCTTGGCTAATTTCTCACATACTTTTGCTCTAAATAAAGAAGTTCGCATGACTTCTTTAAAAAGATCACTCTCAGCATTTCTGTCAATTTCTCGCATTGCCAATAAATAAATCCACTTTCGTAAATTTGAAACGCCGAGTAATATAATTGCTTGTTTTATCGAACGAACCTTGGATTTAGACCGCAGCTCTGAGTTATTAACCATTTGCAATAATTTATACGTTAACGAAATATCACGTTCGATGTTATCAGCTAATAATTGTATATTAGGTTCCTCTTCTTTTAATAGCGTAATAATATATAAATATTGAATAGTATTAGCAGGTATATCTGTAGCTGTAATTATTTGAGGTTGTTCAAAAAAATAGCCTTGAAATAATTCATAGCCAGAATGCTTTGCCACTTCAAATTGATTTCGTGTCTCGACCTTCTCAGCTAGCAGTTTTATGTGAGGGAAATTTTCTTTCACTTTATTTTCAATTTCCATGCGCTCTAGTAATGGTGATAATAAAAAATCAACTTTTATAAAATCGATATAAGGAAATAACTCATCATAAACTTGTACTTCATCATCCAAAATAAAATCATCTAATGCTATTTTGAACCCATACGATTTCAGCTCAATGACTCTCTCGACTAACTGAGTTGTAATAGGGACATCTTCTAAAATCTCAATAACAACTTGCGATGGATTTAAATATTCATGTATGGGACTCATAAGTAAGTTTTCTGTAAAATTAACAAAACTAGGTTTACCTTTTGTTACCTCTTCAATGCCAATTGAAAGAAATGAGTTTACTAGTACATCGATTGTTGCAGCATCTGAATCGACTATCGGAAAAGCATTCACGTTTTTGCTACGATATAATAATTCATACGCAACGACTTGTTCATGAAGGTTAAAAATAGGCTGTCTTCCGATAAATACTTCCATTTCATCGCCCCCCCCATTTCTCCATAATCTAGTAATTAATATTATAGCACCTTTCATTACTCTCTGCTTACCATTCAAATAACTGTCTAAAAGTCGCCTAACATTCACTAACATTCTATACAAGACATTGATTTATCACTTTTATGACGCTATCCCAAGGAGTAACCCCGCCGTACACCGATGCTCTTTAACCCCAACTTTCGGTGACTAGCCCCTAAAAATCATTAGCTAAAACACCAAACTACTCATATTTCATTTATTCCTTTTCCAGAGAAATCTATTTCAATTTCATTTAATCCTTTTCAAATATTTTTGTAAAAAATTTCATTTCATATTGACATTTTCCAATTTTAAATATACAGTACATTACAACACTAATGCACTATGTTACATAGGAATGAATGGAGGTTTTTCGATGCACATTCATCTAGATGGTACAACACCGATTTATATTCAAATTGCCGAATGGCTACAGCACGAAATCATCGCCGATCGATTACAGACAGACGCGAAGGTCTATTCACAATACCAACTAGCTGAATTATTTAATATAAATCCTGCTACAGCTGGTAAAGGGCTGACAATTTTGCTTGAAGAGCAACTTATATATAAAAAACGGGGGTTAGGTATGTTTGTCGCTACGGATGCAAAGGAACGAATTTTATTGAAACGTCGAAATGAAATATTGACGAAAATGGCACAAGAGATCGTATTAGAGGCAAAACGTTTACATGTATCTGATGAAGAATTGCTAGTACTTATAAGAAAAACACAGGAGGGATTGGAATGAATATTATTCAATGTGAGGCGTTATCTAAAAGCTTTGGACGTCGTCATGCACTACAGCGCGTAACCTGCGCTATTGATGCAGAGAAAATTATCGGTATTATTGGTCGTAACGGTGCTGGTAAGTCAACATTACTTAATATTTTTGCAGGCTATATAAAGCCTACAACTGGATCATGCAAAGTGTTTAATGAAAATCCCTTTAATAATATTCGAACTGCTGCCAATATGATTTTTATCGATGATCGTTTAAGTTTCTCTGATTACTTATCGCTCGAAGATATTCTAAAGATGGGGGCTGATTTTTATCCTAATTGGCAAAATGAATTAGCTTATCGCATGCTCGATTATGCAGGTATAGATCTCTCAGCAAAGCATCAGCAATTATCTAAGGGTCAATTAGCAACCTTTAACCTTGTTTACGGATTAGTTAGCCGCTGTGCACTGACAATTTTAGACGAACCGATGAATGGCATGGATGAAGTGATTCGTACAGATTTTTACAGGGCGATTCTAAAGGAATACCTAGCCTTTCCACGAACATTTTTAATAACTAGTCACCATTTGCAAGAGATGGAATCTATTTTAGAAGAAATTTTATTGATAGATGAAGGCTCAGTCATTGCCCACGCGCCATTGGATGAATTTAAGGAACAGCTTATATCTCTTAGCGGACCAAGTGATGCACTTGCGGATCTGCTGTCCGAAACAGAAGTTTACGCACAAAAAATTGTGACAGGGATGACCACAGCAATAGTAGATGCTAGTAAACTATTTGTCTCAGAAGAAATACTTCGAGCAAAAGGCATTACGGTATCATCCCTTACTGCAAGTGACGTGTGCAAGTATTTAACAAGTAAAAAAGGAAGTGATATTGATGCAATCTTTGACTAATCTTTCACTGAAAACCATTGTAAAAAAACAGGTGAAATGGAAAGCAAAATTATATATTTCTGCCCTTAGTTCCTTAGTTATTGTACAAATCATTATTGGAATTTTAACATCTAGCTCAGGGAGTGGGTCTTCTGGTCATGGAGGAGGAAATTTATATGTTCAGTTCTCTATTTACTCACTCGATATCTTTCTTATTGTTACAGCAATTTGGGCATTTATTGTAGCACTTCTCTTTACGACAAAAGCGTATCGTATTGATGACTTATCCGTTATTTCTAGTCGAACATCTAGTGCCATAGCCAATATATTTGTCATGATTATTTACAGTTTTATTGCGGTCATCATTATGATTTCGACTTACTATTTACAAGTATTCGGAGTTTTATTAGTGGAAAAAAAATCTTTTGTAATAGAAAATCTATTTATTTCACCATCAATATTACTACTATGTTTCAGTAGCCTCTGTTTATTTGGCGCAATCGGCCTACTATTAGGTACCAGCTTCAAGGGGCCAGCAGTGTTCAAAATATTTGTATCTACTTTTATGCTGCTTGGCTTTATATTATTTTTTATGTCACCACAGTCTATAAATCTTAGGTCATTAATAATGTTATCCAATCTTATGATTAGTGTTCTTAATTTGCTTATGGCTCTACTATGCTTTAGCCTCACTATTTGGATTGCTGATAAATCGGAGGTGACTCGCAAATGACGGCGACTACACTATTCTTTTTTACTACAATACTACTTGTAATTGCTATTTTTCTAATACTGAGTAAATTAATGAAAAAAGTTAAAAATATTTGGACCCCTAAGCGTATTATAATTGGCATTACTAGCTATATCGTACTTGGACTTACTGCCTTCCTTTATATTAGCTTTTTTTCAGAATCAAAAATACCAATACTTTCTCCTTCTGAAATTAAACAACTTGAGAAAAAATTAGATCAAATACAAAAGTACGATCAAGAAGACGATTCTTCTTATTTAACAGAGGAGTACAAAAAGAAAACGTGGGAGCTAAGATATGAAGGAGATACATTACCTGTTGTTATAAATGAAGGTGACAGTGGTTCAAACATTAATATTCGAGTGCGTTATAATGACAACATCGAATCTGGAAAAGCTCTTGTTACCTATTATCAATTCCCTGTCATTATAGAAGGTATTGATCTTGATGACGAAGTACCGTTACCTAACGTATACGTGGCGGAAAACCAATTATTTATTGAATCTCTTTCTAGACAACAAGTAAGTTATTTTCGTATAAATGCAACATTAGGTATTTTAGATATGAATCGTGAGATAGAACGTGAACACGCAATGAACTATTCCTATTCAAATGTCGTCGTTATCGACATTCCAAGAAGTACAGTTTTGGAAGATTCCCAAGGTCTTTTTTAGATAGCAAAAAAACAAGGACAGTCCTCAGTGATTTTTTATCACTTTTAGACTGTCCTTTTTTATTTTCTACTAGTTTTTGATTTAATAGCACCAATAACAGCTGGTACAACTGAAATCAAGATAATTAATATAAGAACCGTTGAGAAGTTATCTTTAATAATCGGAATATTACCAAAGAAATAACCTAGTAATGTACAGCTGAGTACCCATAAAACTGCACCTAAAACATTATACATAATGAAGTAGCCATACTTCATTTTACTAGCCCCTGCAACAAATGGTATGAATGTACGGATGAAAGGCATAAAACGCGCGATGACAATCGTTTTTCCACCGTGTTTATTAAAGAACTTTTCTGCCGCTTCCATACGTTCTTTTTTTACGACTCTACCAAGGAAGCTCTTTGGTGGAATGGATGTCCCTACTTTATGACCAATATGATAGTTCATCGTATCCCCTAAAATTGCAGCCGCTAAAAACACAGGAATTAATATCCACATATTAAATGCGCCCATTGCTGCTGCTAATGTACCACTTGCAAAAAGCAATGAATCACCTGGCAGGAATGGGAAAATTACGACACCTGTTTCAACAAAAACAATTGCAAATAGAACAAAATAACTCAAATTACCAAACTTATGAATGATTTCCTCTAAATGCACATCAATATGCATAATAAAACTAATTAACTCCTTGATGAGTTCTATCATTTTTCCGTATGCTCTCTTTCAATTAAATTTTCTAAAGGCTTTGACGTAGCTAGACACCAAAGGGTTCCATTCTTGTTTACTGTCTATAGTGTTACTTCTCCCTCACTATATGACAAGCCTTTATAAAGTATGTAGATTTCACAAGTTTGATTTTATCACTTACAGACATACACACTCAACTTATTTAAATAAGTTGCCATGCTTTTTTACATTGCTGTAATATTGGCCAAAGTGAAAAGCTTCAATAGTGAGTGTTATCACACAAACGTTTTCATAGAATGTGAGATTTTAATTGAACTTTAGGGGCAATTGATCTCCCACCCCCTCTCTTAAATCTTGAAATGGGAATCTGACTGTTCATTTATGCGGGATAAAAAAAGCTACTATTTTTCAATAGTAGCTACTGTTTCTTATACTTTTTCTTTTAATGTACGACGCAAAATTTTTCCTGTCGTATTTTTCGGTAATTCATCCAAAATCTCAATTACTTTAGGAACCTTGTATTTCACCATATGCTTTGCACAGTATGCGAGAAGATCTTCTGTTGAAGTTGCATCTGCATCTTTTAAAACAACATATGCATGAACTGCTTCACCTAGGTTAGGATCAGGGTAACCTACAACTGCCGCTTCAACGATATTATTATGCGCAAATAGTACTTCTTCAACCTCTCTTGGATAGACGTTAAATCCGCCTACAATAATCATATCTTTTTTACGGTCAACGATGTAGAAGTATCCTTCTTCGTCAACTCTAGCTAAGTCTCCAGTGTATAACCAGCCATCACGTATAGCCATCGCTGTTTCTTCAGGTAATTTATAATAGCCCTTCATAACATTTGGCCCTCGTACAATTAGCTCCCCTACTTCTCCAACGGGCACTTCCTGACCATTAACATCCACCACCCTATTTTCAACATTGGAAATGGATGTCCCAATAGAACCTGCCTTACGCTCACGATCCAATGGATTAAAGCAAGTTACTGGTGAAGCTTCCGATAAGCCAAAGCCCTCTGAAACACGCACATTAAATTTCTTCTCGAAATTATGTAATAGTGCTACCGGTAAAGACGCGCCACCTGAAATTGCTAAACGTATTGTTGAGAAATCTTCAGGGTTGCTTTCAGGTAATTGATACAAGAAGTTATACATAGTTGGCACACCAGCAAAGACTGTTGCCTTTTGTTCCTTCGTTAATTTAAAGATTTCAGTTGGACTAAAACGTGGTACAAGTAAAACCGTTGCTCCACTCAATAAAGGCGCATTGGCTACGACAGTTAACGCAAATACATGGAAAACTGGTAACGTAGCAATAATACGATCATCTGCTTTATAGCCTAAATAATGTGCTACATCTCGTGCATTTGAATAGATATTTTTATGAGTCAGCATTGCACCCTTTGGAGTACCTGTCGTTCCTGAAGTATATAAAATAATTGCATTATCATCGTCAGCTACTTCTACTGGTTGGAAAGAGTCCGATGCACTAGCAATTACTTGTGAAAATAAATGAATTTTTGCCTTTGCTTCTTCGGATAAAGTCGCTACTTTTTCAGCAACATCTGCTGTTGTTTCACAAACAACAAATGTTTTTACTTTTGGAAAAGCATGTACACCCATTTCTACTAATGGAAGAAGTGCATCAAGTGCAATTACAGCTTTTACATCACCATTATGCAAAATATATGAAATTTCATCCGGTGTATAGATTGGATTAACAGGAATTGCCGTTGCCCCTAAACGCATTGTTGCATATAACGCAATTAAATAATGTGGTGTATTGCCGAGTAAAAACGCCACATGGTCCCCTTTTTCTACCCCTAAATCTTGTAACCCCTTTGCAAAACGACCAACCGTGTGTTCAAACTCACCGTACGTCGTATCTTTCCCCATAAAATGATACGCAATTTTATCCGGTTGCTCTAATGCTTGTTGACGAACGCTTGAAACTAAATTCAATTACACCATCCCCTTATCGTATCAATTTCGCCTTGGCGTAATTGAGGTCAGGATTTTGAATTGTGCCTAGGCCTGCACGAGGGCCGACACGATGTCGGTCATTTCGGTAATGCCACAGGACGTGGCGTTATTACCGATGCAGGTCAGTTAGCCGTTTTCGCAGGATACGAAGGTTTTAGGCTAACATCCTTTAAGCATTCCTTTGAAAATCCGTGACATCCGCCGGAGGCTTTATCTTCATTCAGTAGATGCATGGACATCCCTTAAAAAGGAATCACACCCGAATCCATCTCACCAACCCTGAGGTGGAAGTCTTCTACTGAATAGAGATAAAATGAATCATTATTCAGTAATATTATATAAGAAACACATCTAAAAGACAACGAAACTTTTTATTTCATGTCGTAAATTACGTCAAATAATTCATTTTTTTCTCCATCGCACATTTTGATTACGAACGAATATGCGAGATGTATCGCCAACGAATCAAATAAAAATAGACTACTTGTATTAAAACAAAAAACCCAAAAGCAAAGACAACTTCTTTGACAATGGAAATATTAGCAATATCCTTTAAGATCCCTTGAACCATAAGAAAAGCAAAGGCGCTATGCATCATTGCAACACCCCATGGCAAGAAAAATTGTGGGAATAAATGTCGATTTACAAGCTTTTTGAGCTCTGTATCTGTTAAGCCCATGCGCTTTAAGACATCGAATTTACGCTTTTCTCTTTCAAGAGAAGTATGCAGTTTAAAGTAAACGAAGCTACCTGCTGCTAATAAAAATACAGTTGCTACTAAGACCCCTACTAATGTGAATAAAGAGTAAGTAGCTAATACATAAGAATAATCTAACCCTGCATTTACAAAGAAAAATGGGCTAAATCTATTCTTCTTAGAAAAATATTGAGATCCTTTTAACTCTTCTATGTCTTTGCCGATATCTTTCGTTTCCATCCACTGAGGGATATAGAAGGTAAATAGATGATAGATTGGCTGTGCAACATCTTTATCAGCAATCGGCTTTCTAAGCTTACTAAAATCCTCATCGCTAATTACTATAGAATTCACACTAACAATAGACCCTGGGAATACTATTTTAGGATATACGCTATCAATTGTTATCGGGATAGAGTTTTCCTCTAATACTGTATGCACAACTTTATCTTTTAGTTTTTTTAGAGAATCTTCCGAGTATGGTATAAACACTGCCTCTCCTGAAGCCAAATCAAGTAATGGGTAACTATAAGAAGAAAGCAATACATTCATATCCGATTCCCTAAAAACTTCAACTTCATTGTGGGTATATGAAGATGTTTGCTTGATGACAACAAAGCGCGATAAATGATAGGACAAACCCTTCTCCTCTAATTGAATCCGTAAAGAGGAGATATGATTTCGCTCATATGGATTGTCAACATCTCCCTTATAGACAAGCCCTAATGGATTTAAACGATCATATTGAATCGTATAGGAAGACATCGTCGCTAATACACCGACCGATAAAAAGGCCATTGTTGACACCATCGTTACTACAAAAAACATTTTCACATTGTCCATCATAATATGCGTTTGCTCAGCTAACGAAAGAAGGCGATAACGTTGCCAGTGAAATTTACGTTTGTCCCGTGCTTTATCTAAAAAGCAAGGTAAAGAATCACTGAAAAAATAATATGTTCCAAAGGTCGCTAAAAACGGGATTACTACTGTTAAACCAATCCAAGATGTATTCGATACGATAAACGTTAGTACATATGCTGATAAGATAAGGGTAATACCAAATACTGCACGAATTTTTGAATAGGTTGAAACACTGTTTAAATAGTCATTTCCCTTAAGGAGATCGCGCAATTTTCTTTCACGTGTAAAATACACACTAATAAAGGAAATGACTACAAAAGCACTTGTGAAGACACCAATCGTTAGTAAAAATGGCTGCCATGAAACATATAAGGGTAAACTATCTAAATGTAAAATTTCTCGAACAATCATGAAAAAGAATTTCGAAAATGAGAAACCAAATATAATCCCCACAAAAATAGAGCCCGATCCAATAATCATTGTCTCCAAAAAGACAAGCTTATTCATCTGGCGTTTTTCCATTCCTAAATGTAATAAAATTGCAAACTCATGTGATCTAGCCTCTAAAAAAGCACTCATCGAATAATATAAAAAGAATAAGGTAAACAGGACGAGTACGGTTTCCGCACCTACCATCCCAATTAACGATGCTTCTCCTAGAATCCCTTGTTCAATATCCGGATGAAACATGAGCATTGAATAGATGAAAAACACAGCAACAGAAAAAAAGCTTGCCATGAAAAAGGCACCGTATATACGGCTGTTCCGTACGACATTACGGTAAGCGAATTGTCGAAAGGTCACCTACTTGTCCTCCTCCTAGTAAGCTCAAAACATTTAATATTCGTTGGAAAAACATTTGACGACGGTCATCTTTGTAAATTTCATTGAAAAATTCACCATCTTTAATAAATAGCACACGATCGCAGTAACTAGCTGCAATAGGATCATGTGTTACCATTACAATCGTTGTTCGTTTTTCCTGATTAATTTTTGTTAAAAGTTCAAGTACATCACGCGAAGAATTCGAATCCAAATTCCCTGTTGGCTCATCTGCTAAAATGAGACTTGGATTATGAATAAGTGCCCGCCCAATGGCAGTTCTTTGTGCTTGTCCACCTGATATTTCATTTGGGCGTTTATGCAAGAACGAAGTTAAATCGAGCTTTTCCACAATACTTGCAAGACGCTCCTCCATTACTTCTAATGGTTGTTGATCTAATGTAAGTGGTAGCACAATATTCTCTTCCACTGTCAGCATATGCAACAGATTAAAATCCTGGAAAATAAAACCGAGCTGTCTTCTTCTAAAGTAGGCTAGCTCGGTTGCTTTCAGCATATGAGGATTCATGCCATCTAAAATGATTTCTCCACTCGTTGGTTCATCAATCGTAGAAATGATATTCAATAATGTTGTTTTTCCACTTCCTGATGGACCCATGACTGCTAAAAACTCGCCTTCCTCCACATCAAAACTCAGTTGATTTAACGCACGATGAGTTACTTTGCCTTCATACACCTTCGTTACGTCTTTTATTTGTAAAATAGGCATACCTTGTTCACCTTATTTCTTATTTAATTCCATGGATTCTGGTAAAAGCCATTGTAATACTACCTCAAAGCCAATTTGAAAATGCGGCTCTGTTAATGATTCAGCTGACTGATTACCATCCTCCTCCACTAGACTAAAGCAATGCGACCCAACAATTACATCCCAGGCATCCATTTCGCCTTCAATGATTTCTCCACAAATCGTATAATGCCCACTGTACATCACTTGTTCACCTTCTACAGGAAAAGCGTTAAGTAAAGTTGGTTTATGTAAGTCTAGCCCAAGCTTATTCGAAAAATGCATTACTTCTTCATTAACCAAAAGACTAGCTTTACGAAAATTTTTACAGGATAAACAATCACAATCATCGTTTTTCGATTCGTATAATGCCTCTGTTTTTTCTGTCTCTACATGTAAAACCCATTCATCCAAACATACTTCTGTCATTTCTGATCCCCCTAATTCGTAAATGTCACTGTAACAATTGTTCCTTTTCCTACCTCTGATGTAATGTTTAATTCGTGACCGAGTTTTTCACAGATTTCTTTTGCTAAATATAAGCCCATTCCTGTGGATTCCCCAGTTTTACGCCCATTCTCACCAGTAAAGAAGGCTTTAGTGACACGAGAAAGATCGGAAGTTGGAATACCGATACCTTCATCACGAATGGCTAATTGTACGTAGTCATTCTTTTTAATGGCGGAAATGACTATTTTCTTATTTGATTCAAACGTATATTTAACCGCATTCGTTACGAATTGCCCGAGAATAAAGCGCAGCCACTTTGAATCACTTGCTACGATGATGTCATCCTCAATATGAATTTCTGGGAAAACACGCTTTGTAATAAATAAACGTTTATTTTCATTTACAGTTGCAGTCACAATCGTTTTTAAAGCAACCTGTTCTACTTGCATATCCTCTTCAAAATTTTCTAATCGAGCATTCACCAACACCATATCCAAGCCTCTTCGTAAGCGGTCAATTTCCTCCTGCACATTCTTTTTATCAAGAGGACGTTCATCCTGCAATAAAAGCTCAATAACAGAAATTGGCGTTTTCATCTGATGCACCCATTGATTAATAAACTGATCATGTCGTTTTTGGCCTACATATAATGCTTGAAGCTCATGCTTATATAGTCGATATAGTTCATGCATATATTGCTCAGCCTTCATCGCCTCAGGTGTTTTAGCATTTTTTTGTAACACATCCTCCATTGTTTTAGGAAGCTGTGATATTTTTAATAAATAACGTTGGCGCATTAAATAACGGATAAGTAAAAACGAGGCTAACAACACTAAACTAATACAGAAGGAATAAATAGCAGTGTCAACATTTCGAAAGCCGTCCAACCAATATAAGACCATGATGAAGCCGACTAATATGATCTGGAATACAATGAACGATGCGTAATCACGCAAAAATAATTTCCAGCCCACTATAACTCACCTGCATTTAAAATAAAGCGATAGCCTGCTCCGCGTACCGTTTCAATAGAAGACGCAATATGATAATCAGCCAACTTTTTCCGCACTCGTGTCATATTGACGTTCAGCGTATTCTCATCAACAAATGCCTGATCGTCCCAAAGCTCTTCTAACAGTTGCTCACGTGTCACTACTTTTGGAGCATTCCCCATTAACAATTCTAAAATGATACATTCTTTTTTCTGAAGTGGAATCTCTAAATCATTTTTATGAAGCTCCATTCTTTCTAAATGAAGAATAAGCTGTCCTTGTTTAATCGTCCGCTCCTCTTGTCTTGCCGCATATTCACCATATGTACGACGCAAGTGACTACGGATTTTAGCCAGTACAATTTCATAATTAAATGGCTTCGTTATGAAATCGTCGCCCCCATTTTCTAGCGCAAAAATTTGATCCATTTCGCCAGAACGAGCGGAAATGAAAATAATTGGACAAGTTGTATGTTGACGTAGCTGGCGACACCAATAGTAGCCATCGTACGAAGGTAAATTTATATCAAGCAACACCATATGTGGATTAAATGCTGTAAATTCTTCAACGAGATGATCAAATTCTTTGATCGTTTCAACTTCGTATTGATATTTTCTAAGCGTTTCTGCGAGCAATGACGCAATCTTTACATCATCTTCGACAATAAATATTCGATGCTTCTCCATACCAACACTCCTTTCTATCTTATATTGTATCAAAAAAAGGTTCGATGACATAACTGTCAGCGAACCTTTTGTAGCAAAAGTTAACACGAATTATTAGCTAGAAATATTTGTCTCAAAATGCCTCTGCCTTAATAAGGGGTATCACCATAACGTGGGGGCTGATTTCCGTTCCGGCTAGGCGCTTTCCTAGGGTGTCCGATGAGCTGCTTTTTTGTTCCTGTTGCTTCGCTTTCGCACAGAAAACATCTGCTTCGTTGCAGGTCTCGGGTCGACAGATGTTTTTTGCACGAAAGCGTAGTGGCACGATGTTGGTCACGAAGGCGTTATCCAAGGAGTTACCGGGCTTCCATACCAATCAACTTATCCGCATGACATGCGTTTTAACAAAATGTCATCCAACTTTGTTTATCGGAACACTTTTACGTTTTATCGCCCAACTTTTGAATTTTATCGACTAACTTTCTCGTTTTATCACCCAACTTTTAATTTTTACCGACTTCCACCTTCCAAAGAACAAAAAAAGGATTCATACACAAAACTGTGTGTGAACCCTTTTACTTTATTATGTCGCCTAGCCAGAATGAAGATCAACTTAAAATCCTCAATAAGGACATGTGCCAATTTCTACACAAGCTTTTCTTAATAAATTAATTGTAAAAACTCTTCTGTCGTAATTCCACCAAAGTATGTTGGAATATCAATATTTGTTAACGCCTCAGCAATTGCAGTTCGATCATAGTTTGTCCCAACTAATCGTTGTTCAACATCAGCCATGTCGCCCACGCCGAAGAAATCACCAAAAATATGCGCTTCTTCAATAATTCCGTGATTCACCTCTAAGCGAATATCAATGCCTCCTGATGGGAAACGATGTGTTTTTTGAATGTTAAAGCGTGGTGATTTCCCATAGTTCCATTCCCATGTTTGATAACGCTCAGCAGATAGCTTATGGATATTTGCCCAATCTTCCTCCGTTAACTCATAATAGCGAATATTTTCTTCACCACCGAAAATGGATTTTAAAATTTCTAGGCGGAATTCTTCGACTGTCATCTTGTCCTTTAAGAACTCTGAAATATTAGCTACTCGTGAACGAATCGATTTAATGCCCTTTGATTCAATTTTATCTTTCTTCACCTTCAATGCGGATACAACAGCATCAATTTCTGTATCAAACATTAAAGTACCGTGGCTAAACATACGGCCCTTTGTAGAAAACTGTGCATTCCCAGAAACTTTACGTCCTTCCGCTAAAATGTCGTTGCGGCCTGAAAGCTCAGCATGAACGCCCATTTTTGCAAGTGCATCTACAACAGGCTGAGTGAATTTTTTATAATTCATAAAACTATCGCCATCGTCTTTAGTGATAAAACTGTAGTTAAGATTCCCTAAATCATGATACACCGCGCCCCCACCAGAAAGACGTCGCACAACGATAATGCCATTATCCTCTACATAATCTGTATTAATCTCTTCGATAGTATTTTGATTTTTACCAATGATGATTGAAGGCTGATTAATGTAAAAAAGTAGCACTGGCTCCTTCTCAACATCCATCGTTTTTAATAAATACTCCTCAATGGCAAGGTTAATGCGTGGATCATGAATCCCTTTATTATCAACGAATATCATAAATTACGTTTCCTCCTTCACAAAATATCCATATTTATTTTATCGTAAATTAGGCATTTTGTGTTGACGAAACGCTTCTGTTATAATACACTAGGGAATATCAAAACAGTAATAGTACAGATGAACTTAAAGGAGGAGTCCACAATGTTAGAAAATGTAGTTGAATTTTTCAAGAACCTACCTGCAAAGCAATGCACAGAATGCGGTGAAAAAATTGAAGAACAAAGTGAATGCTACAGCAACACTTGTGAAAACTGTAACCACCTATAAGCATTTGCCTATTCTGTGAAGTAGTCATATACGTGCCCCACACGTACTAATAATGACAACCCTCATCATATTTTGATGAACCCTTAATTAAATCTCTTACACTTACAAAACAGCAGCTGATACGCTCATATCGGCTGTTGTTTTTTGTGTGATTTTGTTGCATATGAGCGATTTTCACCCGTACCCGAGCAGTTCTATTCTCTACCTGATCAGTTTTCGGGGATACCTGAGCAGCTCTATTCTCTACCTGATCAGTTTTCAGCGATACCCGAGCAGTTTTATTCCCTACCTGATCAGTTTGCAGGGATACCCGAGCAGTTTTATTCTCTACCTGATCAGTTTTCAAAGATACCCGAGCAGTTTTATTCTCTACCTGATCAGTTTTCAAAGATACCCGAGCAGG
>NZ_JBIWFQ010000012.1:88559-97318 GCF_044763105.1 Lysinibacillus sp. NPDC096212 | reverse complement strand
CTGATCAGTTTTCAAAGATACCCGAGCAGTTTTATTCTCTACCTGATCAGTTTTCAAAGATACCCGAGCAGTTCTTCTCTCTACCTGATCAGTTTTCAAAGATACCCGAGCAGTTTTATTCTCTACCCGATCAGTTTTTGGCAGCTCTTCCTCCTCCCTATTTAAAGCAATCATTCAACCACAAAAAACACCCACCAATATTGGTGGGTGTAAAAAATTCCTATTTTTAGTTTTCTTCGGCTACTTTTGAGTAACGTTTTGTGTGTAGTAACATGAAATAACCGAAAGTGATAGCTAAGAATGCTACTAGGAATCCTGCTAGAACTCCGTAGTTTTGCATTAAGTATGATGTATCACCAGTTGAAATACTAGCTTTAAATGCTGAAACAGTATATGTCATTGGTAATAGTTTATTAAATACTTGTAATGGTGATGGGATTAACTCAAGTGGGAATGTACCCGCACTTGTTGTAAGTTGTAAAATTAATACAACAATCGCCATGAAGCGTCCTGGATCACCGAAAATAGATACTAACATTTGAATTAAAGCTAAGAAAACATAACTTGTTAATAATGCTGTTAGGAAGAAGTATCCAAAATTGTCTACTTCAAGGCCTAAGCTCCATTTTACAATAACCACTGTTAATATAGTTTGAATTAAGCCGACTATTGCTAAAACTGAGACTTTACTTGCAAACCAAGTTGCTCCATTTTTTGGACGAATCGCTGGTTCCACAAGTGGGAAAACGATAGAGATTAATAACGCACCAACGAATAAACCAAGAGAAATAAAGTATGGTGAGAAACCTGTACCATAGTTAGGTACATGGTTTACAGATTCTTTATCAACCTCAACTGGGCTACCTACCATATCATATGTGTCTTTGCTTGCATGAACTTCTTTTGCTTTTTCACTTGCTTCACCTAGTTTGCTAGATAAAGTTGATGTACCATCTACAAGTTCAGTAGTACCATCAGCAAGCGTTTTAGAACCTTCTGCTAATTCACCTGATTTAGAGGCAAGTGTTGATGTACCTTGATTTAATGTTGTTGAACCACTCGCTAGCTCATTTAAACCTGAAGCCAATGTTTTAGAACCTGTTACGGCTGTCTTAACACCAGCATTTAATTCACCTAATTTTTGAGCAAGTGTTGCATTACCAGCTTGAAGACCTTTTGCTCCTTGGACTAACGCACCACTTTTTGATGTTAACTCATTAGCACCTGCTAACACTTGTGATTGACCTGCTGCAATTTGTGATGCACCAGAACTTACTTGATTAGCACCAGCTTGTAATTTTTCTGTACCAGCAGTTAAAGAACCTAAGCCATTATGCACGCTTGCACTTCCTGCTTGTAGCTCTGCTAATGTTTGTTTTAATACTGCCGCTTGCTCTTCAGGCAATGAAGCCATCATGCCTTGTAATTGATTAGATAAAGCTGTGATGCCTTCTGCTACTTTTGCAGAACCCGCTGTTAATTGGCCTGCTGCACCATTTAATGCGCCTGCATTTTCAGCAATTGAAGCTGCACCTGCACTAATTTGTTTTTGTTTATCGCTAATTGTAGCTAAACCTGATTGAACCTTTGCTACACCCTGTGTATATTGTGATACACCTTGCTCAAGTGTTGTTGCTCCAGATGCTGCTTGCTGTGCACCTTGTTGTAACTGTCCAGCGCCGTCTTGTATTTTTACTAGACCAGTAGATAAGTCATTAGCGCCTTTTGCAGCGTCTCCAGCACCTTTAGTAATTTTATCTGCACCATTTGACAATTCAACTGTACTTGATGCTAGTTGCTCAAGATAACCTTTTAAATCCTTTGTACCATCAGCTAAAGTTTTAGCACCTTCATCTAGCTTATTCGAGCCATCTGCAGCCTCTGTAAAGCCATCTCCAAGTGTTGTAATAGAATCAAATAACTTTTCAGCATAAGTTGCTGAAACTTGTGAATTTACTTCCGCACGTACACGGTCCATTGCTGTTTCACCAATTTGTGCACCAAGGAAGTTCAATCCTTCATTCGGAATATAATTCATAACTAGTTTAGAAGGTTTGTCATCTAATAAAGTAGTTGCGTGCTCAGAGAAATTTGTTGGAATTTCTAGAATCATATAGTAATCACGGCCATGTAAGCCTTTTTCAGCTTCTTCTTTGGAAACGTCAATAAACTTAAACTCGTTACTCTCGACAAGCTTATCGACTAAATCGTTCCCTAAATCTAATTTAACTCCTTCCATTTCAGCGCCCTTATCTTCATTGACAACAGCTACTGGCAAGTTCGGAAGACCTTCATACGGATCCCAGAATGCCCATAAAAACATACCGGCATACATGACTGGGATAAATAATACAGCGATTATTGAAACAAGCATTTTTCTTGTTTTAAAGATTTTCAGCCACTCAGCTTTAATCATAAGTTTTCTTCACTCCTATAATTTTTGACCGAAAACGTCAGTCGGTCATTTTTATTCAAAAAAAAATCTAAATCCTCACTAGACTGTCATTGATTCACCTTTTAACTAAGCCAAATCAAGTTAAAATTAGCCCACGGAAGATTGTTTCCTTGAAAAGATTTAAGATCTTTTCTTCAGGAATAATGTCGCCATGTAGCTCATGCCAATCAACGACAAACGCTAGATACGCCTTTAACAATAGAAAGCTTACTAGTTCTGCATCACAATCTCTAACTTCTCCTTTATCGATACGTCTTTGAATTAATTCCGTAACGTAGGATAAAATTTCAGTTTCAATGCGAGCTAAAACTTGTTTAACTGCTGGCGTTCGTAGCTCCTTTTCTTCCTCTAATAACTTCGCAAATAAAAGATGTTTTTCACGGAACTGTAGCATTTTCATTAAAGCATTATGCGCATTGTCCATAAAGCTCGCTGATGCATCCAACACTGCATCTGCTTCTGCTTGCATTTCTCGTACAAGTGACATAGCTATCTCTTGAAATAAAATTTCTTTATTTGCAAAGAATGTGTAAATCGTCCCTTTACCGACATTGGCGATTTTAGCCACTTGCTCCATTGTTGTGGCCTTGTAACCAAACAATGTAAAGGATTTTGCAGCTGCTTCAAGAATTTCCTGCCTACGATCCATTAGTAACATCCTTTCCTGTTCTGTTTTGTACATGCCTTTGTACACGAAAATGATAATGACCAGAAAACCATTTCGGTCATCTGGTCATTATCATATTCCTATTTTAAAAATTATGCAAGCATTAATTGTGATTTTTTTCACTTTTTTCATGATCACTATGCTCAGAAGTATCATCACTGTGATTCATCATGCTATGATCCATACTGTTATTATTTGCTTTTTCATCCTCTGGTAAAACGTTCGTCATATCAGGACTACCGGCAGTAATTTGTTGCTTCGGCATACTATGAACACCACTGCCTGAAGTAGTATGAGCATACATATAATATACCCCATCGTGGTCAAATGTAGTCGTCGCTTTATAAACGCCATCTTTCTCTAATTTACCGTCCATCATTTGCCCTTGATCACGTTTACCAGATTCCCAAACCTCAAATTGTACAACTGCGTCATCAACTTTTTTGCCACCTTCTACAACCTGCGCAGCAAGATCAATTGTTTCATTGATTGCTACTTCTTTCGGTGTTAAAATTTCAACTTCTGGTATTTGAGCTATCTCAGGCTCTGGTAAAGCTGCTGACTCTTTCTTTTCTCCGCAACCTACTAATAATGCAGGTACTGCGACTAATGCTAATAACCATTTTTTCATGTTTTATTCCTCCATTAACGGCAATGTAATTTTTACAACTGTGCCTTTTTCAACTTCACTTTCAATCTCTATCTTGCCATGTAACTGCTTCAGCAATTGTTCTACAATCGACAAGCCTAATCCACTGCCACCATCTGCTCGGCTCCGCGCTTTGTTAACACGATAAAAGCGCTCCGTTACATGCAATAAATCCTCTTGAGGAATACCCATTCCATAATCCTTAATGATAATTTTTGCACTAGCATTATTCTCTAAGGCAGTAATTTCAACCTTTGACTGTTCATACGAGTAATTAATGGCATTTTCAATAATATTAATAAAAATTTGTTTCAACTTTACTTCATCCGCTTTGATGATTAATGCATCATCAGCATCTAAATGGAGTGCAATGCTCTTCTTCTCTGCCTGATGAGTTAATATTTTTTGAACCTCACGTAATGTTTCGGCAAGAGGGATTGGATATAAAGTAATTTCTGCTTGTTCATTTTCCATACGAGCAAGTTGAAGCAATTCATTCGTTAAACGTTCCATACGATTTGCCTCACGTACAATGAGCTGGATCGTTTCCTCTTTTTGATGTTCTGGAATAATACCATTCTGCATTGCTTCGCTATAGCCTTTTACATAGCTAATGGGTGTCCGTAATTCATGTGAAACTGTCGCCAAAAACGTTTTTTGAGCCTCGTCCTCTTGTTGGATCGCCTCTGCCATTTGATTAAAGGTGCTCGATAGCCTTCCGATTTCATCTTTCGAATGAACTGGCACACGCGTCCCATAGTTTCCGTATGACATTTGCTCAACAGCTCTTTGTAAATTACTTAATGGTCGCATAATATGGCGAATTCCCTTATAAATTAAATAGCTGATAACAAGTAAAAATATAAAGGCACTGACAAATAAGAAAATGACTTCATTATTCGCTAACTCACTAATTTTTGCTAGAGGGAAGTATATATAAATAATTCCTTCAAGCCTATTTTGATCCACTAGCGGAAGTACTACCGAAATTAGCTGTCTATCAAATCGGGGTTCATATCCTATTTTTTGTACATATTCACCCGCAAGTAATTGCTGTCGCTCTTCTGGACCAATTAATGTTTCGAAATCAATATCAAACGGCACACAGGCACTTAGTTCTCGCGGATTTCTTACTGCAAAAATATTCAAATTCGAATAATTAGCATACTGTTCAATATCTGCAATAAATTCATCCGTTACCTTACTACCGGTATACATCGTTTGTAGCTTTGTCCCTACTTCTACCATCATCTCTTCCGTGTCTTCTACATAAAGTCTTTCATATAGATAATCAGTCAGGACATACATAAAGACAACGGTAATGATCAAAAATGCAAAGATTAATAGCCAAATGCGTGTTGAAATCTTTTTCATTCGCCAGGATCAAAGCGATAGCCCACTCCCCAGACGGTTTGAATATGCCCCGCCGCTTCCTTTCCAAGCTTTATACGTAAGGTTTTTATATGAGTGTCCACAGTTCTTGTTCCCCCTACATAATCAATATCCCAAATACGTTCTAGTAATTGCTCCCTAGTATAAGCATTTCCAGGGTTATTCATAAATAAATGTAATAGTTCAAATTCCTTTAAAGTAAGCGGGACACTCTTTCCATCTACAGATACTTTTCGTGCAATCTCATCTATTTTAATAGGTCCAAGTATCACATATTTTTGCTGCAAGTCTTCAATATTAGTGCCACTTCTTCTTAGCACAGCATGGATCCGAGCAACTAGTTCATCATTTGTAAAGGGTTTTACAATATAATCATCTCCGCCAATTGTTAAGCCTTTAACCTTATCCTCATTTGCATCACGTGCTGTCAGGAAAATAATTGGTATATTCGACATCGCACGTATACTTTGACAAACCGCAAAGCCATCTTCGTGTGGCATCATCACATCAAGTAGAACTAAATCGATTTTTTCGCGCACGATCATATCGTAGGCTTCTGTACCACTCGCTGCTGTTACGGTCTCAATTTTTGCATTATGGAGCATCATTTCTATTAAATTACGCATATCTTGCTCATCATCAACAATTAATACAGTTGTCACATTTATTCCTCCCTCACTAACAATTGAAATGCACCTTTCCCCACATCAACTGTTTTTTTCACCTGACCTTCTTTTATGAAATACAAAGTATGGTCATCATAACCAGCGACAACAATATAATCTTTAAACTGATTTACGACAAACGGATTAGCTCCTACCTCTTGCTGCCATTTCACATTTCCATCAAAGTCGGCAACATATAATTCATTACGGCCATGACTAACAACGAGAACAGCATCCTTTGTTTTGGTTAATCCAACAGGCATTAAAGGCATTGCTATCTCCCCATGTTTGATGCCTGTTATAAGATCATATTTTTTAACAGAGCTATTCGGTTTACTTCCTTCTCCATGGCCACCAATCCATAGTTCATTTTTCTCTTCAAGAATTGCTATTCCATGTGATGATTTTTGAATCGGCCACTCTTGTTCAATTTCTAGATTCTCAATATTTAACACCGATAATTTCGTATCTTTATAATTAATCACATATAGCTTATCTTTATAGGCTGCCATTGACATAGGATAATTACCAATCTTCTGTGTTGCTAGTTCGTTGCCCTCTTCATCAAAGCTTGTCACTGTATTCGTTTTGCTATTCGTAATAAAAAACTGTTTTCTATTTTCAGCATAATACGCATTCGTTGAACCAAGCTGTACTTTTTTAGAATAGAGCTTCTTTCCGGTTGATAATGTATAGACGTCAATTTCATTTAATTGATGACCATACAATAACACACGATCATTTCCGAGGAGTACTGCCCCTGAGTAAGCTTTATCTAATAACCATGTTGCTATCACATCACCTTGTTCATCTATAAAATCTAGAGAAGGCTCTTGTATATTTAAGGATGCAATAAAATTCTGATCGCGTTCAATAGGCTCAAACGATTTCTCCGTACACCCTACTAGCAATACAAGCTGTACTAAAGAAAAAATGAAGAATGCCCATTTTTTCAACATCATCACCTCTGTTTCTTAACTATACTTCACAATTGTGAAATTCACGTGAAACTTGAGAGGTAAATTTATGACAAAGAAAACAAGCAAATTTCACAGTTATTATTATGTAATGCTACATTTACGAGCATTTATCCAATCCAAAATTATAGTAGCACATATACTACATAGATTATGGTTAGGAGGAATCAACGTTATGGTGTCCATTAGCTTATGTATGATTGTGAAAAATGAAGAAGATGTCATCGGTAGATGTCTAGCATCTGTAAAAGACTTAGTCGATGAGATTAATATCATCGATACTGGCTCTACCGACAATACGAAGCAAATTGTTAATGAGTTTACAGATCGTATTTTTGATTTTGAGTGGATTCATCATTTTGCAGCTGCAAGAAATTTTTCATTCCAACAAGCAACAAAGGAGTACATTTTATGGCTAGATGCAGACGACGTATTATTAGAAGAGGATCAGGAAAAATTGAAAGCACTAAAAGAATCCTTGACCCTTGATATAGATGCTATTTCTATGAATTATAATTTAAGCTTTGATAACGAAGGAAATGTAAGTTCTCTATTAAAAAGATATCGCTTAGTAAGAAGAAATAAACAATTCCAATGGATAGGTGCTGTACACGAATATTTAGAAGTCGGTGGAAATCTATTGGATAGTAATATCGCTGTCAGTCATTTACCACTTAATCACGATCATTCGCGGAATATTAACATCTATAAGCAGTTAGTTGACTCAGGAGAACAGCTCTCTCCACGAGATACATTTTATTACGCAAATGAATTACTGGATCACGGACAATTTGAGGATGCAATATTTTACTATGAGACATTTTTAACTTCTAAATTAGGCTGGGTAGAAGATAATGTTCGAGCCTGTTTCAAATTAGCAGATTGTTATTCTCATTTAAATGATCCAGAAAATAATCTGAGCTCCATTCTAAGAAGCTTTGAATACGATATTCCACGTCCAGAAGCGTGTTGTAGACTTGGTTTTCATTTAATGGAACAAGCCAGAAATTATGAAGCAATATTTTGGTATGAGCAAGCGCTTGTCATCAAGCAAAATCCTAACGCTCCTTTTCAAAACAAAACCTTTACGACATGGTTACCCCACTTACAACTTTGTGTCCTCTTTGATCGGTTACAACAATATGAAACTGCCAACGCGCATAATGAATTAGCCAGATCCTTTTTACCAAATGATGAAAAAATACTGCACAATAAAACATATTTTGATCGTATTTTAAAAAAGGGTAATGAAGAATCTTAATCTCTTCTATAGTAATGGATTAGTACATTGAAGTAATTTCTTAATTCTAGTATTAGGTTTTAACTATACATTGATTAAAAATACTTTTTCCGCTATCGATATTTTTAGAAAAGCCAAGGAGTTAACTGTCTATTTCATCTTCTCTCTCTATGAATACGCTATTTGAGAGAGGAGGTGAAACAATGCAATTTGGAAATTTTAAAGAAAGAGTTTGCAGTAAATGTAATACATTCCCATGTTGTTGTAATCCTTGCGCCGCTCAAAGCTGTCCTATTTTCCCTGTTAAACCTACTGGAAAAACTGGTCCTACTGGCGCTACCGGGGCTACTGGTGTTACCGGGGCGACTGGTGTTACTGGCTCTACTGGTGTGACTGGTTCTACCGGAGCTATGGGAGCGACTGGGGCTACTGGTTCTACTGGCGTTACCGGTGACACTGGAGCTACTGGCTCTACCGGAGTTACTGGTTCTACTGGAGCTACTGGTTCTACCGGCTCTACCGGAGTTACTGGTTCTACTGGCTCTACTGGCATTACTGGTGACACTGGAGCTACTGGTTCTACTGGCGTGACTGGTTCTACTGGAGCTACTGGTGTTACTGGTGTTACTGGTGTTACTGGTGTTACTGGTGTTACTGGTGTTACTGGTGTTACTGGTGTTACTGGTGTTACTGGTGTTACTGGTGTTACTGGTG
>NZ_JBIWFQ010000012.1:88067-88463 GCF_044763105.1 Lysinibacillus sp. NPDC096212 | reverse complement strand
GGTGACACTGGAGCTACTGGTTCTTCCGGAGTTACCGGTTCTACTGGAGCTACTGGTTCTACCGGGGCTACCGGGGCTACCGGGGCTACCGGGGCTACCGGGGCTACCGGGGCTACGGGAGCTACTGGCTCTACTGGTGACACTGGAGCTACCGGCTCTACTGGGGCTACTGGTTCTACTGGCGTTACCGGTGACACTGGAGCTACTGGTGTTACTGGTTCTACTGGTTCTACTGGTTCTACTGGTTCTACTGGTTCTACTGGTTCTACTGGTTCTACTGGTTCTACTGGTTCTACTGGTTCTACTGGTTCTACTGGTTCTACTGGTTCTACTGGTTCTACTGGTTCTACTGGTTCTACTGGTTCTACTGGTTCTACTGGTTCTACTGGTTCTACT
>NZ_JBIWFQ010000012.1:87661-87969 GCF_044763105.1 Lysinibacillus sp. NPDC096212 | reverse complement strand
CTGGAGCTACCGGTTCTACTGGCGTGACTGGTTCTGCTGGAGCTACCGGTTCTACTGGCGTTACTGGTGACACCGGAGCTACTGGTATTACTGGGGCTACCGGAGTTACCGGCTCTACTGGGGCTACTGGTTCTACTGGGGCTACTGGCGTTACTGGTAACACTGGCGCTACTGGGGCTACCGGAGTTACCGGCTCTACTGGTGTGACTGGTTCTACTGGGGCTACTGGGGCTACTGGGGCTACTGGGGCTACTGGGGCTACTGGGGCTACTGGGGCTACTGGGGCTACTGGGGCTGCTGGGGCTACT